>CAZHRQ010000226.1:1348-2948 GCA_964535075.1 uncultured Rhodobacterales bacterium | reverse complement strand
CACGCACCCAATCCGGTTCACAGCGTGAACCCGATTGGGGGCGATCCGCTCTAGGGGGATCGGGAGGAACGCGGACGGTGGCCAATGTACTGACCCCGGCGCAACTGACGCTGTTGTTGATTGATGATGAATCCAGTGCCCGTACTTTGATGCGTCAGGCCCTTTCGGGTTATGGCGTGCAGCAGGTCACCGAGGCCAGTAATGCCCCTGATGCCCTCCAGACCCTGCGTGAGCGCGCCTTTCACGTGGTGCTGTGCGACCTGGAAATGACCCCCGTCAATGGCCTGGAACTGGTCCACCAGCTCCGTGCCGACCGGCGCCTGGTGGACGCCCAGACCCCCATCATCCTCATGGGGGGGACCGGCGACCGGCAAATCCAGTTAGAGGCGCAGGAAGCCGGGGTGGAACGCTACCTGATGAAGCCCGTTTCCGCCGCCGACGTGATGGCGGCGGTGGAATCGGTGCTCGCCTCCAAGCGGGCGCTGCGCCTGGATACCCGTACCCCCGCCCAACGTCGCGCGGCGGCGGTGGGCGACATGGAACGCAAGGCCAAGGCCCAAGCAGGTCAGCAGCCGTCCCAGAGCCAGGCCGCGCCGGCCGGCGCCTTCCGCGAGGCCAAAGCCCTGGTGGCGGAATCGGACAGCCGCCTGCGCGGGCTGCTGGCCACCGCCCTGCGGCGAATCGGTTTTGGCGAGGTGTTGGAGGTGGACCGGGTGCTGGACGTGCAGGCCGCCATGGTTCAAGGCATGGTGGATTGCGTGCTTATGCCCGATGAGCTCACGGACGGCAGCACCCTGGAACTTACCTACAAGATGCGCCACCACGAACTGGGCAACAACCCGTTCATGGTGGTGATCACCATGCTCAACCAGCCGTCACAGGATCTGGTGCGCCGGTGCATCGACACCGGGACCGACGACATCCTGCTGAAGCCCTTTGAGGTGAACAAGCTGACCACGCGGCTGTACAACCTGGCCCGGCAGCGCAAAGACTTTGTGGTCACCACCGACTATATCGGCCCCGACCGCCGCACCCGTGACCGTCCCAGCACGCAGAAGGTGCAGCAGATCCCCGTGCCCAATCCCCTGCGCGCCGATGGCGGCGGCCAGCTTCTGGCCGGCAACTTGCAGGAGGAAATTGATCGTGTGGCCCGGGTCATCAACGAACAGAAAATGGAACGCCACGCCTTCCAGGTGAGCTATCTGGTGGACAAGGTGCTGAACTTCGAGGAAGAGGGCCTGCTGAAAAGCGACGTGGTGCGTCTGTTGAGCCGTCTGGTGTATGTGTCGGAGGACATCAGCCGCCGCCTTCAGGGCAGCCGCTATCAGCATGCCAGCGAACTGTGCCTGGCCCTGGTGGACGTGGCCAAGCGGGTGGAAAAATCCTGGCCCGGTACCTCCCTGAAGGACAAGGAACTGATGGCCCAGGTGAGCCAAGCCATTTTGGGCGCCTTCCGCCTGGCCGAGGGCACCGCCGGCACCGCCCGCGAAATCGTGCGCTCCCTGCAGGAACGTAATGCGGGACAGTAGGGGCCAGACCGGGAGAGGCCAGACCGGGAGAGGCCAGACCGGGAGAGGCCAGACCGGGAGAGGCCAGACCG
>CAZHRQ010000226.1:0-1248 GCA_964535075.1 uncultured Rhodobacterales bacterium | reverse complement strand
GGAGAGGGCGGACCGGGAGAGGGCGGACCGGGAGAGGGCGGACCAGGGAATGGTGGGCCCGGCAGGACTCGAACCTGCAACCAGACCGTTATGAGCGGTCGGCTCTAACCAATTGAGCTACAGGCCCTGGGGAAGGGACGCGATCATAGTCCCTTCCGTGCCCCGTGGCAACCGGTCCGGAGTCAGGATTTCCGCCGCGCGTCGATGGCGTCCCAAACCTGGGCTTCGGGCCGGCCGCCGGTGAAACGGGCCAATTCCTGCAGGCCGGTGGGCGAGGTGACGTTGATTTCCGTCAGATACGGGCCGATGACGTCGATGCCGGCGAACAGCAGGCCGCGTTCCCGCAGGGCCGGGCCGATGCGCGCGCAGATTTCCCGGTCCCGCGCCGTCAGATCGGCGGCCATGGCCCGGCCGCCCACATGCATGTTGCTGCGGGCCTCGCCCTCCGCCGGCACGCGGTTGATGGCGCCGATGGGCGCCCCCTCCACCAGGATGATGCGCTTGTCGCCCTGACGCACCGCCGGCAGATACTGCTGCGCCACCAGGGGTTCTCGGTAAAGCTGGGTGAAGGTTTCCAACACCACGTTGAAATTGTCGTCGTCGGGCCGGATGTGGAAAATGCCGGCACCGCCGTTGCCGTACAGCGGCTTGAGGATAATGTCCTGATACTGGGCGCGGAAGGCATGCAGGGCCGCGCGGTCGCTGCTCACCAGGGTGGGCGGCATCAGGTCGGGATAACGGGTGGCGAACAGCTTTTCCGGGGCGTTGCGTACGTGCAGGGGATCGTTCACCACCAGCGGCCGGGGCCCCAGGGTCTCCAGCAGATAGGTGGCGGTGATGTAGGCCATGTCAAAGGGGGGATCCTGGCGCATGAGCACCACGTCCATGTCGGCCAGGGCGATGCGCTGCTCGGGCCCCAGGGTGAAATGGTTGCCGCTCTCCCGCCGCACGGTCAGCGGCTGCGCCTGGGCCACCACCGCGCCATTTTCCAACGACAGGTGGTGGGGCAGGTAATGCCACAGGGCATACCCCCGCGCCTGGGCCTCCAGCGCCAGCACGAAGGTGCTGTCGCCGGCGATGTCGATGTGGGCAATGGGGTCCATCTGGATGGCCACCTGCACGGTGCTCATGGGGCGCACTCCTGGGTGTACGACGGGGCGTCACTGTCTCACGCCGCTGCCGTGCCCGGCAAGGGGGTGGCGCGCCTTGTTCAGGGCTATCGCATTTGGCCGATGATGGTTCTGGCGA
>CAZHRQ010000225.1:0-2955 GCA_964535075.1 uncultured Rhodobacterales bacterium | reverse complement strand
CATACTGAGAACTGCTGGGCCCCGGCCATGAGGCTCGACAGGGTTTGTCCGGCAGGTGTACCATGGGCGTTATTGCCGCGTGGCCCAAGACCGTTTGCGCCGCCCGCCTTCTTTGGGGGTCGCCCCGGCCAAGGATGATGTCCCGATGACCATGGACCCCCCCATTGATATCCTGCTGGTGGAGGACAACCCGGGCGACGCCCGCCTGGTGGAGGAAGCCCTGCGCGAATCCGGGGTGGCCTATCGCCTGCATCATGTGTCCGATGGGGTGGCGGCGGTGGATTACCTGTTCGCCTGTGGCCCCCATGGTCCCAACCCCGAGCCCCACGTGGTGCTGCTGGACCTGAACCTGCCCAAGCTTTCGGGCCGGGAAGTGCTCAGCCGGGTGAAGGACGACGAAACCCTCACCCACATTCCCATCATCGCCCTGACCACCTCCCAGTCGCAGCAGGACGTGGCCGAGTGCTACGACCTGGGCGCCAATGCCTATCTTATCAAGCCCGTGGACCTGGACAGCTTCCTCGCCACCATCGACCGGCTGGTGACATTCTGGTTCCGCATCGCCACCCTGCCGTCCCATGCCGGGGCTCCCGTCTGGAAGCCCAAACCGGCCTGAGGGCCCGGCCTTTTTTCCCGCCCCCGGGTCTGCTATCCAGAAGGCGGGCGCCCCGCGCCCTTGATCCCTTCCCGAGCACCATCCAGGATAGCGCCCCATGATCACGCCTGAGATTGTCGCCGAACACGGGCTGAGCGAGTCCGAGTACGCGCACCTGCTCACCTCGCTGGGGCGTACCCCCAATCTCACCGAACTGGGCATCTTCTCGGTGATGTGGAGCGAGCACTGCTCCTACAAATCCTCCAAGCGCTGGCTGAAAACCCTGCCCACCACCGCCCCGTGGGTGATCTGCGGCCCCGGCGAGAACGCAGGGGTGATCGACATCGGCGACGGTCAGGCCGCCGTGTTCAAGATGGAAAGCCACAACCACCCTTCCTTCATCGAGCCCTACCAGGGCGCGGCCACGGGGGTGGGCGGCATTCTGCGCGACGTGTTCACCATGGGCGCGCGACCGGTGGCCAACGTGAACGCCCTGCGCTTCGGCGCCTGGGATCATGCCCGCACCCGCCATCTGGTCTCCGGCGTGGTGGCCGGCATCGGGGGCTATGGCAACTGCATGGGCATTCCCACCGTGGCCGGGGAGACCAGCTTCCACCCCGGCTACAACGGCAACATCCTGGTTAACGCCATGACCGTGGGGGTGGCGGCCACCGACCGGCTGTTCTATTCCGCCGCCGCCGGTGTGGGCAATCCGGTGGTCTACGTGGGGGCGCGCACCGGGCGCGACGGCATCCACGGCGCCACCATGGCCTCCGCCGAGTTCAACGCCGACTCCGAGGAAAAACGCCCCACCGTGCAGGTGGGCGACCCCTTCACCGAAAAACTCCTGCTGGAAGCCTGCCTGGAGCTCATGGCCACCGACGCCATCGTCGCCATCCAGGACATGGGCGCCGCCGGGCTCACCTCCTCCTCGGTGGAGATGGCCTCCAAGGGCGGCGTGGGCCTGACGCTGCACCTGGACCGCGTGCCCCAGCGCGAAGAAGGCATGACGCCCTACGAAATCATGCTGTCCGAAAGCCAGGAACGCATGTTGATGGTGCTGCGCCCCGGGCACGAGGAAGAGGCGGCGGCCATCTTCCACAAATGGGAACTGGAATTCGCCGTCATTGGTGAACTGACCGAGGGGGGGCATCTGGTGCTCACCCACCACGGCGAGGTGGTGGCCGACCTGCCGCTGGATCCCCTGGCCAACGAGGCTCCGGAATACGACCTGCCGTCGACGGAAACGCCGCTGCCGGCGCCCCTGCTGCCGGTGACCGCCAACGCCACCCTGGCCGAGGACCTGCGGACGCTGCTGGGCACCCCCGACCTGTGCAGCCGCGCCTGGATCTGGCGCCAGTACGACCATATGGTGGGCGGCGACACGGTGGGCCGTCCGGGGGGCGACGCGGGAATCGTACGGGTGCATGGCACCCGCAAGGCCCTGGCCGTCACCAGCGACTGCACGCCGCGTTACTGCCTGGCCCACCCGGTCACCGGCGGCCGGCAGGCGGTGGCGGAGGCATGGCGCAACCTCATCGCCGTGGGCGCCCACCCCCTGGCCATCACCGACAACCTCAACTTCGGCAATCCGCGCCGACCGGAAATCATGGGCCAGATCGCCGGATGCGTGCAGGGCATGGGCGAGGCCTGTGCCGCCCTGCATTTCCCCGTGGTCTCGGGGAACGTGTCTCTCAATAATGAAACCGAGGGGCGGGCCATTCCCCCCACCCCCACCGTGGGCGCCGTGGGGCTGTTGCACGATCACCACCATGCCGTTTCCCTGGCCCTGCCCGCCGCCGGCCAGGCGCTGCTGTTGGTGGGCGAGACCACCGGCTGGTTGGGGCAGTCCCTCTATCTGCGGGAATGCCTGGGCCGGGAGGATGGCCCGCCGCCGCCGGTGGATCTGGCCGTGGAAAAGCGCAACGGCGATTTCGTCCACCGGCTGATCCAGTCGCGGGTGGCCACCGCCTGTCACGATCTGGCCGATGGTGGCGTGCTGGTGGCGGTGGCGGAGATGGCCCTGGCCGGCCGGGTGGGGGTGCGTCTGACCGCCGAGGCCCTGCCCGCCGACCTCGCCCCGCACGCCTGGGCCTTTGGCGAGGATCAAGCCCGCTATCTGGTGACCGTGACGGCCGAGGCGGTGGACATGGTGCGGGAAATGGCCAACGAGGCCGGGGTGCCGGTCACGGCGCTGGGCACCACCGGTGGCACCGCCATCGTGCTGCCCACCGGCGCGGCCTTGCCCCTGGCCGACCTGCGCGCCGCCCACGAAACCCCACTGCCCCGGCATATGAGCGCGCCTCACTAGAGCCTATCGCGGTCAATGGGACCCAATTCTCGGGTCCCATTGACCGCGT
>CAZHRQ010000224.1:0-2970 GCA_964535075.1 uncultured Rhodobacterales bacterium | reverse complement strand
GGGCCATGGCCGAGGACGTGGTGCGCCAGATCCGCAGCGGGGCCAGCTTCCCCAACGTGGCCCGGGATGTGTCCCAGGCCGCGTCCGCCAGCCGGGGCGGCGACCTGGGCTGGGTGTTCCCCGACCAGTTCGATGCCCCCCTCAGCCGCGCCCTGCGCACCCTGCGCCCCGGTCAGTTGTCCAGCCCCATCCGCACCCCCGTGGGCTACGTGATCCTGCTCAACGGCGGCGAGCGCCGGGGCAACCTGGGACTGGCCGGCCTGGACCGGACCCAGCCGGCGGAGGCCCGCGCCTCCATCGAGTCCCGTCTGCAAAAGGCCCGCACCGAACGCAACAAAATCATGGCCCAGTACCAGCAGGCGGCCAGCGCCATGCGCCACAATGCTCGGGTGCGCTGGCTGCGCAGTCTCAAGGGCCATCAGGTGACCGTGTCCCTCAGTCAGATCATCATCGCCTACAATCCCGAAACCGCCTCCGCCAAGGACAAGGCCAACCTGAAGGCCCGGGCCCAGGACATCCAGAACACGGTGCGCGGCTGCACCCGTTTCAACAAGCTGGCGCAGAGCTACGGCGACACCGGGTCCGGCCCCATCGGGCGGGTGAAGGCCAGCGACCTGCCGCCGGGGCTGTTGCCGCTGCTGATCCAGTTGCCGGTGGGCCAGGCCAGCCCGGTGCTGGAGGTGCCCGGGCAATACCGGGTGCTGATGATCTGCGACCGCCACCTGCCGCCGGCCCCCAACTTCAGCCGCGACGTGCCGCCGCCGCCGGACCTGCCGCCCCTGCCCACGGCGGCGGAAGTGTATCAGAAAATGGCCGAGCGCAACGCCCCCGCCCCCGCCGCCGACACCCCACTGCGGGAACGGGTGGAAGAACGCCTGAAAGAAAAGCAACTCACGGTGCTGGCCCGCCGCTATCTGAGCGAGCTGCGGAAGGACTCCTATATTGACGTCCGGCTGTAGGACCCTCGCCCCATGACCCTGGTGCTGACCATGGGCGAGCCCGCCGGCGTGGGGGGGGATCTGGCGCTGATGGCCTGGGCCCGTCGCCGGGAACAGGGGGTCCCGCCCTTTGTGCTGCTGGACGATCCCGCGCGCCTGACGGCATTGGCCGCCCGGCTGGGGCTGGCGGTGCCGGTGCGGCCGGTGACCACGGTGACCGCGGGGGCCGCCCTCTTCGCCGAGGCCCTGCCGGTGCTGCCGCAGCCGCTGAGCGGGCCGGTCACCCCCGGCCGCCCCGATCCCGCCCATGCCCCGGCGGTGATCGCCGCCATTGATCGTGCCGTGGCCCTGGTGCAGGCGGGCGAGGCGGCGGCGCTGGTCACCAATCCCATCCACAAGGCGGTGTTGCAGGCCGGCGGCTTCACGGCGCCCGGTCACACCGAATACCTGGCGCGGCTGGCGGGCAGCGCCACGCCGCCGGTGATGATGCTGGCCTGTCCCGGCCTGCGGGTGGTGCCGGTGACCCTTCACGTGGCCCTGCGCACCGCCGTGGAGACCCTCACCACCGAGGCCATCGTCACCCAGGGGCGCATCGTCGCCCGGGCCCTGCGCCAGGATTTCGGCCTGTCCCATCCCCGATTGGTGGTGGCGGGGCTCAATCCCCACGCCGGGGAGGACGGCCGCATGGGCACCGAGGACCAAACGGTGGTGGCCCCGGCCGTGGCTGCCCTGGCCGCCGAGGGCCTCGACGTGCGCGGTCCCCTGCCCGCCGATACCCTGTTCCACGAGGGGGCCCGCGCCACCTACGACGCGGCCCTGTGCATGTATCATGATCAGGCGCTGATCCCGCTGAAAACGGTGGACTTCGCCCGGGGGGTCAACATCACCCTGGGGCTGCCCTTCGTTCGCACCTCACCGGACCACGGCACCGCCTTCGACCACGCCGGCCGGGGCACCGCGGACCCCCGCAGCCTGCTGGCGGCGCTGGAAACGGCCCGGGCCATGGCCGATGCCCGGGCGGCCGCGCCGTGAGCCTGGATCATCTGCCGCCGTTGCGGGCGGTGCTGGCCGCGCACGGGCTGCACCCTCGCCGCGCCCTGGGCCAGAACTTTCTGCTGGATCTCAACATCACCGACCGCATCGCCCGCGCCGCCGGCCCCCTGACCGGGGCGCACGTGGTGGAGATCGGCCCCGGCCCCGGCGGGCTGACCCGGGCGTTGCTGGCCAACGGGGCCGCGCGGGTGGTGGCGGTGGAGCGGGACGACCGCTGCCTGCCGGCCCTGGCCGCCATCGACCAGGCGGTGCCGGGGCGGTTGCAGGTGGTGGCCGCCGATGCCCTGACCGTATCCCTCCGCGATCTGGCCCCCGCCCCGCGCAAGGTGGTGGCCAACCTGCCCTACAACATCGCCACGCCCTTGTTGCTGGGCTGGCTGCGTGATGTGGCGGCGGCGGAAGATTATACCCTGATGCTGCAAAAGGAAGTGGTGGACCGCCTCGCCGCCGCGCCCGGCAGCCGGGCCTATGGCCGGCTGGGGGTGCTCACCCAGTGGCTGTGCATCGTCACGCCGTGTTTCACCCTGCCGCCACAGGCGTTCACGCCCCCGCCCAAGGTGGACTCCACGGTGGTGCGTCTGACGCCTCGCCACGGCGACTCGCCCGATCCCGCGCGGTTCGCCGCCCTGGAACGGGTCACGGCCGCCGCCTTCGGCCAGCGGCGCAAGACCCTGCGCCGCAGTCTCGCCACCCTGGGGCCCGGGATGCCGGAGACCCTGCTGGCCGCGGCCGGCGTGCGGCCGGAGCAGCGCGCGGAAACGGTGCCCGTGGCCGGCTTCCTGGCCATGGCCGACGCGCTGCGGCACGCCTGCCGCTGAGTCCCTCAAAGGAATTCACGCATAGAGCGGAACGCGGTCAGGGGGACCGGAGAATCGGTCCCATTGACCGCGATCGGCTCTCATACCAGCCGACCTCCCATTTGATTTCCTGGTCGGTCGGCTGGTCGGCCGCCATTGAGGCGGCGGCCAAGGCCCGGAGG
>CAZHRQ010000223.1:1232-3006 GCA_964535075.1 uncultured Rhodobacterales bacterium | reverse complement strand
ATTGCAGAAAGGAGACTATTGAAGTAGACGGATCAGTCGTAGAGGCCAGGTTCTCCGAGTGACGGCAGTGCCTCGGTGTCGTCTTCCTTTGACGGCTTGGGGATGTCGCTGAGAACCCTGGTTTCTTGTGCGATTTCAGGGAAGCGTTCGCGAAGTTCCTTGCGCAATAGGGTGAGACCGTTTTCCTCGTAGTCGAACACGGAGAAATGGGTGGCGAAAGCGCCCATGGGGCGGAAGACAACCGAATTGACGCGCGCTTTCGCCTGGACCGAGAAGATATCCGGTTCGCCCGCCAGCACCACTGGGATACGCAGCCCATGCACCGAACTTGTTTCGAGTTTTCTCGCTAGGGCGATGCGCATACTCTGTGGAGTGACGTCCTCTGTCCAACCGGCGAGGCTGGTGCCATCGGCGAGCGCGAGCTTGATGCGTCTGTGCAGGGGGAAGCTCGAACTAGGCGTTGCGACCTGGCCCTCGCCATACTGAACTCGGGTCTCGGTCCGCATGGGCGCGGATAGGTAGTCGATTTGGGCAAGAAACAGGGATTCGGCATTGCCAAGGAATTCCTCGACGGCGAGGCCAAGGCGAAAATCCGTGGTTCGACTGTCGAGCACGCAGCTTACGACTCGGGTGATGACTTCCGCCTGTACCTCCTTGCCCTGGCGAGTGCTGAACATGAACACCAGCACCCGCAAGCGCACGCCGACCCGTTGCGGCTTGTCAGCATGAATGCTGAGACCTCGGCTTGAGATGTCCTCGGCCCACAGGAGTTCGGTGTGGCCGTCGGGGAAGATGACGCCCGTTCTGAGCTTGCAGTGAAATCTGGGGTGCTCGCGTCGCTCATCCATTAGCAAAATATCGGTAGCGATCAGCGATCATTCAAGGATCGAACGGCCGAGTGATCGCTGCGTTGTTTTTAAAAATGGTGTGTCTGGCTCAGTCTTCTGCCATATTCGCAACAGAGCTTCAAGCAAAAATCGCAAAGTGCCGAGCGCGACTGTTTATTGTAGGCGGTTTCTGGTGCCTGCAAGTGCCCCTTTGGACTTGCCGGATGGGCTGGTGGCTCCCACAATGGTGGACTTGGCGTTACCCTGAAGCAGCAGTTCCATCCATCGGGGTGGCGCTGCGCCATGTGCGTTAGGTTGATTTTTCAAGCTGGTCCGAGCCCATGTTGACCGTCATTGACCGTTATCTTCTGTTGGAAGTGGCCAAGGTATTCGCGGCCATTGTCGCGACCCTGTTGCTGATTACTGCCAGTGTACTTTTTTTGCGCAGTCTTGAGGAAGTTAACATCGGCGCGCTCAGTACCGAGGTGGCCTTGCGTTACCTGAGCTATCAACTGCTGCGCGATAGCGGCCATCTGGTGCCGCCGGCTTTTTTTCTGGCCGCCCTTGTCGCGCTCGGACGCATGGCGCGCGATAGCGAACTCATTGCCTTACAGGCCTGTGGTGTCGGGCCAGTGCGCATGTATCGGGCGCTGCTGTATCTGGCTCTTCCGCTGGCGCTGCTCACCACTTGGCTGACGTTGGTGGCACAGCCCGAGGCCGCGGCGAACATCCAGGTGATCCGCAATCTGCAGGGCGAGCAGGCGACCCAGATCGCCGGCTTGCAGGCCGGGCGTTTCTATCAGCAGGCCGGCGGTGACATTACCTTTTACGCCGCGCGCTTCGATGCCGACAAACGCCTGCAGGGGGTGTTCCTGTACGACCGCCGGGAAGAGCCACAGCGCCTCGTGTTATCGGACCTTGGCTATTATCGTGAGGCCAATGGCGGC
>CAZHRQ010000223.1:0-1222 GCA_964535075.1 uncultured Rhodobacterales bacterium | reverse complement strand
GCAATGAGCGTTACATCGTGTTGGAGCAGGGGCGGCGTTATGATGGCGCGCCGGGCACGGCGGATTTCAGCATCGGCGAGTTTGAGCGCTATCAACTGCGATTGGATGCGCCCGAGGCTGGACCGCTCGCGCGGCGCAAGCGCTCGAGTCGCAAGACCGCGGAGCTGCTCAAATCCGGTGATCGTGGCGACTGGGTCGAGTTTCAACATCGCGTGGCTAACCCGCTGGCGCTCTTCGCGCTTGCACTCATTGCCATACCGCTCACGGCGACCTCGCCGCGACAAACTGGCAGCGGCCGGCTGATGCTGGCCTTGGCCGCTTATTTTGCTTTTTTCAACTTGCAGCGTCTGGCGGAAAATTGGCTGGAACTGGGGGTCTCCCCAAACTGGCTTGGGAGTTTGTGGTATCAACCCCTGGTGGTTGTGCTGGTATTCGCGATCCTCGCGCCCAAGTCGTTTTGGGACGAGCGCAAGCGCGAGTTGCGCCGCATGCGTCAACTGCAACCCAGGCGCGGTATCGAAAAGATCACTGCGCTGCTGTGCCGGCGCTGTATCGGGTCAAATCGGACCTATACCGTTCGCAAGTGAGTTTTTAGTTTTGGGCTGGCCCAAAACGAGCCGAAATCCGATGTGGTTTGGGTATAGTCGGCTGGCCGCCCAGGATAGCGGACTTCTCCACTTTTCAGTTCCGGCCTCGGGCGTCAAACTTCATCCTTGCTAACACAAACTAAAAGCCGAAAACCTCAACCATGATCGCTCTGCTTGACTATGGCGCTGGCAACGTGCGCAGTGTGCGCAATGCTATTGCCGCGCTCGGTTACCATGTGACCGACATTCACACGCCTGAAGACATTCTGAGCGCCGAGCGGCTGATTTTCCCAGGCGTCGGCGCCTTCGGGCCGGCGCTGGAGCGTTTGCGCGAGCTGGGCTTTGAGAAACCCTTGCAGGAGTATCTGCTCGCCGGCCGGCCTTTTCTCGGTATCTGCATCGGCCTGCAGTCGCTGTTCGAGGGCAGCGAGGAGTCGCCCGGCGTGCCCGGTCTGGGCTTAATTCCGGGCTTGGTCAGACGCTTCGATCACAGCCAGCTGTCGGTGCCGCACATGGGCTGGAACGGATTACGGCTGCAGCGCGACTGCGAACTGCTTGAAGACGCCGATGCGCGGCGTTTTTACTTTGTACATTCCTACTTCGCCGAGCCAGACGCCAACAACAGCGATTGGGTG
>CAZHRQ010000222.1:0-3021 GCA_964535075.1 uncultured Rhodobacterales bacterium | reverse complement strand
ACAAGGAAAATGAACCAGATGAGCGGACGAAAGAGGAGAAGGAAGCCGACCTGGGCAAAGCTTTGAAAAAAACAGAAAAGGTTATGCGAAAAGATAATGCTACACCTGATATTGTTAAGGCTAAATTGCCAGATATTCAGTCGAAGTATAAACTCAAGTCACTGGAACTGGTGAAAATTAGTGATAGTAAATATCATGTAGAAGGCAAGGTAAATCCTGAAGGTCAAACACCAGATATATCTTTATCAGACTCAGAAGCGGATAACGACAAGTTTGATAAACTACTGTACAAAGCTCTCAAGCAACTAGGAGCAGAACACTATAAAGGATATACCAAGGCAGAATATAGCACCACTGACTTATATAATGCTCAAGAAACTGACATTCGGTCGCAGCGACCAGAATCACAAGAAGTAGCAAAAGAATTTGACATTCGATCTCAGCGACCAAAACAACAAGAAGAACCTATAGATTCACAAAAAGCTTCTGCACAAGATAAAGAAATAATAGAAAAAATCAAAATCGAGAAAGAAAAAGAAATAGAATTACTTACTAATAAAATCCATCAGGGATTGGCAAGAGCTCAGATTGCTTATTCAACGGCTTCAATGGCCAAATACTATCCCAGTAATGTATTCACAGTTGGAAGTGGAAATTTCTTTGTTGAGCAAGCAATTAATTATTATATTGCACCAGCAGAGGAAGTAGGAGAAGACTATGACTATTATGACATTAAGGGATTGAACCAATCTCCCAAAGAATACATACCCGTTACCAAGACTCATGGAATCCCACAAGAATCAGACGGTTTCAAGATTGGGTCAAAGAATAAGGTGGGAACAAAATATCCGTACAGAAAATTGGATTTAGATCTTGCTAAAAAGAAATTACAAGCATTTCCTGAAAGCATTACTGGCGATAAAGAATCAACTATTTTTATTGCTGCAATGCTAGCTGAACCTAGTCGTTACTCTGTATCGCATATTACCAATCTATTGGTATTGACCAATCCTGACTTAGAGAATTCAGTCAACGTCTTCGATAAGTTTTCCATGACACAATCTCATAGCGATCCGACAGGTGGAACTCAAGATGCTCAAGCTAGGGCAACAACAAGGCTTGAAGGGTTGAAAAAAGATTATCCAGAAGTAGAGGATCTTCTCCAACCCGATATTACGAAAAAAGCCAAGAGTAGAAAGAGAAAAGAATTGATCAAAGCGGGGGTAAAAGAGAAAGTAATCCAAGATGTAGAAGGATTATCTTCTGCTGTTGAGCGGTTGAAAACTGATCAACGAATAGAACATGAAGATCGACCAAAAATCGTAACCGATAGAGATTTAGCAGCCGTTAAAGAAAATACACAGTTAATGGGTAAGTTGGAAAATGAGTTTGAAAATAATAAAAATCTAGCAGATTCTGAGTTGATTAGACTTTTTAAAGAAATAATTATTAATAACCTCCAATTGAAGTAGATCCATATACAATTTATAGGAGATTGAACAGATGACAAACGTTAATAATAGCCAACAGATGTATACCCAAGAGTTTTTTGAAGATTGCCTACTCCGTGGTGGCTGGAAGACAGTTCCGCTTGAAGAAGATCTTTATTTAATAAATTATGAGGGTCAAGTGGGCGCATTTACAATCTACGGCAAATTCGTACCTGAAAAGTATCTTGTCACTTTTTCGGGAGTTTATTCCTATCCAATTCCCAGCGAAAAAATTTCGGTAGTTTTAGAGTATATTAACTACACGAACTATGGTGTGCCGTTTGGAAATCTGGAATTAAATGAATCGACTAATGAAGTTTGCTTTAGAACAAGTTTGATGTTTTTTAATATTGAGTTAACTGGGCAATTGCTCAATAATCTTGTCCATGACTGTGTAAAAGCAATGGAGCGTTATACACCCGGAATTCCCTTGATACTTGAAAGCAATCTTAATGTCCAGGAAGCTTATGCAGCAACGATGTCTCAATCATAACGGGAGCAAGAAGCATGAGAAGTAATTTAGAAAATGAGATTATTGAAATGCTAAACCAGCACGGATGGAATTTAATACCAGACAAAAAAGAAGGATTATATGTGACTTATTGTCAAGGAAAAAACGACACATACAAAGTATATTTAAACACCATAAATTTAGATAAAAAATTGTTAGTTGCTTATAGCTATATACCCATAAAAACTACCCCGAAAAAAATCAGAAGAATGGCTGTGTTGCTGAATAAAATAAACCGTAAATTGTATTACGGAAATTTTGAGATGGACTATATTAATGGTGAAGTTTCTTTTAGGTATGGAATACATTTTCTAGATCAAAAATTTACAGAATATATGGCTTTGAATACAATGAGTCCTTGTGCATTTACCGTTGATAAATACTTTCCAGCTATCAAATTCTTAATTGATACCGAAAATTCACCGGAAGAAGCGTTAAAATATGTAGAATAATTATTGTAAAAACTAATTCATAAACTCTTATTATTGCCCCACAGATAAATCTACATGAACCTCAATACCAGTACAGAAAAGTATCAAATTGATAGTGATATAACTCTACAAAAATCGTCACAATTTCTATTAACCGTTCTGGCAATTTCTATAAGCATAACCCAACAAAAAAATAAATTAATCGACTGTCGTTTCACCTTCCATGTCAATCCAGAACTCTATCACCGCATCGACACCGAAGCCTTATTCAACCTCAAACCCGAAGTACGCACTCCCCTCACCAATGGCGACTTCCAACCCTTACCTGACATCCAAATCGAAGCTCGCCTAAAACCCGACTTACTTCCCCTCCTGCTCAAAAAAGCCACCAACGCTGAAGAAGCCGCAACCTACCTTGTGAATCTCAGCCAACAACACTCTGAATCAATATCCGAGTCTACTAACGAAAAATCAGAAACACAGAAAACTGACAAATCACCCGATAATTCCCAATCCCCCTACTGTTTACTATCCACCGAAAGTTGGTTAGCTCTATCAGTCAAACAGCAACAGGAATCAGGTGAAACAG
>CAZHRQ010000221.1:0-3049 GCA_964535075.1 uncultured Rhodobacterales bacterium | reverse complement strand
CGAATACGGTTCCTGTTTTGCTAACAATCTCTGCCAGCGTGGTACAATACGGATCATTCCACTGCCGTGTTTTGGCTTGTCTGAATACACAGTGTTGGATGACGTAGGCTCATGATGTAACGGTAGCATGAGGGTCTCCAAAACCCTTCGTCTAGGTTCAAATCCTAGTGGGCCTGCAGAACCCACATTTTGCTATACTCCCATCATGGACAGTGAAGCGATGGCGCGTTATAAGCAATGTGAGGCTGAGATATTAGCGATGATTCGTAGTATTAAAAGAACGGAAATCCCGGTTGAGATTATTTCTGTCTCCCAAGTTCCTGAATATCAAGATGGAGCCTGAAGAGAAGATATTGCTGCTATTGCGCATGAGCATGCCCAAGCAATTTTTGTTCACTCCGAACGTTCGCATGCCACAGGCCATGGTATCGCGCGTGAACTTGCCTAGGACGGGGTAACTACTGAACAAATAATTGCTGTGAACGGTGGGAACTCTGTCGTCGATGTGATGTATAGACCCCAAGATAATAAAATTTATGCCAGAGTTAAAGATACGGATGAAGTTTTAGTGTTTGCGGGGTTTGGGAGTAATCCGTCCAATTAATACTATATAACGTTATTATTAATATCCTCGGTTCTCATTTGAAAGAGTCTTTGATTGATATCTGAGATTTTACGCCCTCTGATGAAGATATTGGGTGTTCTAGTGAATTATATTCGCTTGCTTTGTTGGAATAAGATGTTTTGAGCATAAATACTTTATTACTCAAGTTTACTGTTTCTGCATTTTCCTTATCTTTAATTGCTTAATCTATCAAATAAATGTATAATATAGCAACAAAATATTATTGATGTATTATGCAGAAACGAGTACTGAGTATTTTTTATAAAGATCGATTTCCTTTCTACGAAGTAGTTGGGGCGTCTTCTGATGAAGAGGCAATAATTCCTTATCCGATGTGTGACTACACGCCAAAACAAATCATGTATGTGGATGGTGGGGAATTTATGGCCCGAGCTATGGTAAGTAAAATTCCTGGAATGGACAAAAATCGGTTAATTAATGTCTGTTCTGCTTCTCTTTTGGTGGTGGCTCATTGGGATGATCTTATTGATAGTCCTGAAGGTCTGCAGAACCCCGAGTATAGACGAGAAGTAATGAATGGTGTGCGGCAGTTGCTTAGTGGCACTTTTCGAGAACTTGATTCCTCTGGAGTAAATCCTATTCAGGGCTATGAAAAAGAGTTTGATGTTTTGTATAAACACTTCCTTTCTCTTTCGTCAGCACAACAGCAAAGATGCATTGAGAGTGCTGAGAATTTGTTTTCAGCTTCTGAGAGAAAATTGCGCGCTGCAACGGCTTCTGATTACATTGAAGAAGTGATTCGCGAAAGCCAAGCCACTGTTGATTTGTTAGTAAGTATCTTGCCTCTCATTGAAGATGCGGATTATCCTCTTTACACTCATCAACAGGCAGCGGTAGAAGAATATCGATTGTGGTTGAAACTGTTTATGTCGAGTTTCTCTTTGTTTGATACTGCTATCGATTTTCAAAAAGATGTCAAAGAGGGGATAGTCCCTGTTGAGTTTAATACTAGAGACACACATGCACAATTATGGCAGTTAGGTATTAAGTATTTTCGTGCCTCTTTGCACAAGACTCCGTTTTTTGCGCTGATGCGAGGTGTTATTGAGGCAAGATATCGACAAAAAGTGCATGAGCACGAACCTTGGTCAAGAGTGCTCGGGGTAGCGTTACTGTCAGAAGCATTGAGTGTTATAAAAAAAAGAGAGACAGTTTGAGCTGTCAAAAAGAGCAATATGGCAAAAAGAGAAAACTTAGGATTCAACCCAGAATATCAAAATTTTCAAATATATTTGTTCATGAACACCGGCGAGATGGATGGAGCTATCTTGGCGGACATGGTCCCTGGTTTGGATAAACAAGAGATGATTCAGCTTTGGCAAGATGGGTTACTCTTGATATATAACTGGGATAAACAAATTGATCATTATGCGGAAGATCTTTCGCAGAGAGAATCGGTGGTTCAGCAGGCCTTACAATCATTTGATCAAGATGAAATTCCTGATATATATGCGGGTGCTGAAGAAGCGTTTAAGCGAATAAGGGCCAGGTACAGATCTTTGTCTCCTGAAAGGAAAGCTTACATTCAGGCTACAGGTCGACGAATGTTTCAGGCTTCAGAGAAAAAACGAGAAGCAACTACTCCAGATAGATATGCGAAATGTTTAGCAGTAGAAGGTGCTGTTTCAGCTGATTTTGTCTTAAATCTTATTGAAGTTTCTCCTGAACAAAAGGAGGATTTTTTACGGTTTTCTCAATGGATACGAATGTCAGCAGCAATTAGTAATTTCTCTGATGCCGCTATTGATTTTCATCAAGATAGAATAAATAATCTCATTTCAACCGAGTTATCTGCTCTTGAAACTCGCCTATTTTTAGCTAAAAAATTTATTGCCTTTTTTGTAATTTCTTTTCCGCTTTTAGATAAAAAGAGCGCTCTTTGGGCCTATGTCAAAATGCGGAGTAGGCAAATATTTTTGGAAGGAAAGAATCCATTTACTATTTAGAAAAAGCAAAAATATGCCGTTTATAGAATCACAACAACAACCATATTCTGAAATTATAAGATTAGGTGAAAAAAGTGCCGCTTTTCTCCAATCTGTGCTGCAAGATGAGTTTTCTCCAGAAGATTTGTTTTTATTAGCAGTTCAGCCGGATTTTGATTTTGGTGGGAATTTTGAAAATCCACCCGGAATACATTCTTTTGGACGAGTTGATGATTCAAAAATAGACGAAGGACGATGTAGTATCTATCTAGATAACTCGAAAATATGGGAGCCATCTACAAGATTAAATGCTCCAACGAAGGTGTTTAGCCAAGATGGATTTTTTCTTGGGTATAGAAACCGTGTTTCTCCTGCTTCGCAGAGTAGTAAAGGTGTTGCAATGAGTATTCTGTATAAGGCTACAGATAGGCAAAACGAAGCTCCAAAGCAGAGACGAACGGTTGAGTGGTTACCAGTA
>CAZHRQ010000220.1:0-3181 GCA_964535075.1 uncultured Rhodobacterales bacterium | reverse complement strand
AGAAGAAATAATAATCGCCCCCCCATCTCCAGCATTTCCATCATTCGACTCTGAGGAAGACTCCAACCTATCGGTAGTGATATTACCGGAGACAGAAGAAATAATAATCGCCCCCCATCTCCAGCATTTCCATCATTCGACTCTGAGTAAGACTCCAACCTACCGGTATTGATATTACCGGAGACAGAAGAAATAATAATCGCCCCCCCATCTCCAGCATTTCCTCCATCAAATGAGTCTGAGGAAGAGTTCAAACTATCGGTAGTGATATTACCGGAAACAGAAGAGATAGTAATCGCCCCCCCATCTCTATCATCTCCATTTCTCGATAATGAGTAAGAGCTCAAAATATCGGTAGTGATATTACCGGAAACAGAAGAGATAGTAATCGCCCCCCCATCTCCAGCATCTCCATAGTATGAGTATGAGAAAGAGTCCAAAATATCGGTAGTGATATTACCGGAAACAGAAGAGATAGTAATCGTCCCCCCATCTCCAGCATCTCCATAGTATGAGTATGAGAAAGAGTCCAACCTATCGGTAGTGATATTACCGGAAACAGAAGAGATAGTAACCGCCCCCCCATCTCCAGCATCTCTATCGGACGAGAATGAGGAAGAGTCCAACCTATCGGTAGTGATATCACCGGAGACAGAAGACAGAGAAATTGCCCCTCCATTCCCCCCATTCCCAGAGAAAGAGTTCAATTCGCCGTTGGTCGTGATATCACTACCTGCTCTGAAAGTAATCGCTCCTCCATTAACTGTAGAGGAGGAATCTATGATTCCTGTCGTGATACTATCACTAGCATCAAGGCTAATCGCGCCTCCGGCATTAACAAGATTGCTCGTATTCAGGTTTCCCACACTGATGCTACCGTTTGTAGCATTGAGATTAATTGAGCCACTCTCTCCAGTAATGGGAGTTCTAAATAGCAGTTGTGTTCCTATTGCTTCTCCCCAAGGTGCATCATCACCTGTCCCGAATAACGTGCCAGAAGCCCATGGCGAACCATTAGTGACACTCAAAGTCCAAGTTCCCGTGGAGTTCTCACCCTGAAAAACCGCCAATCCTCCAGCACCTCCAGGTGTGAATGAGCCATTAAGGGGAGCATCACCTCGATTAATACTCGTTGTTGCTTCATCATCGAGTAGGGTGTCCTGGAAATTATCATCCCCAATTGACAAACGACGGAACAACTCTAGTGTTGTCCCACCTGGCGAGGTAAGAGAAACATCCAAGTTCCAAATGTTAGTATGTTGTGCCGAAAACCGCACATCCAGATTCTCCACAGTTGGCACCGAATCCGGCACCGTAAAGGTGAAGGTAGCCCTTCCAGGGGTAAAAGTATAAGGATTATAAGTAAGTGTAGCGTCAGGAATTGCTCCCCCTGCATCCACATCCACCGTCGCTATCAACTCACCCCCCTCAATCAAAGAGGTATTAATACTCCCCAACTCCAAACTCGCCCCATTAATAAAAATATCCCGCCCATTCGTATATGGCAATCACAATATCCGTCGGGTCAAGCAACAACGTCCCCCATAACCCATTCACCGCCGTTGTATCCACCGTCCCCCGAAATATCAGATGTTCCTTCCCCGACACCTCCACAAATCCCCCATTTCCCCCCTCACCTCCGCCACGGGCGCTAATCGTGCCATAAAACCCCGTCACCTCATCCGCCCAAACCAACACCGTACCCCCATCCGCACTGGATAAAGGGGAGATAGCATCAGCATTAATCCTCACACCCGTATCAATAAACGTCCGTGCTGCTGTAGGAACATCCCCTTGTCCTTGAAACCCTCCCCCAATCAACACCGTACCGCCCCCCATCTCTGAGGACACATCAATCCCAGCATTCTCGAATAAACCAATCCTCTCTCCCAACACCATCACCGTTCCCCCAGGTGCCACCAGAGAACCCGTACTCGTCACCTGATTTCCATAGAACGCTAAGGTTTGCCCCGACTCTACCGCTAAATTCCCACTATTATTAATGTCTCCAGTCGGTGGAGTTCCATACTGCAATCCCGGCGTCACATTAATCGTCAACAACGGCGGCGCTTGGGGATTCGTCGCACTAAACTCACTCCCATCAGGAAAGGTAAAACTATTGTCCGTACTCGCCACAAACGAACCGCCAACATCCAACCGCGCATTCTCACCAAACACAATCCCATTGGGATTAATTAAAAACAGATTCACCGTACCATTTGCCCGAATCCAGCCATCAATATCGGAAATATTAGTCCCCGTTACCCGCCCCAAAATATTCTCAATACTCAACCCATTATTAAAAAACGCCTCACCCCCCGTCTGTACCGAAAACTCCTCAAAACTATGGAACAGATTCACTCCCCGCACTGTTCCCCCTTCAATCAAACAAACCGGACATCCCGTCACCTGAGAATTCACCGGAAGTGTATTATCCGGCACAATTTGCGCCCGCACCGCGCTTGGGGTGATGAGTACAAGCAGCCAGAAGGCAGAAGGTAGAGAACAGAAGGCTTTTTGGTTTCTGGTGTTGGCGTTTAATCTATTCTTAACAGTTGGGTGGTTGAAGCCGCGCTGCCCTAGACACCCTAAGACCATGGGACTGACGACTTTAAGATAGGGAATAACTGATTTCATCGTATTCGCGTGAGACTCCACCCTCAGCAGATCCTTCGCAGGCTCAGGAGGGTGGAGAGGAATAGCGGTCAAATCAACCCTTTCAATAAGGGGAGATTTGACAGTCCAGGTGAAGGCACGACAATTAATCCCGTGCTTCGCTGCAACAACTGGACTTTTTTGGCAGTAAACTGCCCTAAACGTTTCCAATTTTTGTCGGAAACGGAAACCTGTGCCTTAGTGTCTCCAGAACACCAGCCGATGTAAGTTTTTCCAGCTTTTTCGGCAATTACCTGATCACCCTTCCTAATTCCATGGCGGGTAACTGTACCGCCGTACTTGCGCCGCACTCCACCCTTAGAGGGAACACACAGGTGTAATTGTCTACGGCTGATTGGTGGTCTACGGATTACCGCAAACGGTGCGGGGGTAACATGAACATCGCCTACCCAACCGCCATGTTTGGCTTGGGTCAAGTGCCATTCTCGCCATTGGGTAAACTCGAACGCGGCTAAGGTCACACCATCAACAGCATGAGTTGCAGGCGTCTGGCTCGATTTGTCTT
>CAZHRQ010000219.1:0-3296 GCA_964535075.1 uncultured Rhodobacterales bacterium | reverse complement strand
CAGCATGTTCATGAAAATGTATGTTGTGGCGAAAACCATGCCGCACGCTTGAATGACAGGGAGGTCCCTTTTTGAAACCGAGTCGACCATCAACTGACCCAACCCCGGGTATACGAAGACGACTTCCACGATCACCACGCCGACAACCAGATAGGCCAGATTCAGAATTACAATGTTGATGATGGGAGACAAGGCGTTTGGAAGGGCGTGAATCGCGATAATGCGGGACCTACCCAAGCCTTTCAGTTGGGCCATTTCGATGTAGGCGCTGTTCAGTACGTTAATGATGGAAGCCCTGGTCATACGCATGATATGGGCCGCTATTACAAATGTAAGGGTAAGACAGGGCAGTGCAATGGCATGTAATGATTTTTGTATAGATGTATCTCCCATTATCGATGATATCGCCGGAAACAACTCTAGTTTGACGGAAAAAAACATGATTAAAATATAGGCTATAAAGAATTCCGGAAAAGATATTAATGTTAATGAGGCAATGGATGTGCTTCTATCGAACCATTTATTTCTAAACAGAGCCTGCAGGAGCCCTAAGACCAAGGAGATAGGGACCGCGAATAAGGCCGCTGTGGAAGCGAGAAACAAAGTGTTTTTCAGTCGCCAGCCGATGAAATCTCCTATAGGTCTGCCGCTGGCGAATGATTTTCCCAAGTCTCCACTCAGAAAACCGGATAGCCACAAGAAATATCTTTCATGCATAGGCAAATCCAGTTTGAGCTCCGTCCTGAACGCGGCCAAGGTCTCCGGTGTAGCGTCCTTTCCCAGCACCGCCGTGGCCGTATCCCCCGGCAAGGCCTCCACCCCTAAAAAAATGAGGATGGATATGACAAACAAAGTCAGAAAGCTGAAGCCGACTCTTTTTACTACTATTAAGGCTATATTCTTCACAACACCCGCCTAATGCCTTCCACCCCAGCTATACTCACTGGAGCGGAAGGCCGGTTGGATGTGTTTCTTAAGATTTGAACCACCATCTTTCGCTGCCCCTCTCGCCATCCAATTCGTAGGCGCCGGACAACTCGCCCACGCCGACATTGTTCCTCACAGCGTCAACAAAGTCAGCGAAAAGGGGTACCATCATCCCGCTATCCTGGTTGATTAGAGTCTGCATCTCCAGGTACATTTCCTTACGCTTGGCCGGATCCAATTCCGTGCGGGCGGCGACCAGAAGCTGATCGAACCGGCTGTTATTCCAATGACTCTCATTCCATTTGGCTTTTGAATACAGCGTTTGGGTAAACATCATGTTTGCCGTGGCCCTCCCGGCCCACGAGGCCGCGCAAAAGGGCTTTTTCAGCCAAACATTGTTCCAGTAGCCATCGTTGGGCTCTCTGACCACTTCGATGTTAATACCCGCCTTGGCGGCATGTTCCTTATACAATACTCCAGCATCCACCGCGCCGCCGAAAGCCGCGTCAGCGGCATGGAACTTGATCACGGCATCTTGGCGGCCCGCCTTTTTCATCAGGTGACGAGCCTTGTCCGGGTCGTATGTAGTTTGAGGCACACCCGGCACGAAGTCCGCGTAAACGCTGTTCGTGGGAAAATCGTTGCCCACGGCGCCATACCCCATCAGAATGGTCTCAAGCAGATGCTCTCGATCGATGGCGAGTTTGAGTGCGGTTCGTACATCCGGATCGCTGAAGGGCTCCACGTTGCAATGCATGGGGAAACTGAAAAACCGTTTCCCGGTCGCCTGGATGACTTCGATGCCTTTCACCTTTTTCAGCAGGTGAACGGTCTTGAGGTCGCAATTGTCCATTGCATGGATCTGGCCGGTTTTTAGGGCGTTTGATCGAGCATTGACATCCTGAATAGCCAGGATTTCGACGGAATCGAAGTGAGCGCGGCCATTTTTCCAGTAGTTGGGGTTTCGCTTCACGATTGACCGCACTCCGGGTTCGAAGGATTCCAGTATATACCCGCCGGTCCCTATTTTGAACTCTTTGTCGCCTTCGCACTGAATGGGCAGATGGATGTCCGTCAGGATGCCCGGGAAATTCACATCGCCTTCCTTCAAGGTCACGGCGACCGTGTGGTCGTCAATGGCCTTTACGCTTTTGATTCCTTCGAGCAAGGCTTTTACCTTGGATTTACTGTCAGGACCTCGATGATAGTCCAAGGTGTAGACAACATCCTTGGAAGTGAACGGCTTGGCGTTATGGAACTCCACGCCTTGGCGCAATTTGAATATCCATTCCTTGGCGCCTTCCTTCGGTTCCCAACTAACGGCCAATTCAGGAACATACTTGCCCTGATGATCAACTTCGATCAGGTTGTTTTTCAATTGCCACTGCAATTGTCGCATATGAACGGAAGACACTTGCCCCGCGTCCAGTAAGTCCGAGGGCGAAGCGTTGCCCACTCCAAGTATGAAATGGCCTCCCTTTTTCGGCGCCTCGGCAGCGCCGGCCTTGGACGGTGTGAGGCCAAGCAGAGCTGGACCCACGGCTGCCGCGGCTCCAAGGGTCATCCCGGCTTTGATGAATTCTCTTCGGGTCGGCATTCCAGCATTCCTGTGAACGGACTCATTTTTTCTCCGCATTTCGATCCTCCTTACTAAGGGGCGGCCCTTTCAAATATACGTGGATTATTTAATAAGATTCCATTCCTTGTTGTAAGCGTCGCACCCGCCTTTCCCAAACGTCATGCTCTTAAGCTCAGGGCTGTCGACCATATAACGATGCGTCTTGAATATCATCGCGGAGACAATGCCTTTCCACCTATATCTAAAGGGGCTGCACCACTCCCAGCATACATCGCAATCCGGGGTCACTTCCAGCAAACGGCCGGTTTCGCCCTCGCAGATGAGCGTATTACCGTTTTCCAGCCGCTGGGCCCCGCCCACATGGCCGCTGTAAAGCTGGTAAACCACTTTGGGCAAGTATTGCCAGACGATCTCATTAGTGTTCGGATCCACTTCGATAACCCGGGTATGGGCAGTCACCGGATGGTGGACGCCGTTGTCGAAGATCAGAATATTGCCTTCGGGCGTGACGGTTGGATCGTGCTGATGGCTGATGGCCGGAAATCCGTAACGCCATAGAACCTCCCCGTCGGGCCACGAGATCTTGAGCACCGTGCTGATCTCCCTGAAACTTAGGAGAAGGGTGTCGTCTTCCAAGTATTCCAACGAATTACAATGGGTCCATTCCCCAAGAAACTCGCGAGGACAGATAATGTCTTTTTCGGTATCAAAAGGCGTCCATGAAAGCCATTCATTGACCACCTCGCCATCACGGGTCACCTCGATTACGCGATCGCCCATCAGCCCGTGG
>CAZHRQ010000218.1:0-3340 GCA_964535075.1 uncultured Rhodobacterales bacterium | reverse complement strand
AGTACTAGCAAGACGGTCATCCCAGCAACATTCGATATCGTGTAAAAAGGAAAAGTACCCGTCTCCTTGGGCCTGCCTGTCTATCAATGCCTCCACACTTGAGATAATCTTATCGGGAGCATAATTATATGCAAGTATTAGAACTTGACGGCGATTGTCATCCTGAGCGCCCATCGATCTAGGATAAGCCAGAATGATTGGTGCCCACTTCTGCCACATCTCTGCAGGTAGATCAAGAATAAACTCTTTGTCATACTGCAAAAGCAAAAGCAGAGCACTATACCCTGCAAGAGCAGGGAGACATATCTTGTTTGTACCAAGCCAGGTCGATGTTTTAGGCTCTCCATGTAGCACGTACTGCTTGGCAGTCTCTACAATACGGGCTCTTGTCTCATCATCTGAGGCTTCCCACCCAGGAAGGGCCGCCAAGTCTGGATCAAGTTCGTCGAAGTGAGGCCTGCCGTCCTCGTGGAAACCCATCGTGTAATTCAACCGCCACCAAGCGGTTGGATCTTCCGATTCGCACTTGTCTAGCAGCTCTAAAATCCTTTGCTCCAATGAGGGTTCTAACAGCGATTGATTCTTCTGCTCTTCTCGCTCTTTAGTCGCCAAAGCACATTCCCTCATAGTTTGGGCAAGCGGAGAACTCAAGTCAATTGGTTCGAAAAACTTGCTAAACACTTCGGACAAAACAGAGTCACCGTCAACAGCAGCAAAGACTTCATCCACCTGGTCAGGTTCGCACTGATAAAAAACCAGGCCTATCAATCGCTCCCATACAGCCTGGGTTTGTTCAAATTCTGCCTCTCGAAAACGATCAAGCAACCAGAGTAAGTCACGGCCCGTTACTAGAGGGAATTGAGAATATACCAGTAAGGGCGGTTCTTTTTCAGCATCCGAGAACATTGGCACTATAGCTTTAACGAGAAGGTGACGTTTGTGGTCATCTTCTCTCATACGTTCTGCAAGCTGTGATTGGCGCAGATCAGGTGAAACGATTCCTGTAAATTGCCTTAAGCGAGACAAAGCCGTTTTCGCCAGGGAAGTTAACACGTCTGATACATCAAGGTGCTCCCAAGCTTTCAGTATGATGGTATCCAGGAGTGTGGAGAATGAGAATGACAACTCGTGGTGCGATGCCTGCCGCCCGACCCACCTCAGCGCCACTGGAAGATCAGATGGTAGAAGGTGCTGGACAAAACTGGAGGAAAGGAATGAAGAGTAGGATCCGATGAGGTCGTCCCGCTTGGGGGACGTAAGAACAGCAAATAGCTCTTCCGCTGTTATGTGGTCAGGCCAGGTGGCCAGAAGGCCACAGCCCTTCAGTTCGTCGTCTGGATCAGGTCCTGCCTGTCCCATAGCTAACAGCCTGAATTTCTTTTTCGCCGTATCATCGCCAATTCGATATAGTGCCCATGCGTTATTTACTCTAACAGGATACGGTTGAGAGCGATCAAGGACTAATTGAACAAGCTCATCCTGAAGAGTCCTTAACTCACACGCCTCGGCAATGTCCGTCGCAACACGTCGGACCAAGATTCCTTTGGTTGCATCCACGATGTATGGTCGAAGCTGCTCAGCCAGATCAGGATAATTTAGCCTGTTGTAGTATCTGCGAACGCGTAGATCGCGATCCAACAACCTATTCTGCTCATATAGCTCTAATAACGTACCCACCAGTGCGCTTCGGAATTTTGCGTCGACGGTTGTTACATCACTGCGCAACAAAGCCAGAGGATCTGAAGGCATAACCCTACGAAATACATCCGGCACCATACCTGCCAGCCACGCTGCAACTTGGTGAAGCTGAGGCACCAGTTTGCCCTCCGAGTCTCCGGGATGAGTTATCAGGCTCATCACCTGTGGCAATGTCATTTGTCGGTCGACCACGTACTTGGCAGCGAGAAACTCGGCATAGGTTTGATGTGCCCACCCCATTCGTTGAGGGCCACGAGCGGAGAACAAACCAGTTGTTAGCGTTTCTCGAATGACGGCTTCGGTCACTTGAAACTGGTTATCGTCAACAGGTTCATTTCCACCAGTCAAAACTCGGACTATCACGTCATCTTCAGGCACATCTCCTCGATCCACGCCTGTCCAAATGGCTGCCTTGTTCGCAAAAACCGTTACGGCCGCAATGCGTGCCGCTACGGTCATTCGTTCGTCGGCTGTGAACTCTCCCGTAAGCCGTGCTCCACGACGATCCTCATTAGATTCTTCACACAATAGCCGACATCCCTCTTGATACAGCTCGGTTTGTGTAGAAGGGAACCGCCCATATCGTTTATACGTGTTCAGGAGGAATTCAAGGGTAACAGGTTTGATGGCGAGTGGAACAATATCCATTCGATCCACTTCGGCCAAAAAGTCGTCAGGGGGCAATCCATTGGCTCGAGCTGCTTCGACGATATCTCTTCGTTGCAAAGGAGCTAGCTCATAAACACCAACAGCGTCTTGGCCCCATAAGCGCTCAAGATTATGTTCCAGACTAATTGGCCAATCTGCTGTGCGACAGGCAATGCGTAGGCATAGGCGTTCAACCGGATATCGGGCCAACTCATCGCCCAGAAACTCTGCTACAGTGCTAACTCGCAGCAAGCATTCATCTAGACTATCCAGAAACAGATGAAGCTTGTATTCACCTTCAAGCCAGTTAGTGAAAGTCTGGTTTTCAAAAAGATTACGGACAAGTCTATCTTCGCTTCCGTATGAATGAAGATCCAACCAAAGTATCTCTCCACCACTCTCCTCTACTTTGGAATTAGTAGCATCCCTTTCTGCTCGCATCGCATAACTTTTACCGATTCCAGGTTCTCCAAGCAACACCAGACAAGGAGTATCAGCAATGGACTCGAATGGCACAATCACTGGATTGAAGATTGATGTTAGTATCGAGTCAAGGTAGTAAAAGTATCCCTGAGGAGACAAATCTAAATTCGTTCCTCTTGGATACCACAACCTCTTCCAATCGTAAACTTGGCCAATCATCTAGCGAGCACTCCATTCGACAACAGATTCCAGATCTATGATTCTCTCTGACCAGGTTCTTTTCCTGTCCTCCAAAGTTTCTTCCATTCATAATTCACGCTCGTCACGCCGAAATCCGGCTCTTTACTGAAGGGATCGCGCACGTATCGCGGCTCGCGGGCCTCCTCGTTCTCGACCTCCACCAACGCCAGGATAAACTGCTCCCGGCTGTTGATGCCGGTCAGGATCTCGTTGCGGCTGACCGGCACCGTGTCGGCTCCAGCGCGGCGGCCCTTGACCTCGATGAAGCGCAACCGGCCGGTGCGCGGGTCGAAGCTCTCAATGTCATACCCCAGATTGTCGCCGCTCACGT
>CAZHRQ010000217.1:0-3363 GCA_964535075.1 uncultured Rhodobacterales bacterium | reverse complement strand
GTCCAGATTCTTCGCTTCGCTCAGAATGACATGATAGAACGCAACTTGGTATCAGCCGCACTTTTGGTGTTAGGATTTACTGTAGCAGAAGGTTTAGCAGCAACGGCTAGTGTAGCGGTTGGCAGTGAACCAACTCCGTTGGTGACCACTTGGGTTCATGGCACGGAGAATGTAGAACGTAATACTTATACAAAACTTTTAAAGTATCAACCTAGAACATTCACGTCAACCCTATCTTCCCCGACAAATTCTTTTCTGCTTACTCAAGGGTTGATTGGGCAATGTCGGGCGGCGGCGCGGTCAATTTTTATCTACGCGGAACGTTCAACCGCTAATCCGATTCGCGCCTTACAAGCCGATGAACAAGTCACCCTTGCTGAAGCTAGTGGTAGGAATGGGTGGATTGCGATTGGTTCTCCTATTAGTGGATTTGTTCAGGCGAAAGATCTCAAGCCTTGTGCGGGGAATCCGGCGACTACGCCCTCACCCACACCACCGAACCGTTGTCGCCGAGTAATTTATGAAGAAGATGAAGGATTAGCGATTCGGGAAAGTCCTAACACCAATTCAGCGAGAGTGGGTGGCGTCTTCTTTGGCAATCGCGTCACTCTTTCTGATCCACCCCAATTTAGACTAGATGACGCAGGACGTGAATGGGTAAGGATTACCGCCCCAACTTCTGGCTGGCTATCCAATGGATTTCCGCAACTGGGTGATATTAATCTTAAAACGTGTTTTTAAGTCATTTGTCATTTGTCATTTGTCATTTGTCATTTGTCATTTGTTATTTGTCATTTGTCATTTGTTATTTGTCATTTGTTATTTGTCATTTGTCATTTGTCATTTGTCATTTGTCATTTGTCATTTGTCATTTGTCATTTGATCGGGGCGGGTTTAGTTACTTAATAAGTGCTAAGGAAACGATAGTAGTAAAACCCGCCCCTACAAACCAGGTTCCATTGAGAGAAGCACGGGGTCAAAATACAGACGCGCCATGGCGCGTCTCTACACTTATTCGACTCGCTCAACATTTCCCGCCTTGACCCAACCTTCTTGTTCACTACCAGACAAGCGTACCCTCTGCCATTTTTTATCATCGCTTTCTTTGAGGATGATAATTTCCTTATTGTAGGCTACGCCACCAATGCGATTGGCATCAAGACTGGGAGAATCGCGCAGGCTTAATCCTTCGGGCCACGTTACCCGCGCCTCATACGCGCCAGGGGGTAATTCTTCTGGTTCTGGAGATTCCCTGGGAGTGGGGCTAGGACTAGGACTGGGTTTCGGCTTCTGGGCAGATTGAGCGGGTTTCTTGGCCGAATCAGGGGATTTAACGGGTGATTTGGCTTGCTGTTCTTCGGCAAAAATGGGTTTAGCTGGATTGACTGATAATTTTGTGAAAAAGTAATAGGCGACGGCACTACCCCCGGCTAATAGGATGGCGATGCCTAGAGTAAAACCGATCAAAAATTTGGTAATACCTGATATCATAGAATTTTTTATTGGTTATTTGTCATTATTTGTCAAATATTTATCACATTTAAAGGTTAGTCAGGGCGGGTTTTGTACAAGCGTTACCATCAAGACAAAAAAGAAAGTTTCATTACCCGCCCCTACAGATGCGCCAGGTTATTTGAGCCAAGCGAAGGATCAAAACTATGCTATCGAAAATCGTAAAGTGTCAAAATTCAAAACTAAAAACTTCTACTGTAGTTGACGCTGAATCCGGCTACTTAAACGATTATCTCTTGACGCCATCCGTGCTTTTCCCGCCGCCGCCCAGTCTTTAAGGAATTGAATTTGTTCTTGGGCGGTACGGGCAAGGGGAACGATTTGGCTGGCGGCTTCTAATATATCATCAGTGGTAAAGTCTCGATTTTGACTAAAGCCAATGTGCATGGCTTCAATCAGGGTTTGTTCAATTTCTGCGCCGGAAAAGTCGGGGGTTTCATAAGCGAGTCGTTCTAGATCATAGTTCTTGAGGTTATGAGGGCGCAGTCGCCCTAAGTGTAGTTCAAAAATCCCTTGGCGTTCCTCTTGAGAGGGTAAGCCGACAAAGAAAATTTCATCAAATCGCCCTTTCCGCAGCATTTCCGGTGGGAGGGTTTGGATATTATTGGCGGTAGCCACAACAAACACAGGAGATTTTTTCTCGGCTAACCAGTTGATAAATGTTCCAAACACGCGACTGGCGGTACCGGAATCGCCTTTGGACTCCACTCCCGCAAAGGCTTTGTCAATTTCGTCAATCCAGAGAATACAGGGGGCTAAAGCCTCAGCAAGTTGAATCATCTGGCGAGTACGGGATTCGGATTCGCCAACTAAGCCGCCAAATAAACGCCCGACATCTAAACGTAATAGGGGAAGATGCCAATGGTGGGCGATCGCCTTAGCCGTGAGTGATTTTCCGGTACCTTGGATTCCGACTAAGAGCAAGCCACGGGGATGGGGTAATCCATATTGTCGGGCGCGTTCGGTAAACGCACCGCCTCGGCGCAGCAGCCAGTCTTTGAGGTTGTCTAAGCCGCCAATATCAGAAATTCGTTCGCTGGTGGGATAGTAGTCTAAGATTTGGGTTTGACGAATCGATTGGCGTTTTTCCTCTAACACCATTTCCACGTCATCGGGTTGGATTTGCCCCTGCGCCGCGATCGCTCTAGCTAAGACTCGACGAATCCGTTCTAAGGATAACCCTTGACAAGAGCGCACCAGTTCATCTAAAACTTTGTCGCTGAGGGATTGGCTGGTGGCGGCGACTAAGCGACTAATTTCGGCTTTGATTTCCCCAACATCGGGTAGGGGAAACTCTTGTACTGTCAACACTTCGGTTAAGTCTGGGGGGATGGCGACTTGGGGGGTGACAATGACGATATTTTTCGGTTGGGATTTGAGCAGTCGCCCTAGGTTTTTCAGTTTGCGAGAAACGGAGATATCTTCCAGAAAGCGGTGAAAGTCTCTCAGGATAAAGATAGAAGGGGCGTTGGCGGGGATTTTATCAACAAACTCTAAAGCCTGTAAGGGATTGCGGCGTCCAAATCCTTGATCATTGGGGTTCCCCTGATAACCATCGACAAAATCCCACAGATAAACCGCCCGTTCACCCAAGCGTTGAGCCGCCTGTGCGATCGCGACTTCGGCTCGTTCTTCTTCCAGGGTGGGGATGTAAATCAGGGGGTAGCGGGCGCGTAGCAGCAGCTCAAACTCATCATTAAAACTCATGGGGTATTGGCGGGAAATGCAACAACTTTAAACCAAATCAGTCACCACACCTCATTTTACCTGTATTGAATGAGAGGAGGGCGGGTTTTGTAAGCTGTTCGGCATTTAAACCTTAATGTCAATAATGGTGAAATCCTTGTAGTG
>CAZHRQ010000216.1:0-3377 GCA_964535075.1 uncultured Rhodobacterales bacterium | reverse complement strand
CACGCGCCCAATCCGGTTCACAGCGTGAACCCGATTGGGTGCGATCCGCTCTAGGGCCGTTCCCCCAACCACAGGTTCAGGCTTTCCGCCCAGGCGGGCTGAGACAGAACGGTGAGCACCGCCCGATCCAGGTCTTCCTCCAGCGTGCTGCCCGACGGCAGGGCCAGGGCGTAGTTCTGCCGCTGGAACACCGCCTCCAGCACCGCCAGATCGGCTTCGGCCCGTTGGCCCACACGGTAGCGCAGCAAGGGCGCGTCATAGACCACCGCATCCACCTGACCGCCGGCCAGGGCGTCCAGGGCCTTTTCCAGGGTCTCAAAGGCACGATAGCGCAGGCGCCGGTCGGTGAGGTGGCCGGCGGCGGCGCTGTCGGTGACGGTGCCCACGTGGGCGTTGGGCAGGTCCTCGGGCCCGCGGACCGTGCCTTCCAGCCGGGTCACCGTCACGGCGGAGGCGATGGCCGCGGTGAAGCCGCTGATGAAGATGATGGAGGCGAACATCCACACCAGTGCCACCGCCCGGCCGCCGACGGTGCGCGGCGACTTGTCGCCATAGCCCACGGTGGTCATGGTCACCGCCGACCACCAGAAGCCTTTGGCCAGCCCTTCTGCCGGGTTGCCGCCGAATTCCTCGGCATTCCGGCGGCGTTCCAGCGCCCACAGGATGGCGCCCACCACGAACAGCAGCAACATCAGCGCCCCCACCGCCTGGGCAAAGCGCCAGGTGAACAAGGAACGCACCGCCGCCATCACCGGCGAGGCGGCCGTGGGCACGGCGATGCCCAACCCCGTGGTGTAGTAGGGCGTGGAGAAGTCCATGACCTTTTCGCGCTCGGCCGTCACGGTCAGGGCCGCCGCCGCCACGTCGGCCTTCTTGTCTTCCACGGTTTTCAGCAGGGCTTCCACCGAGGAGGTGACCGTCCAGGTCAGGGGCCGCCCCATTTCATGGGCCACCCGGGTCATCAGGTCCACGGTGAGGCCCCGGGGTTCGCCGTCCTCCATCATCACGAAGGGCGGTGCCTCCTTGGTGGTCACCGTCAACGGGGTGACGGCGGCCTCCGGGGCGTCGTCCTGGGCCTGGCCGATCCCCAGGGGCAGAGTCACAAACATCAAGACCAGCAGCACAGCACGGCGCATGGCGTGGGTTCTCCAGGTTGATCCGCAGCGACTACACCGCCAACAGCCGGCACAGCCCCTGAAGGGGAATGCGCAGCCAGTCGGGGCGGTTGTCGGCCTCATAGCACAGTTCATACAGCGCTTTTTCCAGGGTGAACAGCGTCACCAGACGGTCGATGGCCGCCCGCTCCGCCGGCAGCACCCCGCAATCGCCCACGGTGAGAATATAGGCATCCAGGAACGCCGTGGCCGCCGCCTGTTCCCAGGTGTGAACCCAGTGGTCTTCCTCGTTCAGCACCTGGGGCCGCAGGGCGGCGCGGTCGAATAGCGCCGCCCAGACCGCGTAGTTGAAGGAACGCAGCAGCCCCGCCACATCCTTCACCGCCAGGCCCTTGGCCACCCGGTCCGCCAGGCTGCGGGCCGGTTCGCCCTCGAAGTCCAGGATCACCACGTCGTCGGCCGCCACCATCACCTGGCCCAGGTGCAGGTCGCCGTGCACGCGGGTCATCACCACCGGCAGGGCGTCGGGCAGGCTGTCGGCCACCAGGGCGGGAATGCGATCCCACTCCGCCAGCAGCCGCCGGGCCGCCTCCTGCACGGCCGGGTCCAGGGCCTCGTTTTCCCGGTGCACCCGCGCCAGCAAGCGATGGGCCTTTTCCGCCTGGGCCAGCACCCCCTGACGCAGGGTCGCGGCATGGTCGGCGGTCATGGGCTCAGGGCGGAAGTCGGGATCGTCGGTGGCCCGGGCCAGGGCGCGGTGCATCTCGCCCACCCGCTGCCCCAGGGTCTCGGCGAAGTGGTGGTAGCGGGCCAGGGAATCGGCATCTTCCTGCGGCATTTCCCCGGTCATGTCCAGGTCGTCCAGGCAACGGGACAGGTGGTCCAGGGTATAGCCCCAGGCATCGCCCTGGTTGCGCACATAGCCGTGCAGCACCGCCAGCGCCGTGGGGGTGAGGTCCTCGCCGTCCAGCAGTTCCACCGTGCCCAGCAACGGCGGGGTGTTGGCGAAGTGGGCCTCGTCCGTGAGATAGCGCCCCAGGGCAATTTCCGGATGGGCGCCCGCCTCCACCCGGCGATAGATCTTCAGGATCATTTCATCGCCCAGCATGATGGAGGTATTGCTCTGCTCGGCGCCCAGGCGGCGGCCCTGGCTGGCGTCGGGCACCGACCGCCCGGCCATGGCCCGGGTGGGGATGAAGCGGATGCGATGGCCGCCGTGGGTGGGAATTTCCTGGTCCTGCTGGATGGCCTGGCACACGGCCACGGCGAAATCGGGCACGGCCATGGCATCGTGCAGCACGCCCACCCGGTTCACCTGCCGCACCCGGCCCAGGGCAAAGGAATGCAGCCCGGCCATGGGGTCGTCGTGGCCCGTCTCCCAGGTCACCGACAGGGGCAGGAAATAGGTATGGCGGCTGTCGTCGGCCATGTGGGTGTCGATGAGGGTGATCAGGTGGCCAAAGCCCGTGGGGGCCAGGACGGCACTATCCCCCAACTCCAGGTGGCTGAGGGAGGTGCCCTTGCTGGCCCACCAGCGCTTGCCGGGCAGGTAGGCATACATGATGCGGCCGAACAGCCGGCTGTATTCCGGGCCACCCCGGGTCACGGCGAACCAGCCGCCCCGCACCACCAGGGTTTCGAATTCGGCCAGGGGCGCCGACAGGTCCTCGTGCCACTCGGGCGCGGCGGCGGCGTCCTGGATCTGGAACCAGTAGAAGCCGTAGCCGGGCAGGGTCACGAAATAGGGCAGATGCCCCACCGGCGGGAAGGGCGTGCGGCCACTCATTTCCACCGGAACGCGGCCGGCGTATTCGGCCAGGTCCAGTTCCACCGGCTGCGGGGCCCGGGAGAGGTTGGCCACGCACAGGATGGTTTCGTCCTCGTACTCCCGCAGATAGGCCAGGATCTTGCGGTTGCCGGGCGTGAGGAAGCGGATGCTGCCGCGCCCAAAGGCCACGGAGGACTTGCGCACGGCAATAAGGCGCTTCATCCAGTTGAGCAGGCTGTCGGGGCTGCGGGTCTGGGCCTCCACGTTCACCGACTGGAAGCCATAGACCGCATCCATGATGGGCGGCAGGTACAGACGTTCCGGATCGGCCTTGGAGAAGCCACCGTTGCGGTCCGGCGACCACTGCATGGGGGTGCGCACGCCGTCCCGATCCCCCAGATAGATGTTGTCGCCCATGCCCAGTTCATCGCCGTAGTAGATGATGGGCGTGCCGGGCATGGACATGAGCAGGCTGTTGAGCAGCTCGATCTTGC
>CAZHRQ010000215.1:0-3377 GCA_964535075.1 uncultured Rhodobacterales bacterium | reverse complement strand
CGCACCCAATCCGGTTCACAGCGTGAACCCGATTGGGTGCGATCCGCTCTAGAGCGGTCAATTCTAACAAGACTCGCCCTTGAACACGTCATAGCCCTCCCCGGGCACGGGCTGGCGCAGGTGCTCGGGGATGGGGTCGGGGTCAGGCCAGTGGCCGGGGCGGGGGGAACAGCCCTCGCAAGCGGCAAGACTGGGATCGGCCTCGGCGAAGGTGGGATGCTGGCGCACATCCACGCCCGGCTCTGGCACGGTGAATTCCAACGGCAAACCGTTGGGGTCGAAGGTGTAGAGGGAGGTGAGCAGGCCGTGATCCACGGCGTCGGTCACCGGCACCCCGGCCCCGTCCAGGCGCTCGGCCAGGGCCCACAGATCCTCCAGGCTGTCCACCTCGATGCACAGGTGATCGAACAGCATGGGCCCGCGCCCGGGGGTCCCCGGGTGGCGATAGGGCACGGGCTCCACCTCCGGCCACTCGAAAAAGACGATGTAATCCCGTTCGGAGAGAGCGAAGAAGTACTGGCGATTGCCGGGCTCCCCCACGGTATAGACCAGCCGCAGCCCCAGCAGATCGCGCCAGAACCGGGTGGTGTGCAGGATGTCCCGGGTGGCAAAGGCGGGATGGTGAACGCCACGATACCGAACCATGGACAGGGCTCCGTGCTGTGAGCGGGGGCGCGACCCAAGGGGCTCTAAATCAAATAGATAGAGCCTATCGCGGTCAATGGGACCCGAGAACGGGGTCCCATTGACCGCGATAGGCTCTATGTGAGTGAGGGCCCGCCAGATTACAACGGGCCCCCGGGAACGGTCGATGATGGCGCGAGCCCTGGTGAAAAAGGCATGGTGGCGATCCGCTCTAAAACAAATAGAGAGAGCCGGTTCACGCGATCAATGACCCCCGGAAAATGGGTCCCATCGACCGCGTGAACCGGCTCTCGGGTGCAACGAAGCTTCCTCGTTGCACCCTTGTCACCAGAAATGGCGACGAGGTTTATTCCTTGATCTCGCCGGTCACCCAGTAGTGCACGCGGTTGGGGTGGTCCTTGATGTACTTGGCCACCGCCTCTTCATAGGAGTGCTCCTGGGCGTAGTTCATGGCCGATTCCAAGTCGCTCAGGGGCAGGGTCATACGGGCGATCATCATGGCCGCCTTGGTGTTGTCCTGATAGAAGCCCTTGTGCGCCACGGCCATCACGCGCTCGGCCTTGCCCAGCACGCCCTTGGGGTCTTCCAGGTAACGCAGCTTCCACTTGCCGAACATCCAGTGGGGCCGCCAGCCGGTGACCACGATCCACTTGTCCCGCTTGATGGCCCGGTCCAGGGCAGCGGTCATGGCCGCACCGGAAGCAGACACCAGCTCGTAGTCATCGAGGCCGTATTCCTTGATGGCCTCCTTGGACAGCCGCATCAGGCCAGCGCCGGGGTCGATGCCCTGAATCTTGCCATCCAGTTGCTTCACCACCTCGGGCTTCTTCAGGTCCTCGATGGAGTTCACCTGATCCTTGGGGATGTAGTCCGGGACCACCCAGCCCAGGCTGGCGTTCCCGTACAGCAGGCTCAGGTTCACCACCTTGTCGCCCACCTTTTCCATGTAATCGGCGTGGGTCCCCGGCTGCCAGGACATGAGCATCATGTCGATATCGCCGCTGGCCACCCCCTGGTACTGGGGCGCGATGTCGGTCTGGATCAGTTCCACATCCTGACCCAGTTCGTCCTGGAGCACCTTGGCGGCGAGCTTGGTCACGAACTCGGCATCGGACCACGCGGTCCAGCCCAGCTTGATGGCGTCGGCCGCCTGGGCCGCCGGAGCCGCCATCACGCCGCACGCCAGCATGGCGCCGGCGATGAGCGTCTTGCCCTTGTCGAACATGGAGGTCCTCCTCGCTTGATGAAACATGATTGGGTGATGACGCCCCCCGGACCGCGCCCGGAGAGCAGGGGTCCCTCAGGCGGCCTTGCCCTCCTGGCCACGGCCGCCCATCAGGGCGCGCAGACGCGATAACAGCCCCGCACGTTGTTGTTTTGCCCCGAAGCTCTGGGTGATGCGGTCCAGGATGATGGCCAGAATCACCACCCCCAGGCCGCCCTCGAACCCAAGACCCACGTTGAGGCGCTGGATGCCGGTGAGCACCGTATCCCCCAGGCCACCAGCCCCGATCATGGAGGCAATCACCACCATGGACAGGGACAGCATGATGGTCTGGTTGATGCCCGCCATGATGGACGGCAGCGCCAGGGGCAGTTGTACCTTGAACAGCAGTTGCCGGTCGGTACAGCCAAAGGCCAGGCCCGCTTCCACGTTTTCCTGGCTCACCTGACGGATGCCCAGGTTGGTGAGCCGCACCACCGGCGGCATGGCGAACACCAGGGTGGCAATGGCCGCCGGCACCTCACCCAGGCCAAAGAACATGGCCGCCGGAATGAGATAGACAAAGGGCGGCATGGTCTGCATCAGGTCCAGCACCGGCCGCACGATGGCCTCCACCGTATCGTTGCGGGCCATGGCAATGCCGATGGGCATGCCAATGGCGATGGCCACGCCACTGGCCGCCAGCACCAACGCCAGGGTATCCACCGTCTCATCCCACAGGCCCATCCCCACCACCAGCAACAACGCCAGCAGCGAAAACAGCGTGAACTGCCATCCCACGCGCCAAAAGGCCAGCAGCACCACCAGCAACACGGCCACCGGCCAGGGCAGCAGTTCCAGCACCCATTCCACACTGTTGGCCACGGCACCAATCACCGCCGCCACGCCATCCAGGAACGGATAGTAGTTTTCTGAAATGTAGTCCACCAGGTCGCTGACCCAGCTTCCCAGATTGATCTCGAAGGCCATGGTTCAGCTCGCCCGGTCCAGTGTCTGTAGCAAGGCTGTCTTGGAAATGGTGCCATGGTAATGGTTCTGCTCGTCCACCACCACTACCGGCCAGGGGCTGTTGGCCACCCGCGTGAGCACCTCGGACAACGCCAGATCCCGGGGCGCCACTTCCACGTCGGGCAGGAAGGCGTTGGCGAACAGGGGCTCGCCCTGGCCGCGCAGTTCCTCCAGCACACTCGCGGCGGTGACCATGCCCAGATAGCGGCGGTGCCGGTCCACGATCACCGCTTCCTCCCGGTCGTATTCGTGCATGCGTTCCAGGGTGGCGCGCATGCTGGTGCCGGGGCGTTCGATCACCTCCACCTGCTTTTTCATGGCGATGTCGCCGGCGGTGAACACATTGGTGACGTCCACGTTGCGGAAGAAGGAACGCACATAGTCGTCGGCGGGGTTCTGGATGATTTCTTCCGGGGTGCCCACCTGCACCACCCGGCCGCCCTCCATGATGGCGATGCGGTCGCCGATGCGCATGGCCTCGTCCAGGTCGTGGGAGATG
>CAZHRQ010000214.1:0-3391 GCA_964535075.1 uncultured Rhodobacterales bacterium | reverse complement strand
ACGCCGGTGAACACGTTCTTGAACTGCACCATGCCGGCATTGGTGAACAGCAGCGACGGATCGTTGCGCGGAACCAGAGGGCTGGACGGCACGATGGTGTGACCGTGGCGGTGGAAATAGTCCAGGAAAAGGCTGCGAATCTCGTTGGCGGTCTTCATGGCCCCTGGTCCTGCTACTAGAGCGGGTCGCACCCAATCCGGTTCACGCTGTGAACCGGATTGGGTGCGTGAATCCGCTCTAAAACAAATAGATAGAGCCGATTCACGCGGTCAATGGGAACCCATTTCTGGGTCCCATTGACCGCGATAGGCTCTAGCGGGATTCCGCGCGTGGGCGGAAAGCAAAGTTCTTCTAACGTGGTCCATCGTCCCTGTCTAGCCAAGGGGTTCCTGCAAAGGGTTCAGGTCTGGGCCGCGGTGGGGTAAGCATGAAGTGCCCTTGCGCCAAATCATCACGCCTGGAGGCCGTTGCCATGGCACCCCCCAAAAAACCGCTTCCGTTGCCATCCCGTCCCGACGTGGAAGACCTGGAACGCACCTGGGCCTATCAAGGCTATTTCCGAGTGGGGCGTTATCGCCTGCGCCATCGGCGGTTCGACGGCGATTGGTCGGCGCCCTTGGAACGGGAGGTGTTCGAGCGGGGCCACGCCGTGGCGGTGCTGCCCTATGACCCCCTGACCGATCAGGTGGTGCTGCTGGAACAATACCGGGTGGGCGCGCACATCGCCGGTTTCCCCCCCTGGGCCTGGGAGGTGGTGGCCGGCGTGATCGAGGACGGTGAATGCCCGGAAGATGTGGCCCGGCGGGAAACCCAGGAGGAAACGGGACTCGCGGTCACCAGTCTGGACCCCATGCCGTCCTTCATGGTCTCGCCCGGGGCCTGTTCGGAAAGCGTGCGGTTGTTCGCCGGCCGGGTGGATGCCCGTGCGGCCGGTGGTCTGCATGGCGTCGCGGAGGAGAACGAGGATATTCGCGTCCAGGCGGTGCCGGCGGCCGAGGCCCTCGTGTGGTTGAGCGAGGGGCGATTCTGCAACGCGCCCGTCCTGGTGGCCATGCAGTGGTTCGCGCTCCACCATGAAAGGTTGCGCGCCCGGTGGTTGGGAGAGTAGGGATAGGGTAACGCTAAAACAGCGAAAGATTGCGCGGCGATAGTCCCGTGTTAGGGGGTTCGTGGGTGGCCGTTGCTGTCATTTTCAGTAAACGGTGGCCATCGCCGCCGCCTGCCGTCTGGGGGAGCGCTCTTTAACCTGCTATTTCTCAGGGGATCCCTCGTGAATAGGGGGCTGGCGGGGATGCAGCGCATGAAGGCCGACATGGCATATGTTCCTGAGGACCTGCGCCGGTGTGCCGGGGGGCTGACCCGCACCCTCGGGCACTGTGCCATGATCGACCTGCTGGCCGATGGCGTGCTTGTGCATCGGGACGGGGTGGTGCGTCACGCCAATGGGGCTGTGGCGGAAATGCTGGGGTAGACCCCGGCCACCGCCCTGGTGGGGCTTCCCATTGAGGTGCTGATTGCGCCCCGCTCCCTGGCCGACATCCAGACCCGGGTGGCGGCCCATGATCCCGGGCCGTACGTGGCATGGCTGCGCCGGCGGGACGGGACGATCCTGGAGACGGAAATCCACGTGCGAGAAACCCTGTACGAGGGCGAGCCGGTGCGGGTGGCCACGATCCGCGACCTTTCCGACCGGCGCCGGGCCGAACAGGCCGACCGCAACCTGCGCTATCAACAGGCCCTGACCGGGCTGCTCAGGCTCTCGCTGGCGGACAAGGACCTGGACACCCTGCTGGACGAGGCGCTGGCGCACGTGACCCATCTGGACTTCCTGGCCCTGGATGGCAAGGGGGCCATCTTCCTGGTGGCCCGGGAGGATCCAGGGATTCTGGACATGCGGGCCCACCAGCGGTTGCCCGAGGCCACCCTCAGGGCCTGCGGCCGCCTGCCCGTGGGGCAGTGTCGCTGCGGCGAGGCCGCCGCCACCCGCGAGGTGGTGTTCTGCGACAACAGCGATCACGCCCTGGAACAGACGGACACCGCCCAGGACCACGGCCACTATTGTGTGCCCATCCTGGCTGGGGACCGGCTGCTGGGGGTGTTGAACATCTATCTGGCCCCGGGCCGCACCCGGGACGCCATGGACCAGCAGTTCCTCACCACCGTGGCCCGCACCCTGGCCGGCATTATCGAACGCAAACAGGCCGAGGAAGAGGCGCGGCACATGCGCAGCCTGTTGGGCGATGCCCAACGGCTGGCCGATCTGGCAAGCTGGGAAACGGATCCGGCCGGCCACGACATGATCTTCAGCGGCGACCACCCGGCCCTGCTGGGGCTGGCGCCGCCGGGGCATGAACCGGGGCAACCGTATGCCGTGCCCCTGACGGACCTGTCGGAAGGGCGTATCGTGCCTGAGGACCGGGCGGCGTTTTGCCGCGCCCTGGCCGAGGCCGCCGCCACGCCCGGTCGCTCCCATCGGGTCAACGTGTGTCTGCACCATCCCCGCCGCGGCCTGCGCCACTTCGCGCTGGTGGTGCGGGGGCAGGCATCGGGGGGGCTGCAAGGGGTGATGCAGGATGTGACCGAGGTGCGCCAGTACGAGGCGGAGTTGCAGCGCTCCAACGCTGAGCTGGAGCAGTTCGCCTACGCCGTGTCCCACGATCTTCAGGAACCCCTGCGCATGGTGAACAGCTTTCTGGGGTTGCTGAACCGGCACAGTGGTGCCGCCCTGGACGGGGAGGGGCAGGAATACCTGGGCTATGCCCTGGAGGGCGCCGCGCGCATGAAGACCATGATCGCCACCCTGCTGGAATACGCCCGGGTGACCACCGCCGGCCCGTCCCTGGGCTCGGTGCCCCTGGCGGAGGCTCTGGCCCTGGCGGAGGCGGCATTGCGCGCCGTGGTGGCCGAGACCGGCGCGCGCATCACCCATGATGCCTTGCCCACCGTGCAGGGCGACCAGGAGCAACTGGCGCGGCTGTTGCAAAACTTGATCGGTAACGCCCTCAAATACCGCCATCCGGACCGCGTGCCCCAGGTGCATGTGGGCACGGCGCGGGTAAACGGCACCTGGCGGGTGAGCGTGCGAGACAACGGCATCGGCATCCCGCCCGAGCAACAGCCCCATGCCTTTCGCCTGTTTCACCGCTTGCATGAACGGGGGCCCCATGATGGCCATGGGGTGGGGCTGGCCCTGTGCCAGCGCATCATGGAACGCCACGGTGGCGATATTACCCTGGACTCCGTTCCCGACCAGGGCACCGTGGTGACGGTCTGCTTTCCCGCCCCCTGATGTCTCCTGATCCGGACGCCTTTTGAACGATTCTCGCCGGGGACAGGGTGTACTGCGGCACGGATCTTGGACACCGGTTAGTGATCGCTATGCTGCCACAGG
>CAZHRQ010000213.1:0-3424 GCA_964535075.1 uncultured Rhodobacterales bacterium | reverse complement strand
GGAAAATACATTATCCTCCGCGTGAGGTGTCCGAAACAGGTTGACAGGTTCCGCTCGGCTTTGGAGCCCCGCCAGATGGCCTCCAGTTGCGGCCGGAAAGCCTCCCAGGGAACCACCGCCGCCAGCTTCACCAGCGGATCGGCCTTCGCATCCAGCCCGGCATACCGGTTCGTGACGTCATAAAAGCCCATCTGTCCCATCGGAGCGTCCCTCGCAACCCAAACTCACCCCGATTCTATCAAAACGGGATCCGGCGCCAAGCGTTTTTCGAGGTGCCCTTATATGCGTACTCTAAAACTTATACGCCTCAGTCTATCCACTGCGATTTTTAATATGTGCAGTGGGTCCAGCACTGATGCTTTCGTTAGTTTTCTAATGCCCAACAACCAATGATTTTTTATGAACAAGCGCCCTGCCATAGCCGAGTAATAATGGGATAATGCTCTTCTCCAAAGTCCTTCACAACGTATTTTCTCTTTGTACATACAAAGGAAGCGATAGTAACTTATTGCTTTTGTATTAACATCGGAACTTCTACTAGAAAGTGACTCAACTATATGTACGAGAGGTGACGAGACCGAACCTATGGCATATTTCAATGCAATGCGTAGACAGATTTCCCTGTCTTCAGGGATGTCTTCCTCTTCGTAGAAGCCCCCAAGTTCTTTCAGCACAGAACGCTTAATCATAATTGAAGATGCCGATCCGGATACGACCTGTCGCACCATAAGATCACGCGATAAATCTCCTTCTAGGTTTCCATGCCGAATAGTTTTATAGCCTTCAGCAAAGTGCATATATGCCGCACAATAAACAAGACCCAGAGCTTTATCACCAACCCTTTTGACCGGCTCAGATGCCGAAAACCGTTCCCTCTGTGCGGCAAGCTTATTTTGTTCCCACCAATCGCCTGTGTCGAGAAAAGCTATAAGATCACCATTGGCGGCCTTGATTCCCTGATTCCGAGCACGAGAAACGCCCCCATTCTTTGGTAATGACAGCCAATGAATTGGCGTATGTGCATAAGAAGCACTTCGATTCAACCCACCAAACGGATATGAAGAGCCATCATCAACAACAATTACTTCAAAAAAAGGATCAGTCTGCGCCAGGACGCTATCCAGACTGCGTGCTAAGTCTTCAGGACGAGGTCGAAAGGTAGGAATAATAACAGAAATTAAACACGTATTCATTTTTTCCTCTGAGCAGGTATTTCATCAACTTCTGATGCCTTTATCACAGAACGGCCGCCTTTTGCAGGCGTTGCAAAAAAACCTTTAAACAATGGAACAACATGCTTAGGTTGAAATCTAAGTCGTTTTTTAGAAAAAAAACGCGGCAGAAAAAAAGCAAGAACCCACACGAACCCATACCACCCAAATATACGACGAAAAATCGCACCTTTGGCGAAGGCCAGAGCTGCGTGATCAGGGGGAGTACGACCGCTACTTTCGACTGGATGCCAGACAACAGTCTCCGGTACCGCACCACATACCACACCGAGACGATGAAGATCTACCAGCGCAGCGCACTCAGCCCCGTTAAAAAATATTGTACCGTTTCCGTACCTTTCGTCGAAAGGAGGGCCCCATGCCATGATGGTCTCACGACGTAGAACAATACCAATAGCAAAGGTCTGCAACAAAGTACGTATTGTATGACGACGTGCAGTTGGTAAGAAATTCTTCTTCAATAATGGACCTCCTGGACCAGAAGCGGCCTGAAACGTCAGCACACCCCATTCTGGGTGGGCCATAGCAGATGAAATTATAGTTTGTGTAGCCTCTGGTGGGTACCGGCAATCGTCCTCACACAGCAGCACGAGAGACCCGCGAACGTACCTAAGGCCAAGATTGCGGCTACGGCATATGCCTTTTTGAGAATCACGCACTAAAGTAATTGGAAAATTATAATTGCGCGAACAAAAAATCTTTTTTATGACATCATATGAGCGTTGATCGCTTTGAATGACAATCACAACATCGAAATCAGTGAACGTTTGGCCGCAAAAGTCATCTAAGATATAGCTTATTTGTTTTTCATCCTTCCCTAATGTGGAAAGCAATATTGACAATGCGGTAGGTGAGCACCTCACTTAGCACCTCCCGTACCGTATACATCATAGACATTATTTTCCATGAGCTAATCGGACATAGACCGGCTCTAGGTATGTTTCAAATATGTTGCGCCAGTCATAGTTTTCTACAAGACATCTGTTTTCTCGTCGTTCTTCCAGAGACGGAGGTTGCTTGCTGATGTCCATAAGTGCCTGACACCAAGAGTCTTTCGTATTAGCAACCATGCTCAGGGAAAAGCCTTCATCAGCAAAAGCTCGGTTAGCAGGTAGATCCGAAGCTAGGATAGGCAACCCTGCTGCCGCGTACTCCAATACTTTCAATGCTGGAGAACGAGAAAAACTTTCTTCTGGGATATAAGCCAACCCTGCGTCATACGACGGCAATATGGTGAATAGCTCGTCTTGGGTAATTAAACCGCGAATAAAAACAGATTCATGTAAATTATTGTTGTTTATGATGTTTTGTAGTTGTGGAACGGCAGCACCAGAGCCGATAAGATCGAGTTGCATAGGACGGTCCATTTTTTTTACGAAAGAACAAAATGCATGCAAAAGAAGAGTCAATTTGCGGCGCGGAGCTAAAGATCCTACAAAAACAAAACGTTTTGGAGCACCTTTAACATCATCTATGAATGGAGGAATATGATCCATATTGACCCCGATTGGTAGCTTGCTCGAGGGGCGGACACAAAATGGAATTGTTGATTTAATGGTGTCGTCAACGGGAGAGGTTATATGGTCAACATAAAACTGGTTGAGAACATTACGACATTGCGTGAGCCTCTTCTTATTTTTGTTGTTTGTCAACAGTGGTGTTCTTATATCTAAAAGACATTTTGTTTTGTTTCTAAGTTTTCGTTTCCCTCTAATGAAGGAAAACGCGTCTTTAAAATAAAACTGATGGACAACATTAGGTCGGAACTCATCTAATAAAAGCATAGCCTCGTTGACTCTTTCCTCAACACCAGCGCCTTCTAACTTATAAATGTCAAGTTCATTATTAAAAAACGCAATGGTATTTTTCTCGCTGTCATGCGTTGGGTTTGATAACACCAATACCTCATGCCGTTTTTCCTTTGCGATAGTCGGGAACATATAGGAAGCGTTCGTCCCTAACAGGCCAAATTCCGCCCTAAGTATGTACGCTATTCTCATACCCCCCCCCTCTTTTCTGTTGTCGTATTTCTATCCTGCTTATCAGCAGACAGGATGCTCTGTTGTTTAGAGAGTTCCTCATTCCATCAAAGCATAGGCTAGCGGATCACCGAGGATACCGATACCCCAAAGCGCTTTTACCCGGTATAATTCACCACGAGGGTGCCCCGCTCCTCTTTGGGAGGGATGTCT
>CAZHRQ010000212.1:0-3435 GCA_964535075.1 uncultured Rhodobacterales bacterium | reverse complement strand
AGCCGGGCACATAATTGGCGTCGTAGCCCATCATCTGATGGGCGCGCACGATCATGTCCTTCAGGATCTTGTTCAGGGCGTGGCCGATGTGCAGGTGGCCGTTGGCATAGGGGGGGCCGTCGTGCAACACGAAACGGGGCCGGCCCGCCGCCTGCTGACGCAGGCGGTGGTACAGCTTTAGTTGGTCCCAGTGTTCCAGCAGCCCCGGTTCCCGTTTCGGCAGACCGGCCCGCATGGGGAACGGGGTCTGCGGCAGGAAGACGGTGGCCTTGTAATCCGCGGTCATGATCTCGATCCGTCAGGCGACAGGGAAGAAAAGGAAGGGGGGAGCGCCATGGGCCGCTCCGCCAGCAGGGCGCGGGCGGCTTCCCGATCCTGGACGATTTGTGCCTGCAGGGCGGGCAGGCCGTCAAATTTCTTTTCCGGCCGCACCCGGGCCAGGAACGCCACCCGCAATGCCGCGCCATAGAATTCCGCCGCGGGCGGGTCGAACAGGTGGACCTCCAGCAGCGGCGCCGCATCGGCGGCCACCGTGGGCCGCACCCCCAGATTGGCCACACCATCGTGCCAGGGCCCGGGCGGACCGTCGCCCTGGTCCCAGGCCACCCGCACCGCATACACGCCATAGGCCGGCGGCTGGTGCTCGCCGAGGGCGATGTTGGCGGTGGGAAAGCCGATGGACCGGCCCCGCTGCGCCCCCGCCTGCACGTGGCCGGCGATTTCCCACCAGCGGCCCAGCATGGCGGCGGCGTCGGCCACCCGGCCTTCCACCAGGGCGGTGCGCACCCGGGTGGAGCTGAAAACGGCGCCATCGGGCGCCACCGCCGGCGGCACACAGGTCAGGTGGAATCTGTGCTGGTGGGCGGCGTCCTCCAGCATGGCCACCGTGCCTTGGCGCTGACGGCCGAACACATAGTCATAGCCCACCACCACGTGCCGCGCCCCCAGCGCCTGTACCAGCACCTGGTCGATGAAGGCCTCGGCGCCGAGGGCGGCAAAGGCGGCATCGAAATGCTGCAACAGGGCGTCCTCCACCCCCAGGGCCGCCAGGTCCCGCACCTTGATGCGGAACGGGGTGAGGCGAAAGGGCACCTGATCGGGAAAGAAGAAGGCGCGGGGATGGGGCTCGAAGGAAAGGACTTGCAGCCGACGGCCTTCCGCCCGGGCGGCCTGGGCGGCGGCGCCGATCACCGCCTGGTGGCCCCGGTGCACGCCATCGAAATTGCCGATGGCCACCACGCCGCCGCGGGCCGCCGGGGGCAGGTGCTGGTAATGGCGAAACAGACGCATGGGGCGACGATCATCCCTGGCGGCAAAGGGGGCGGCGGAAGACGGGGCGGCAACAGATGGACGGCCGCCAAGAAGTAGACCATCCCCGCCCTCATGGCAATGGACGGCAGGCCCGGCGACGGGTTGCCTCGCGGCCGGGAGCGGGGTATGGCTGCCCCCATGAAACCCGCGCCCGCTTCTCCCTCTTCCGCGCCGGTCGGCCCGGCGGCACCGCTGCCCGGCTGGGGGCTGGTGGCGCTGCTGCTGCTGATCACCGGTTGGCGGCTGGCGGTGATCGCCGCCTATCCCTATGACATCTATGCCGACGAGGCCCAGTACTGGGCCTGGTCGCAGCACTTCGCCTTCGGTTACTTTTCCAAGCCGCCGCTGGTGGCCTGGATCATTGCCCTGACCACCCACCTGTTCGGCGACACGGAGTTCGGCATCAAGGCGGCGGCGCCGGTGCTGCAACTGCTGATCGCCGGCGGGGTGTGGCTGGTGGCCCGACAGCTCTATGACGGCCGGGTGGCCTTTTGGGCGGCCCTGACCTGGATCCTGCTGCCGGGGGTGACCGTCTCCGGCATCATCATTTCCACCGATCCGCCCATGATGTTGTTCTGGGCCCTGAGCCTGGCGGCGGTGGTGCGGGCGCTGGCGCCGGAAACCCGCCGGCCCACCGTGTGGTGGGGGCTGGCCGGCGTGGCCTTCGGGCTGTCGCTGCTGGGCAAGTACACGGCCATTTTCCTGCCCGTGTCGTTGGGGCTGTATCTGCTGTGGTCGCCGGACCATCGGCGGTGGCTGGCCCGGCCGGGGCCTTGGGTGATGTTGGCGGTGGGCGCCCTGTTCTACCTGCCCAACGTGCTGTGGAATGCCGCCAACGACTGGGTGAGCTATGCCCACACGGGCGCCAACGCCAATCTGGGCGGGCCGCTGTTCAACCTGGCTGAAATGGGGGGCTGGCTGGGCGGCCAGTTCGGCGTCTTTGGTCCCTTCCTGTTCCTGGTGCTGCTGGGACTGATGATCACGGCGCCATGGCGGGCCCGCGCCGATGAGCGGCAGCGGCTGCTGCTGTCCTTCGTGCTGCCCCTGTTCCTGATAATCCTGACGCAAAGCCTGCTGTCCCGGGCCCATGCCAACTGGGCGGCGCCCGTCTACATCGCCGGCACCGTGGCGACGGTGGGGTGGCTGCTGGCGCGACGCTGGGGGGGCTGGCTGTTGGTGGCGGCCACGGCATTGCACCTGGTGCTGGCCTTTGGGGCCTATAATTTCGAGCGGGTGGCGCCACTGCTGCTGGGGGGGCCGGTCACGGAGAAAAGCGACCCCTACCGCCGGGTGCGCGGCTGGGAAGAGGCTGGCGCCCGGCTGGCCGACGTGGCCGCCGCCCACCCCGATCTCACCCCGGCGTTCCTGGATCGGGAAACCATGGCCAGCCTGTACTACTACATGGGGCCGGCCGGCCGGCGGGGGGTGATGTTCAATCCTCACCCGGGCATCAGCGACTATTACGACATGATGATGCCGCTGACCCCCGAGACGCCGGGGCCTTTTCTGCTGATTACCCAGCGGCGGCACCCCGAGCCGTTCCTGAAACAGCACTTCGAGACGGTCACCCCGCTGGAGGTGGTGCGGCTGCGCCTGCCCACCGGCCAGGAACGGACCTTCCAGGTACTAAGGATCACGGGGCGCAAAAACACCGAAAGCGGATCGTGATCGGCTCTAAACAATTATGCCGACGGCGCCTGGCTTTGGGCGCCGCCGGCATGGAGAGCTTCAGGAAGTGCGCGCGGTCAGGACGCCCTGGCGGCGGCCGGTTGCGCGGCCCGTTGCCGGGCTTCGAAGCCCCGGGGGTCGTCCAGGATTTCCGCGAAGGCGCGGGCCCGGGCCAGGGTGGCGGCCGGATCCAGCTCCTTCAGCGTCGCCACCAGATCGCGAATGCGGCGGCTGCTGTCCTGAGACTGCCGGCGCATGCGGGCGGTCGCGACCTGAAGTTGCGACGCGTGCGTGTACAAAGTATTCACGCTGGCGCAGGCGTCGTCCACTTGTTGCTGCATGGTTTTGTTGTTGGGCATGATCTTGTGCTCCCCCGGCCGGGCCTTTCAAGGAAAGGCCTCAAGGGCACCTCGAAAAACGCTTGGCGCCGGATCCCGTTTTGATAGAATCGGGGTG
>CAZHRQ010000211.1:0-3457 GCA_964535075.1 uncultured Rhodobacterales bacterium | reverse complement strand
CAACCGCTGGTGGAGCGCTATGTCACAGTCACTGGGCGCGGTATCGTGCGGCCGGGTAATTTTCGCGTGCGTGTCGGTACCCTGGCGAGCGAGTTGATCGCGGCCAGCGGCGGCTATGCCGGTGAGTTGGCTAAGCTGGTGGCTGGCGGCCCCATGATGGGCGTCAATCTTCAAAGCGACGCTGTTCCCATCACCAAGGCCACCAATTGTATTCTGGCCCTGACTCCCGCCGAGTCGCCCGACCCCGGCCCGGCCATGCCCTGCATCCGCTGCGGCCAGTGCGCCGATGTGTGTCCGGCAAATCTGCTGCCGCAGCAGCTGTACTGGCACGCGCGGGCCAAGGATCTCGACAAGGTGCAGGATTACAACCTGTTTGACTGCATTGAATGCGGCTGCTGCGCCCATGTGTGTCCTTCACACATTCCGCTGGTGCAGTATTACCGCTACGCCAAGAATGAAAGCTGGGCTCGCGAGCGCGAGAAGCAGGCGGCCGAGCGCGCCAAGCAGCGCCATCAGGCGCGCGAGGCCCGGCTGGAGCGCCAGGAACGCGAGCGCAAAGCCAAGCTGCGTAAGAAAAAAGAAGCCATCACGCCGAAAACCAAAGCGGTGCCCGGCAAGTCGGCGGCCGTGGGTGGGGCTGAGCAGAGCGCGCGGACCGCGCCAAGGGCCGTCGCGCCGGCAGGGCCGGATGCGGCCGCGACGACACCAGCTTCACCGATGCCGCCAGCAGGACAACCGGCGGCGGGCGGCACCAGCGCCAAGCAGCAGGCCGCAACGGCGGGGAGCGAGACATGATGGTGGCCGGACAGCTGAGTTCCTCGCCGCACAGTGCGCGCATCCATCGCCTCGATCAGGTCATGCTTCAGGTGTGCCTGGCGCTGATACCGGGCACTATCGCCATGGTCTGGTTCTTCGGCTGGGGCCTCATCATTAACATGGCGCTGGCCAGCGTTTTTGCCCTGGGCGCCGAGGCGCTGGTGATGAAGGCCCGTGGTCGCCCGGCGCTGCCCGTCATCCGCGATCTCAGCGCCCTTGTCACCGCGCTCTTGTTTGCCATCACGGTTCCGCCGACCCTGCCCTGGTGGCTGACGCTGCTCGGCATTCTCTTTGCCATTGTCATTGTCAAGCAGCTCTATGGCGGCATCGGCTACAACCCCTTCAATCCGGCCATGGCCGGCTATGTGTTTTTGCTGATTTCCTACCCTGTTGCCACCACCAGCTGGCTGCCGGCCGATGTGCCCGCGCTGCTTGAGGCCAAGGACTTGGTGCATCTGTCGGTTGTCGATTCCGCGCGGCTGATCTTCACCGGCGCCTTGCCGCCCGAAACCAGCTGGGATGCCATCAGCGCCGCCACGCCGCTGGATGACATGCGCACCCGGCTCGATGAGAACGTCATGATGGCCGAGATCAGCGAGAGCCCGCTGTGGGGCTGGGTCGGCGGTCAGGGCTGGGAATGGGTGGCCCTGGGCTTTCTGCTTGGCGGGCTTTATCTGCTGTTCATTCGCGTCATCAGTTGGCATATTCCAGTCAGTCTGCTTGGCAGTCTGGGGGTCTTGGCGGCCCTGTTCTGGCTGTTCGACCCCAACCATTTTCCGCCACCCTGGTTTCACCTGTTCTCTGGTGGCGCCATGCTCGGGGCCTTTTTCATCGCCACCGATCCGGTCAGCGCCGCCACCACCAAGCGCGGACAGTTGGTTTTTGGCGCGCTTATCGGCGTGGTGGTGTTCGTGATCCGCACCTGGGGCGGCTATCCGGATGCGGTGGCCTTTGGCGTCTTGCTGCTGAACATTGCCGCCCCCACGATTGATCACTATACCCAGCCCAGAGTCTTCGGCCACGGCCGCGGTTCTTAGGTGGGAGCGGCTTCAGCCGCGAGAGATAAAAAGTACCACTCGCCGCCCGCAGGTTTTTTCGCAGACCTACAAGAGTTCCCTCCGAGGAATCAACCATGAAAAAGACACCCATCCTGATCGCCGGTTTTATCCTCGGCGCCTTCTCGGTGGCCGGGGTCGGTCTGGTCGCCGTGACCCACGCCATGACCGACAGTCGCATCGCCGAGAACCGGCGCAATGCCATGCTAAGCAAGCTTGAGGCCATCGTGCCGGCAGGGCGGCTGAAGAATGATCCCTTGTCCGACCGCATTGAGGTTAGCGCGCCGGAGCGGCTCGGAGGTCAGACCACGGAGGTTTACCGCGTGCGTGATGGCGATGAACCGGTCGCGCTCATCCTGCAACCCATGGTGCCGGATGGCTATGCCGGCCCCATTAAGCTCCTGGTCTCGGTGCTGCCCGATGGCAGCCTGGGCGGGGTGCGGGTGTTGGAGCACCATGAAACCCCAGGCCTGGGCGATAAAATCGACGAGAAGAAATCGGATTGGATCATCAAGGAGTTCACCGGCAAGTCCATCGGCAATCCGCCGGCCGATCAATGGCATGTCAAGCGCGACGGCGGGGTGTTCGATCAATTCACCGGCGCCACCATCACCCCACGCTCCATTGTCGAGGCCGTCTATGACACCCTGACCTTCGTCGATGCGCAGGAGCAGCGGCTCTATGCCGCGCCGGCCATGGGCACGGAGAACCCAGCGCCGCCCCAGGCGGGCAGCCAAAAAGAGGGAAGCTAAGCATGGCGGATAAGACCTACGGCTCTCTGATCAGCGATGGCCTGTGGAGCAATAACCAGGCACTGGTTGCCATGTTGGGCCTGTGCCCGCTGCTGGCGGTCACCACCACGGCCACCAACGGGCTCGGCATGGGTCTGGCCACCTCGGCGGTGCTAGTGCTGTCCAACGGCACCGTCTCCCTGATACGCAATCTGGTGCGCCCGGAGGTGCGCCTACCGGTGTTCGTGCTGGTCATCGCCTCCTTCGTCACCGCTGTGGAGCTGACCATGCAGGCCTACCTGTACGAACTCTATCTGGTGCTCGGCCTGTTCATTCCGCTCATTGTCACCAACTGCGCCATCATCGGTCGCGCCGAGGCCTTTGCCTCCAAGGCCCGGTTGGATAAGGCCTTGGTCGATGGCCTGGCCATGGGGGCCGGCTTCACCCTGGTGCTCATGGTCCTGGGCGGCATCCGCGAGTTGCTGGGCCAGGGAACCCTGTTCTACCAGGCCGATTTGCTGCTCGGCCCCGCTGCAGCCGGCTTTGGCCTGTCACTGGGCGAGAACTTTCAAGGCGCGCTGCTCGCCATCCTGCCACCCGGCGCCTTCATTGGCCTCGGAATGCTGATCGCCTTCAAACAGGTGATTGACAAGAGCACCAAACAGCGGCAGCTGACAACAGCCAAACAAGGCGCTGCGAGCCCGAAGCTCCAAGAAACCCTAGCCACCGGCTGATGCGCGGGATCCAACAAGCAGATACCGATCACTGATCGCGATTGTAGGTTGTAGGGTGGATAAGCGAAGCGCATCCACCAAGGCGGAATCCTGTTGATCTGCCGGGAATGCAAAAAACGCC
>CAZHRQ010000210.1:0-3475 GCA_964535075.1 uncultured Rhodobacterales bacterium | reverse complement strand
AGCGTTTCCTCGGAGACCATGGGATCGACATCGACGCTGAGGTCGATCTCGTGCAGCAGGCGCGCCATGGAGACCCAGGGCAGATCGTGACCAATCTGAAACACCCTGTGTTTCAGATCGGCCACGTGAATCTGCCCTGAATCAAACATTTAGGGCGGATTCATGCGACCCGGTTGGGACGCGATCCGCCCTTGCGCCCTGTGTCCTTTTGCAGCGCGCCCCAGCGCGCGGCCAGTTCCGTGGACAAAAACGCGGCCATGAGCGGCGTGGTCGGCACGTCGATAGGTTTCAGCGCACGGTCGGGGTGAGCGGTGGTCATGGTTGGGGCTCAATCTGAAACCGGGGACAGCCGGGACGAGGAATCGGCGGCGTTGGTTCGGGGCAGACTGGCATGCGGCGCGCGCGGCAACGCGGCGCCGAACGTCCATTCTGCCTGAGAGGACCGAACCATGACACAAAACGACATCCTTTTGGAGCCGTCCCCGCGCGGCTGGCCGGGAACGGTGCGGTATCGCCTGCCCCGGGCAGCGGGCGCGCGGCAGCCGGCCTACCGGATCGTGCCAGTCTACCTGAGCCCGCTGGGGGCCTGGGTGCGGGTGCTGCTGACGCTGGTCTGGGTGGGAGCGGTGATCTATGCGGCCACACAGTCCGATGTGATCGCCGCGCGCATGGCGACGGGTTGGCTGGCGTGGTGGCACGTGCTGGCCGCCGGGCTGGTACTAACCTGGCCGGTGCGCTGGATCCTCGCGTGTGGCGCGTCAATTAGAATGGCCGGCGCGCGACAATTATGATGGCCGGTCGACCGCGATGGGGATTTGATGCTGGCGCGGCGTGCCGGCGCCGGGCGTTTTAGTTGTCGGGCTCCTCCGATGTGGTGGTCTGGGTAGGCTGTCCGTCGCCGGCTGGGCTGGGCTGATCGGCGTTGCCGTTGATGGTTTCGCCGTCGGCCAAAGATCCCGTGGCCTTGACGGTGTTGCGGGCCACGGCCGAGCGGCGCCGATAGCTTTCGACGTTCATCTCGAAGATGGTGGCGTGGTGGACGAGGCGGTCGATGGCGGCCAGGGTCATGGCCTTGTCGGGGAAGATGCTCTCCCACTCGCCGAAGGGCTTGTTGGCGGTGATCAAGATGGATCGGCGCTCGTAACGGGCGGCGATCAGTTCGAAGAGGACGCTGGTTTCGGCCTGGTTTTTCTGGACGTAGGAGAGGTCGTCGAGGATGAGCAGGTCGTACTTGTCGAGTTTGTCGATGGCGGCGGTCAGGGCGAGGTCCTGTCGGGCGGTCTGGAGACGCTGGACGAGATCGGTGGTTCTGGTGAACAGGACCCGGAATCCGTTTTCGATCAGGGCGTAGCCGAGGGCGGCGCTGGCATGGGTTTTCCCGCCGCCGGGCGGGCCGAACATGAGGACGTTGCTGCCTTTATTCAGCCAGTCGTCGCCGGCGGCGAGGGCCATGACGAGGGCCTTGCTGATCATGGGGACGGCTTGGAAGTCGAAGGCATCGAGGGTTTTGCCCGGGGGCAGTCTGGCCTCGACGAGGTGACGCTGGAGGCGTCGGCGGTGTCGCTCGGCGAGTTCGAGTTCGGCGAGGACGGCGAGGAAGCGGCTGGCGGGCCAGCCCTCCTTGTCGGCGCGTTCGGCGAACTGTTGCCAGACCTGCTTGATGGCCGGCAGGCGGAGCTCGGTGAGCAGCAGGGGCAGTTTGGCGGTGTCGACGGTGGTGGTCATCGCTCGCCTCCCGCCAGCAGGACGTCATAGTCGGCGGCAGCCGGCAGGGTGACGGTGACCTCCGGGACGGCGCCGGGGCTGGGCGTGAAGGCGGCTCTGAGGTCTGGCAGGCTGGGCAGCCGGCCCTGATCAAGGTCCTGGTCGAGGCGGTGGGCCAGATCGGCCTCGCAGCCTGCGTCATGGGCCAGGGCCAGCAGGCCGACCATGGTGCGGCAGACGACGCGGGGGTCCATGACCGCCATCATGGCGTCCCAGGCGCGACGATAGGCTTGGCGGGGGAACAGGTGGTCGCGATAGACGAGGTTCAGCAGGGCCTGGGGCTTGCGGCGCAGGCTGTGGATGATGTGGCGGTAGTTGACGACATAGCCATGCTTGTTGCCGCCGGGCGCCCGGCCGCGCGGCAGGGTGAGGACCTCGGTGCCGCCCAGCAGGCAGATGATCCGGTCATCGTGGATGCGCAAGGATAGCGTATGGCCGATGAGCCGCGACGGGACGGTGTAGAACACGTGACGCAGGACGAAGCCGCTGCTGGAGGTGACCGGGACACTGGCCTCTTCATAGTCCAGGGTTCGCCGCCATGGCAGCGGGCGAAGGGCCGCTTTTTCGAGGGCGACCATATCGCGGCGGCGGGCATTGGCGCGTCCGATGAGCTCGGCGACGAAGCGGCGATAGGCGCCGAGATCCGGGAAGTCTCGGCTGCCGCGCAGCAACAGGGCCTGATCCAGGGCCCTTTTGAGGTGGCCGTTGCGGCTTTCGATGGCGCCATTTTCGTGTGCGATGCCGCGGTTGTTGCGGCTCGCGAACAGGCCGTAGTGGTCGCACAGGGCCTGGTATCGCTGGGTGATGTCCTTGGCGGCCTCGGCGTCGAGGTTGCGGAAGGCGGCCGACAAGCTGTCGGTTCTGTGCTCGGCCGGCACGCCGCCCAGGGCCCAGAGGGCGTTCTGCAGGCCGGCGGCCAGGGCGACGTAACTTTCGCCGCCCAACACGACCTCGGCATGCTGCCAGCCTGAATAGGCCAGGGCGAAGTGGTACAGCCGGTGCGTCAGGGGTTCGCCGGCGATGGTCACGCCCAGTTCGCCGGCGTCGGTGAAGTCGGACAGCGCCATGCAACCGGGCGGGTTGGCCTGGCGGAAGATGACCTCCTTGTCCGGCCCCTCCAGGGCGGTCCAGGCCCTGATCCTGCGTTCCAGGGTGCGCCGGGACGATGCCCAGGCGCGGTCCGGGTAGCGCCGCTCCAGTTCTTCCAGCAGGGTGACGGGCTTGAGGCCCGGCGCCGCTTCCAGCAACGGGAGGATGTCGGCGTCCCAGACGTCGGCAAGTGGGTCCTCACGGGTCCGCCATGACCTCGGCGTCTTCTTTTGGGACGGCGGCCGCGGGTCCCTGTCGCATCGCCGTGCCGTTCTCTCGCTGAACCCGGCCTTAGCCGCGGCTGTGCGCTGCGTATGCGTGCTTCGGTGCTTCATGTAGAGTCTCGCTTGATGGTCCGTGATGTGATGTCCAGGCACTGGCGGGTCTCTTCGTGGAAGTTGAGAACCCCTCCAGTATCTCCCATCACGGCCGTCTGCGGGGTCTATGAAGACCGCGCACCGCCGGGGGTGACCTCCGGCCGGGCTACGCCCGTCCTTCGGTCACCCCCGGCGGCCATCGTAATTGTCGCTGACCGGCCAAGATAATTGTCGCGCACCACTCTTCCTCGTAACCGGCCGGTTTGGGCCGCCGAGATTGGGTCTTGGAGTTAAGCTGCGGCGGT
>CAZHRQ010000209.1:0-3476 GCA_964535075.1 uncultured Rhodobacterales bacterium | reverse complement strand
TTCCTTGGCTTCCTTCAGGCCCAGGCCGGTGATGGCCCGCACTTCCTTAATGACGTTGATCTTTTTGTCACCGACGGACACCAGGATCACGTCGAATTCGGTCTGTTCCTCTTCGGCGGCGGCGCCGTCACCACCGCCGGCCGGCATGGCCCCCGCCACGGCCACCGGGGCCGCCGCCGACACGCCCCACTTTTCTTCGAGCATCTTGGACAGCTCGGCAGCTTCCATCACGGTCAAGGCGGACAGCTCTTCCGCCAGCTTTTCCAGATCGGCCATTTGATCACAACTCCTTTGGCTTGAACAGTTCAGGGGCGTTACGCCGCATCACCCTGCTTGTCGGCATAGGCCTGAACCACACGGGCAAGTTGACCGCCGGGTGCTTGCAGCACCGCGGCGACCTTCTGGGCCGGGGCCTGGAGCAGCCCCACCAGTTTGCCGCGCAGTTCGTCCAGAGACGGCATCTTGGCCAGGGCTTCCACGCCCTGGGCATCAAGAACCGTCTCCCCCATCGCACCACCAAGAATCTCCAGTTTCTGGTTCTTCTTGGCGTAATCGTGCATCGCCTTGGCCGCGGCCACCGCGTCCTCGGACCAGGCGATGGCGGTCGGACCCGTGAACAGGTCCTGCAAGGGTGCGAAAGGGGTGCCATCGAGGGCGAGACGCGTAAGCCGGTTCTTGGTTACCTTGAACCCGGCTTGTTGGTCCCGAACCACGCCGCGCAGGGCTTCCATCTCAACGACGGACAGCCCCTTGTAGTGCACCACCACCACCGTGGTGGCGTTGCCGAACAGCGTGTTCAGGGACGCGACCAGGTCCTTTTTTTCCTGCCGGTCCACGTTACGTCTCCGTTCGCTGGGCTTCCCTGCCACGGGGGCCGGGAAGCGTCGCGCCTCCAGGTTGGGTCCCTGGGCCGTCGCGGACGACGGTCACGGGACCCGGCTCTCCTTTCCTGCCCCAGAAGCTCAAGCCGGAATGACCCAATCTTCTGTCTGCGCCGGCGGCGGCTGCCTTTAGGCCCGAAGGCACCGGCGGTCTCGGACAGGAACTCCCCCGCCCCGAGCACATCGGGACGGGAAACTCTTCAGGGGGATCACGCTCAGGTTGCGCTGGCCACCGTGCTCACGTCCACCCGCACGCCCGGGCCCATGGTGGAGGACAGCGCCACCTTTTTCAGGTAGGTGCCCTTGGCCCCGCTGGGCTTCGCCTTGAGGATGGCGTCCACGAAGGTGTGGATGTTCGCCAGCAGTTGCTCTTCGCTGAAGCTCACCCGGCCCACACCGGCGTGCACGATCCCGGCCTTTTCCACCCGGAACTGCACCTGACCGGCCTTGGCCGCCTTCACGGCATCGGCCACGTTGGGGGTCACGGTGCCCAGCTTGGGGTTGGGCATCAGGCCGCGCGGGCCCAGGATCTTGCCCAGCCGGCCCACCACGCCCATCATGTCGGGCGAGGCAATGCAGCGGTCAAAATCCAGGTTGCCGTTCTGGATGGAGTCCATCAGGTCCTCGGCGCCCACGATGTCGGCCCCGGCGGCCTGGGCGTCCTCGGCCTTGTCGCCCCGGGCGAACACCGCCACCCGCACCGTCTTGCCGGTGCCGTGGGGCAGCGGACACATGCCCCGCACCATCTGGTCGGCGTGGCGCGGGTCCACCCCCAGGTTGAGGGCGATTTCCACCGTTTCGTCGAATTTGGTGGCGGCCCGGGCCTTGATCATCCCCACGGCCTCTTCCAGGCTGTACAGGGACTTGCGGTCCAGGCCGTCCCAGGCGGCCTGCATGCGCTTGCTGGTTTTCGCCATGATCAGTCCACCACCTCGATGCCCATGGACCGCGCGCTCCCCAGCACCATCTGCTCGGCGGAGGCGATTTCCACGCAGTTGAGATCCTTCATCTTCTTTTCGGCGATTTCCCGCACCTGTTCGCGGGTCACCGAGCCCACCGTTCCCCGGCTGGGAGTCGGGGCGCCCTTTTGCACCTTGGCGGCCTGCTTCTGGAAGAAGCTCACCGGCGGCGTCTTGGTGATAAAGGTAAAGCTCCGGTCCTCGAAAGCGGTGATCACCACCGGGGTCGGGGTCCCAGGGTCGATGTCCTGGGTGGCGGCGTTGAACGCCTTGCAGAATTCCATGATGTTCAGGCCACGCTGACCGAGGGCGGGGCCCACGGGCGGCGACGGGTTGGCCTTTCCGGCAGGAATCTGCAGCTTGATGTAGCCTGCAATCTTCTTAGCCATTATGATCCTCTCGCATGCTGCGGCAAAAGGCGCGCGGTACGGCCATGGCGGACCTCCCGCGCCGGGACGCCGCCCCCCCCCCCAAGGGAGCCCGCCAAGGGAACCCCTTCAAGAGAAACGACGGATACCCCGGCCCCGCGCGCCCCCGCGAAGCGGCGGCGCCCGTGCGAAACCGGGGGCATGAATCGGGAAGGGTCAGACCTTCTCCACCTGGGTGTATTCCAACTCCACCGGGGTGGAGCGCCCGAAAATGGACACCGCCACCTTCAGGCGCGCCCGCTCCTCGTCCACTTCCTCCACCACGCCATTGAAGGAGGAGAAGGGACCATCGCTGACGCGCACCTGTTCCCCGATCTCGAAGGTGATGGCCGGCTTGGGCCGTTCCACGCCTTCCTGCACCTGATGAATGATGCGCTGAGCCTCGGCCTCGGAAATGGGAATAGGCTTACCGCCCCCGCCGAGAAAATCCGTCACCTTGGCGGTGTTCTTCACCAGGTGCCAGGTTTCATCGGTAAGCACCATCTTCACCAGCACATAGCCGGGAAAGAACTTGCGTTCGGCGTTGACCTTAGCGCCTCGGCGCACTTCCACCACTTCCTCGGTGGGCACCAGCACCTCTTCCACCAGATCGTCGAGACCTTTCTTACCCACCTGTTCGCGGATGGACGCGGCCACCTTTTTTTCGAATCCGGAGTGCGCATGCACCACATACCACCGTGCCGGCATGCTCCTCAGCCTCCCAGGCCGAACAACAGACGGACCGCGAAGGCCAGAATCTGATCCAGCACAAAAAAGAACGTGGCAGCCAGGAACACCATGATGAACACCATGATGGTGGACAGCATGGTCTCGCGCCGGCTGGGCCAGGTGACCTTGGCCATCTCCACCCGCACCTCGCGCACGAACCGGAGAGGGCGCCCTATGAGACCTGTGGACGTTTTCGCCATGGGATCCGTCTGTCAGACCATAAGACGATGCCCCGCCCGCAAGGCGCGACACCGTGAAAAGTGGCAGGAGTGGAGGGACTCGAACCCCCAGCCCTCGGTTTTGGAGACCGATGCTCTGCCAGTTGAGCTACACTCCTCCAGCGGGACCGGCACCGGGCTCAGTGGCACGGTACCGGCCAGTATATCCTCAAGCGAGGATCTTGGCCACCACGCCGGCGCCCACGGTGCGCCCCCCCTCGCGGATGGCGAAGCGCAGGCCTTCGTCCATGGCGATGGGGGCGATCAGGTTCACCGTCATGG
>CAZHRQ010000208.1:0-3558 GCA_964535075.1 uncultured Rhodobacterales bacterium | reverse complement strand
ACACCTCACCGATTCCGTCAAGCCTCTTCCCGCTGAAAACTGACCCGTGACAAGGATTGGCCCGGATTGGCGCCGGGCCGCATCCGCTCTCGACGTGGGCCTGTGGCGGTCCTATATTAGCGCCGTCAGGCACTCTCCCCACCGCTGCCGCCGCAAGTTCGCCGTTTCCTTCCCCAGGAACGGCCGAAAGGCGGCGTTGTCGCATGGGGGGGGTGCCGCTGTCTGTTTCCGGGGCCCGGCCCCGATTGCCAAGGAGGGCCCATGGCCAAGGAAGACATGATCGAGTTCTCGGGCACGGTGACCGAGCTGCTGCCCAATGCCATGTTCCGGGTGATGCTGGACAACGACCACGAGATCCTGGCGCACACGTCGGGCAAGATGCGTAAGAACCGCATCCGCGTCCTGGCCGGGGACCGGGTCACGGTGGAAATGACGCCGTACGACCTGACCAAGGGCCGGATCACCTTCCGCTTCAAGTGATCGCGTCGTGGTGACGGGCCCTTTGCGCGCTGCCGGCGCGCCGGCGCCACTGGTGCTGGCGTCCGCCTCCCCCCGTCGTCGTGACCTGCTGCATCAGATCGGGATCACACCCCACAGCATTGATCCCGCCGACGTGGACGAATCCCCCCGCGCCGACGAAAGCCCCCGGGAACTGGCCATGCGTCTGGCGGAGGCCAAGGCCGCCGTGGTGGCCGCCCGCCATCCCGAGGCCGTGGTGCTGGCCGCCGATACGGTGGTGGCCCGGGGGCGGCGCATCCTGCCCAAGCCCCACGATCACGCCGCCGCCCGCCGCTGCCTGACCCTGTTGTCGGGCGCCCGTCACCGGGTGCTGGGCGGGGTGTGCGTCACCGCGCCCGATGGCCGGGTGGCCCGCCGGGTGGTCACCACTCAGGTGGCGTTCAAGCGGTTGGAACCAGGCGAGATCGCCGCCTATCTGGAGGGTGGGGAATGGGAAGGCAAGGCCGGGGGCTATGCCATTCAGGGCTTTGCCGCCGCCTTCGTGCGCTTGCTCACCGGCTCCTACAGCAACGTGGTGGGACTTCCCCTGTACGAAACCCGTGCCATGCTGCGCGGTCTGGGCTGGCCGGCACCTTGACCGCGATCACCCTGAATCCCCTCGTGCCTCAGGGGGATCGCGATAGGCTCTATCCATTTGTTTTAGAGCGGATTCACGCGCCCAATCCGGTTCATAAAGTGAACCCGATTGGGCGCGACCCGCTCTAGGCCGCGTCCTCTTTCCACTTGATGGAACACCCCATGCTGGGGGTTTGGTCACGGGGCCCCTGGCCGGTTTCGGCCACGGCCTTCATGGCTTCGAACAGCTCGCGGGGGGCGTCCGGCGGCGCGGTTTCCTTGCGGGACTCATCCAGCCGGCCCCGGTATTGCAGCTCCAGGTTGGCGTTGAAGCCGAAAAAGTCGGGCGTGCACACGGCGCCATAGGCTTTGGCCACCGTTTGGCTCTCGTCCAACAGGTAGGGGAAGGGAAAGCCGTGGGTTTCGGCGAACACCTTCATGTTTTCAAAGGAATCGGCGGGATACCGCGCGATGTCATTGGACATGATGGCGGCGATGCCGATGCCCAGGGGGTGCAGGTCGCGGGCGTCGCGGACGAGGCGCTCCACCACCGCCTTCACATAGGGGCAGTGGTTGCAGATGAACATCAGCAACGTGCCCTTGGGCCCGGCCACGTCGGCCAGGGTGTAGTCCCGGTCGTCGGTGGCGGGCAGCCGGAAGTCCACCGCCTTCCAGCCGAATTCACAAACGGGCGTTTCCATGCGGGCCATGACTTGTCTCCTCGCGCTGTTGGCTCCGGCATCCCGGTGGCGCGCCGGCAATGGCCCGGCAGCGCCCGGCCGATGATGGCGGTGGGAGGAACGCGAGGTCAAATCAAAACAAAAAAAGACCCCCTTCCAATAGGGATCAGTCAAACAGGGCCAGCAGATTGGCGGCTTCGGTGGTGATGTCGGCCCCCACCAGTTTGGGAGCGCCCTCTTCCAGGGTGTTGGCGTGGGCGTCGTTGAAGCGCAGACGGGGCTGCAACTGGGCCATGTCGCTGCCCAGCACCTGATCCTGGACCCCCAGGGTGCCGAGGGCGTTATCCAGGGCCCCGAGCAGGGCGCCGGGATCATCGGCGGAGGCGGTGCCGTCCTGCGGCGTGTTTCCGTCCAGGGCCAGCGGGGGCGACCCGCTTTAAATCAAATAGATAGAGCCGATTCACGCGGTCAATGGGACCCGAGAATTGGGTCCCATTGACCGCGATAGGCTCTAGCCCGGGTTATTCACCGGGATTGGCGGGTGTAGCGTAAGATCCTGAGATCGTGTATTTTCTGGGTGTCTCAGCCAAAAACACGGTTTCCTGGAGAGCGACACCCGCCAATCCCGCTGAATAATCCAGGCTAAGTAGGGATCGGAGGCGAGTCGAGTTGGGCGGCCTCCCAAGCCTTGTAGGTTTGCCCACTCTCAACGTGCTTCCATTCAATCGTGCCGTTGCTCGGTCGTCCGGCAACAACAGCACCTGCCGCGCTGGGGCTGCGAAAGGCATAGCTCATTTCAAAAACACAGTGGTCGCCCTTCTCAACCAGCACACCTTTGTTTCGCAACTCCTCATGAAGTTGGGCATAGCCACTGTCCTCGGTTCCCCTACCTTCCCAGCATCGCCGGGCCGTTGAGCCCTTGATGACGGTGAAGTCATCACCGACCAACATTGCTTGTGCTTCTACACCATGCCTTTTTACGACCATTGAAAAGCGAGGAACTGGTGCGGCTTCAGATTCAGTGTCGTTGCCTATCAGGCTTTCATTACTTTTCGCATAGTCCTGGAACATATCAACGCGAATAGCGGGCAAAACCATGAGCGTATACTCTAAAAATGACTCCATATTAGACTGATCTGCTTCTGTTAATCCAGGGCGTGGCGGTGCGTTCCCATTTTCCAAGTTGCGCCGCTTTACTGTATGAGAAATTTCAACAAGGCGAGATTCCAAGTACTTAACATGTGCTTTGTTTAAAATGTTGGCGCCAGTCGCAACGATGATGACCTGCGTCCACCAATCCTTTTTTTGATCGTGATTCTTTATTCTTTCGGCGATATTTTCGCTCTCCCCTATGTAAGCGAAGGGCTTGCTATCTTTGTCTCCAAGAAGAACATACACTCCGGTATGATTTGCTTCTTTTCGATCTAACGCAGCTTTTATTCGCGTGCGAGGTGCCATAAGGACATGGCCAGTCCAGTTAAACACCTCGGCAGTCAGCATCCCATCCGGATTGCCGTCAATAAAGTAGAGTTGTAGGGATCTCCCCACGCTCCCTGCCATTGGCCCCTCTCTCCTTCGACCCAAAGCGGCTTGTCAAGCGCCTGATGTTGATCGCGCGATTGGCGCGGGTCACTAACGAGAAAACGGTAATCGAATCATAGAATGCACGCAATGGGGTTGCAGCTAGTCGGGATGTCTCTTGGCTTATCCCGTTTAATGCATGAGACCTTGCTTGGGAGGGGTGACACTCCCCTGAAAAAGCTGTAGAGTCAATGTACTAACCCTGAGAAACAACTGCCCCCAG
>CAZHRQ010000207.1:0-3616 GCA_964535075.1 uncultured Rhodobacterales bacterium | reverse complement strand
TTCACGGCACCCAGTGAACATCAGGGCACCGACCATGAGAATTCCCAAAAGGATCAACAACTGTTTTTTCATCTTTTCCTCCATAAATTTTTTAGGTTTTGCAAATAAACCTATTTTCTTGCTGAACTATCGGCTATTATAGCACATTTGTTCAAGTTGTCAAGCAAAAATTTCTTATTTTTCTTGATTTTAGTGCACAATTAATTCATAATGAACATTAGTGTTTATATTATGCAAATAAAACAAGTACTAAGCGACAGTGTTGTCTCCGAGTTGATTACTTACGCCCGGGAACGTCGCTTTCAGCATATGACAACGGTTTCAGATTCTAATACATACACGCTGATTGGCCAGAATATCCACAAAGGATTGCAGAATAATAGAATCGGGAACGGCGATATCATTCTGAACGGAAACAACTTGAGTGTAGACGAGGGTTCGGTCATTTCAGTTCTCGCCGACATATCTATCGAAACGGATGCAATTATTGCTGTCGGATCAGGCACGATTACTGATATCGTTCGTTTAGTATCTCATCGTCTTAAAAAAGACTTCATCTGCGTGCCAACAGCTCCATCTACTATAGGATACACGTCGATCGTCACGCCCCTTACACTAAAAGGGCTCAAACGGAGTATTTCGTGCCATCCACCGTCTCTTATCATAGTGTCACCAACAATTCTCACAACCGCTCCATACAGCATGATTGCCTCGGGGTTTGGAGAAATAATAGGAAAAATCATATCCGTAGCTGATTGGGAGTTGTCTAATCTTCTAATGGACGTTCCATTTGAAAGAAAGATCGCCGACGAAATTCTTTCAGCCTGTCTGCAGACAATGGAAAGCGCTGCCGGAATTGCCCGTCGTGAACGGGAAGCTATTACGACTCTTTTTACAGCCCTCGCCACAGCGGGAGAAGCAATGAGCCGGTTTGGATCTTCCCGGCCTGTTTCCGGATCTGAGCACCATATCTCACATTTTCTCGAAATGCGGCGTTTGGCCATAAACGGGCCTCCTCTTCTCCACGGGGTAAAAGTGGCACTTGGTGCAATTATTTCGGCAGAGTGGTATAAAACAATGCGTTCTTTACAAAAAGTCTCGATATCAAAACTCCCGGTCAAAGTGCCTGAGTTCGAGTCCGATGCGGCAGACCTAAGGCGGCTGCTTGGAGAACCGGGACATATTATACTGGACAGCCACACCTACTTGTCAACGTTGGACCTTCAAAAAGCCGAAAAAATCAAAGGCCGATTGATCGAACATTGGGACGAAATACAAAGTATTGCGGAACGTGTCCCGGTTCCGCAGGAGCTGCGAAACCTTATGAAAAAAGTCGGTGGCCCTGAAAGTCCCGCGGATATAGGAATTTCACACGAAGAAATAACGGATGCCGCTCGACTCAGTCACTACGTCAGGAACCGGTTCACCATCAAGACACTTCTGTTCACGCTGGGGCTGCCTTCAAAGTTTGAATAGGCACTCAAGGTTCATTGGAATTAACCTGTCTGTGCAAGTCGAAAATTTTTCTCGCCGTCTTGTGGTCAGTTACGAGTGTCTTGATAATTCCCGTCTTCAGGGCGGCCAGCGTAGTTTGGGTTTTGCTGGCCCCGGTTACTACGGCGGTGAGGTCCTTCGCTTTTGCGAGAGTCTCCCAAGAAACACTGATTATCCGGGACTCAAATTCACTCTTCACTCGATTACCGTTGGCATCGAAGAACCGAATGCACATCTCACCGACGATCCCCTGACGCCGCATGTTGTTTACCGTTTCCAGTCCTATATACCCGCTCCGGTAAAGTATGTTCTGTGTTGAAGAATCCCCTATTCCGACTATGGCAAGCTCAACATTACGTGCTACTTCCATAGATTTTCTGAGATTCGGATCTGCAAGATAGGTCTCACTCCCGTTTTCTTCAAGGGCCATGATCGGCGCTGAGATTGGGTAAAAGGTTCCGCCGATTCGGCGGGCTACCTCACCGGCAGAACCATACGGCACGGAATATCCCATCATGGCACCCATGAGGTCGCAGACAGCAACATTGTACGCATGGTTATCCAAATGTATGTAGTCAGCGACATTCCCTATTGTTTGGCTATAAGAAAATCCGATACTTGAAACATGCTCGATGTTATCGACGATTATTGATGCTACGGCACGGCGAATAGATGTTAGCGTTTCCGCTTGTGCTTCCTCGGTCCGAACAATAACGACCCTCTTCAAATTAAACAAGCTCTGCAGGTCATATGCTATTTCTTCTTCGAGTGGAAGCTTCTCCAGTATTTCTATCCGGACAATACCGGTTCTCTTAGCTTCTTGCAGCAGTCGTGTAACCTTAGTCCGCGACAATCCTAACTGGTCCGCAATCTGTTGTTGCGTAAGTTCGTTTTTATAGTAGAGATGTGATATTCTTGCCAGCAATTCGCTACGGTCCGACATTTACTTTTATTATCTCCCTTCTCATACTACTTTCTTAAAAACTCACTCATCTGTTCATTCCAGCCTCTGTATCGTCGATGTATTAAATCTTCCAACTCGGATTCAACGGCAGGATTTAGAAGCTTCACTTCATCTTCCAAGGAATTTTTTTTCGTGAATACGTCTTCCACAGAGACATCCTGCATAGCTTGCGATAGAGCCAGCATTGCAACTCCTTTTGAGGTTGTATCCAGATAGGACGCAAGATACACCGGGTAATCCCGCAAAAGAACATACAAAATCTTCTGCGTCCATGTGCTTATCGAGCCACCACCGGTGAGAAATATCCTTTTCCCTATATAACAACTTACGCGCTCCAGTTCTTTGATATTCGCCACAATTGCAAAAGCAGTGTTTTCAATCATGAGATACGGAAGCAAGTGGACAGCGCTTGTAGGGTCTGCGGCAAATCGTAACTCTCCCGGGCTTTTTATGAACTCGACTGCCTTATGCGGATTCGGTACAAGAATTGCAGAGATCCCTAGGCGTTCTGCTTCAAATATTGCGCTTTCATAGTGGTCTGGACTTTCACAACAGGTAAGCATCCTACTTATTTCGCGATAATTCATTCCCGTCTTCCCGGCATTGCTCTCTATTAGAAAGCGTCCATCAAAGTAGTGGTCCGCCCATGTTCGTTGGAGTTGATCAAAAGTGAGATCGTTTGTCACTTGCACAACAGGTGTAGTAGAGCCGTTTACGACCACCACATCACCTGCTTTAAAAGCACGACATCCTACAGCAGCGCATTGAGTATCCCCGGCACCGAGGGCGATCAGAGTGTTTGGAGGTAAACTGAAGGTTCGGGCATATTCTTGGCGTATACTGCCGACAATAGTCCCGGCCTTAACAATCGGCCACCGTTTAAGTCCCTCACATGCAAAAATTGCTGCCAACCGGTCACTCCACTCCTCATTTCTGATATGAAAAAGCATTGACTCGGATATGCTCGTCTTCTCCGCATACGGCGTTCCAGACAAGCAAAAGCTGAAATACTCGTTTATCATGAAAAAACCGGTGATGCGGGAATATACATTATAATCATGCCTGGACAGCCACAAGAGCCGTGCGGCAGGAAATATTTCGAGGAGTAGCCGGCCGCATATGTTGTATATCTCATCTTTTTGAAGCATTATTTCGCCC
>CAZHRQ010000206.1:1336-3667 GCA_964535075.1 uncultured Rhodobacterales bacterium | reverse complement strand
ACCTGGGCGTAGATATGCCGGTTGGAGCGGAAGACCGACAGGCGCGGCCGCACATGACCCTTTTTGGCCAGTTGCGCGCGCACCCGTTGCTGGCGCCGCATGAAAAGCTTGCGTGCTTTTGACATCTGTCCGCGCCCTTCCTACTTCTTCTTGCCTTCCTTGCGCAGGATGGTCTCCTCGGCATACTTCACGCCCTTGCCCTTATAGGGCTCCGGCGGCCGCATGCCGCGGATGATGGCGGCGGTCTGACCGACCAGCTGCTTATCCGCGCCAAAGATGGTGATTTCGGTGGGCTTTTCGCAGGTGATCTTCAATCCCTCGGGAATGGGAAAGTTGATGTCGTGCGAATAACCCAGTTGCAGCACCAGGGTTGTGCCCTGGACCTGCGCCCGATAGCCCACGCCGTTCACTTCCAGCTTGCGGGTGAAGCCTGCGGCCACCCCTTGCAGCAAGCCGTTGATGCGCGACCGCATGGTGCCCCACAAGGCGATGGACTTCTTGTCCTCCTTCTTGGGGGTCACCGTGATCTTGCCGTCCTCGTGCGTCACCGTCACCGCGTCGTGCAGGGGCAGGGACAGGGTGCCCTGCTTGCCCTTGGCGGTGAGAACGGTGTCCTCAAGGGTGATGTCCACCCCGGCGGGCACGGCGACGGGGTACTTGCCCACACGTGACATGACGCGCCCTCCTTAAAACACCGTGCACAGGATCTCGCCGCCCACGTTCTGTTCGCGCGCTTCCTGGTCGGAAAGCACACCACGCGGGGTGGAGAGAATGGAGATGCCCAGGCCGTTATAAACGGTGTTCAGGTCGCGGATCTTGGAATAGACCCGACGGCCCGGCTTGGACACCCGTTTCATTTCCTGAATCACCGGCCGCCCTTCATGGTACTTCAGGCTGATGATCAGTTCAGAGACGCCGGGGCGTTGTTCCCGGGTCTGGTACCCGCGAATATAGCCCTCGCGCTCCAGCACTGCGAGCACGTTGGTGCGCAGCTTGGAGGCCGGCGACGTGATTTCCGTCCGCCGGGCCATCTGCCCATTGCGGATGCGGGTCAGCATATCCCCGAGGGGATCGGTCATGGACATGATGCCCCTCTTACCAGCTGGATTTGATCATGCCGGGCACCTGACCGATGGCGGCCAGATCCCGAAGTTTGATGCGACACAACTTGAACTTGCGGTAGTTGCCCCGGGAACGCCCGGTCATCTCGCAGCGCAGGCGCTGACGGATGGGGGCGCTGTTGCGGGGCAGTTGCGCCAGCTTCAGAGAGGCGTGGAAACGCTCCTCGGGGGAGGCCTCGCGGTCGGTGGCGATGGCCTTCAGGCGGGCGCGCTTGGAAGCGAATTGCTTCGCCAGGCGCTCGCGCTTCTTGTTGCGCTGCACGGCGCTGACCTTAGCCATGACGGTTCTCCATCTCGGTCGATCAGTTCGCGAACGGGACGTCGAAAGCGGCGAGCAGGGCTCGGGCTTCCTTGTCCGTCCGGGCGGTGGTGGAGATGGCGATGTCCATCCCGCGGGTATGATCGACCTTGTCGTAATCGATCTCCGGAAAGATGATCTGCTCCTTCAGGCCCATGTTAAAGTTGCCACGGCCGTCGAACGCCTTGCCGTTCACGCCGCGGAAGTCGCGCACGCGGGGCAGGGCGATGGTGATCAGACGGTCGAGGAACTCGTACATGCGGTCCCGGCGCAGGGTCACCTTCACACCCACCGGCATGCCTTCGCGCAGCTTGAAGCCGGCGATGGAACGGCGAGCGCGGCACACCACAGGCTTTTGCCCGGTGATGGCGGTCAGGTCGGCGACAGCCCCGTCGATGCGCTTGGAATCCTGCACGGCTTCGCCCACGCCCATGTTGAGCGTGATCTTGGTCAGGCGCGGGATTTCCATCGGATTCTTGTATCCGAATTCTTCCGTCAGGCGCGGCCGCACGGTGTCGCGGTAGTGGTCGTAAAGACGAGCCATGGAAATGCCGCCTCCTTACACGTCAATGGATTCGCCGGACCGGCGGCTGATGCGCCGCTTGCGTCCGTGCTCGTCCGTCTGGAAACCGATGCGGGTGGGCATGCCGTCGCGGGGGTCGATCAACGCCACGTTGGAGACGTGGAGCGGCGCTTCCTTGTCCACGATCCCGCCGGCATGAGTCATGCTCGGCTTGGTGTGCCGGCGAACCATGTTGACACCCTGCACCAGCACGCGCTGTTCGCGCGGCAGCGCCCGCAGCACCTCGCCCTGGCGGCCCTTGTCCTTGCCAGCGAGAACTTCCACGCGGTCGCCCTTCTTGATGGTCATCTTGGCCATTACAACACCTCGGGAGCCAGCGAAATAATCTT
>CAZHRQ010000206.1:0-1326 GCA_964535075.1 uncultured Rhodobacterales bacterium | reverse complement strand
ATGAACCGTTTGGCGCGCAGCTCGCGGGTCACAGGGCCGAAGATGCGGGTGCCGATGGGCTCGTTCTGCTTGTTCAGCAGCACCACGGCATTGGAATCGAAGCGGATGGCGGTGCCATCGGGGCGTTGGATGCCCTTGGCGGATCGGACGATCACCGCCCGATGCACGTCGCCTTTCTTCACACGGCCCCGGGGGATGGCGTCCTTCACCGACACGACAACGATGTCGCCGATGTTGGCCACCATACGCTTGGAGCCGCCCAGCACCTTGATGCACTGCACCCGACGCGCCCCGGAGTTGTCGGCGACGTCCAGGTTGGTTTGCATCTGGATCATGGATTACGACCTTTCTTCATCGAAACGCGGAAGACGCCCTCAGGCGTCCGCCGCGGGGGACGTTTCGGCGGCCGTGTCCGTCAGGACCGCCCACCGTTTGGTGCGGCTGTAGGGGCGGCATTCCTCGATGCGAACCCAGTCCCCCACTTGGCACACGTTGGTTTCATCATGGGCGTGGTACTTCTTGGACCGCCGAATCACCTTGCCGTAGAGCGGGTGTTTCAGGTTGCGATCCACCTGCACCACCACGGTCTTATCGGTGGCGTTGCTGACCACGCGCCCTTGCAGGATGCGTTTGGGCATGGTTGGGGTTTCTCCTCGACTACCGCGTCCGCCGCCGTCAGGCGGTGGCGGCCGGTTTGTTCCGGCGCTCGCCCAGCACGAACTTGATGCGGGCGATGTCCCGCCGCACCTTGCGCACCTGGGCGGTGTTTTCCAGTTGGCCGCTGGCCTTCTGGAAGCGCAGGTTGAACTGCTCCTTGCGCAGGCCGGTCAGCTTTTCCTTGAGCTGATCGTCGGTCAACGCGCGCACGTCTTCGGGCTTCACTGTTCCGTCTCCTCCCCGATGCGGGTGACGATCCGGGTGCCCACGGGCAGCTTGGCGGCGGCCAGTTCGAAGGCGCGACGGGCCAGGGGACCGGGCACGCCGTCCACTTCGAACATGATGCGGCCGGGCTGCACCCGCGCCACCCAGTATTCCGGGGTGCCCTTACCTTTCCCCATCCGCACTTCGGCGGGCTTGGTGGACACCGGCACGTCCGGGAAAATGCGGATCCACACCCGGCCCTGACGCTTCAGGTGCCGGGTCATGGCCCGCCGTGCCGCCTCGATCTGCCGGGCGGTCACCCGCGCCGGGCTGGTGGCCTTCAGGCCGTAGGCGCCAAAGTTGAGCGCCGTGCCACCCTAGGCCATGCCCCGGTTGCGGCTTTTCTGCTGTTTGCGGTATTTCGTACGTTTGGGACTGAGCATGGAACTCTCCTAGCGGCTCGGC
>CAZHRQ010000205.1:0-3682 GCA_964535075.1 uncultured Rhodobacterales bacterium | reverse complement strand
CCTATTATCTATACTCTGGGGAGATCTCAGATCCAGAAAGCTGTGTCTCATTCGCTTGCAGACCAAAACGATCGAGTTCTGGACTCTTGTGATATTTCTTCAACAGTACTTGACGGAATGTTAACGTCACTAAATGCCCTTTAGAACCAGCAAGTGAAGCAGCGAACGGAAAACGCTTATGCAATATTGTTTTTAATAAGTTCGACGAGCCTTTTGCGTTCGTTAGAATCAATTTCCGAGAATAGACAATCTAATTTCACGTTAGCGGTCATCTGCATCTCATGTACAGTGCCTTTTGAAACCTTTTTTATCACCTCACCTTCGAAAAAGCTTAGGACGTTAGCAAGCCCGTTATCATCCGTAATGAAGTCGGATCGCCAAAAGCTTGCTTTCCTTTCGCGTCCCAACTGCTCAATCTCCAATTTCCTAGGAAGAAACCTCAAAATGGTCATGATGTCGGCCAGCGCGTTCTCAGCATCGAACCGCGTTGCGTCCCCCTTGAACTTCATCACTTTCCTAGCAGAAGAATTGCCGTACAGACATCCGAGCGTCACCAGAACCACCGGATGCTGCCTCGCGATAGATAGGGCGTCTGCCTCCCTCAGGATTTTCTCGGCCTTCTGCAGCCGCAGCCGCCTAGCTACGGGGTTCCTGAGCGCAAATCGGTCATTCAGGGTAACCGGCCGGTTTGGGCCGCCGAGATTGGGTCTTGGAGTTAAGCTGCGGCGGTCTGGCAGGCGTCGGTTGCGCGCCAGTTCCAGGGCAGCAGGTCGTCCAGGCGGTTGATCTTGTGATCGTTGATGCGGGCCAGGACGTCGGTGAGGTAGGCCTCGGGGTTCAGGCCGCTCATCTTCGCCGTCTCAATGAGGGTCATGGCGTCGGCCAGGACCTCGCCACCGCTGTCGGACCCGGCGAACAGGAAGTTCTTGCGGCCGATGACCACGGGTTTGATGGCCCGTTCGGCGGCATTGTTGTCGATGGCCACCTCGCCGTTGTCCAGGAACAGCGTGAACGCGGGCCAGCGCCCGAGTGCGTAGCGCATGGCCTTGGCCAGGTCGCTCTTGCCGGGGATGCGTGGCAACTGGGTCTCGCACCAGGCGTGGAAGGCCTCGACCCTGGGGCGGCTCTCGGCCTGGCGGACGGCACGTCGCTGCTCCGCCGGCAGGCCGGTGATCCGGCGCTCAATGTCGTACAGCGCGCCGATCTGTTCGAGCGCCTCCCGGGCGATGGGGGAGTCCGTGGCCTTCCAGACATCGTGGAAGTCGCGCCGCAGGTGGGCCCAGCATGCCGCCTCGCGCACGCGCGGCGCGGCACTGTCCCGAGCCTCGTACAGCTTGCGGAACCCCGCATAGGCGTCCGCCTGCAGGATGCCCCGGAACCCGGCCAGGTGCCGTTGCGGATGCTCGCCCTTGCGATCCGGCGAGAAGAAGTACGCGACCGCCGGCGGGTCGGTGCCGCCCCAGGGCCGGTCATCGTGGACATAAGCCCAGATGCGGCCTTCCTTGACGCCGGGCTCGTCGCCGGTTGCCTTGCGCCGGCCCGGATCGAGCACCCGGATCGGCGTGTCGTCGGCGTGCAGGCGGTCGGCCGCCAGGACCTCCGCCTTGATGCGCTCGATCAGCGGGCGCAGCGTGGCGACACCCTGGCCGCACCAGTCGATCAGGGTCGAGCGCGGGATGTCGGCGCCGTGGCGGGCCAGGATCTCGGCCTGGCGGTACAGCGGCAGGTGGTCGTCGTACTTCGACACCAGGATATGCGCCAGCAGGCCGGGGCCGGCCATGCCACGCTCCACCGGCCGCGTCGGCGCCGGCGGCTGCACCATGGCCTGGCAGTGCCGGCAGGACTTCTTCAGCCGCGCCGTCTCCACCACCTTCAGCTTGGCGGCGATGAAGTCCAGGATCTCGGCCACGTCCTCGCCCACCAGGCGCAGCGGCCCGCCGCAGTCCGGACACTGCTCGCCCGGATCCAGGACGATGCGCTCGCGCGGGGTGTCGGGCGCCACCTTGGGCTTGCCGCGACGGCGCGGCGTGGTCTTCTCGGGCGACGGCGTAGGGTCCGGGCTCGGAGGGGCGTCGGTCTCGGACGCCGTGTCGCTCTTCTCGTCCCCGGCCGGCTCGGCGACTGCCCGCGCCACCTCGAGCCCCTCCAGGGCCAGTTCCAGTTGCGCGATCTCGCGGTCGATCTTCTCGGAACTGCGCCCGAACTTCTGCCGCTTCAGACGGGCGATGCGCAGCTTCAGCGCCTCCACCATCGCCTCGTAGGCCCGCAGCGATGTCTCCATGCGGCTGACCAACTCGGTCTTGGCCAGCAGCATCGCCTTCAGAACGGCGGGATCGTCGGGCAGGGTGTCGGGCGTCGGCATCATGGCCGGATTATACCCGGCCGGGATCCTCTGCTCCAGACTTATCTTGCTGATTCCGCTCGGAGAATCACACCACGCGGGCCGGCGGCGCGGTCCACGCCGGGCGCCGCCAGTCGATCCCCTCCCACAGCATCGCCAGCTGTGCCGGCGTCAGACGAACCGTGCCATCCGCCGGCGACGGCCAGGGAAAGCGGCCATGTTCCAGCACCTTGTAGTACAGGCAGAAGCCCTGGCCGTCCCAGTACAACAGCTTCACCCTGTCGCCCCGACGCCCCCGGAAGGCGAAGACCGCGCCCGAGGCCGGGTCCTGCCGCAGCACCTGTTGCGCCGCCGCCGCCAGACCGGCGATGCCCTTGCGCATGTCCGTCACCCCGCAGGCGAGGTAGACCCGAACCCCGGTGCCCGGCCCGATCATGACGCCTCCGCGATCCGGATCAGACGCGCCAGAACATGGTCCGGAACATCCGGCCGAACCCGGACAACACGTCCGGTGCGCACCACGATCTCGACCAGGTCCGAAGACCCCACGCACCCCAGCCCATCGCCGGAGGCAGGCCGATGGCCGCCCCCACCACCATCTACCGCCCCTTCGGACCCAGGGCCGTCAGCGCCATCGATAGGACACCCGGCACCGTCCACCATCGTCACGGGAAGCAAGACCGGTGGTCGTTCGTCCGGCCACAGACCCTTCCGGCGCAACTCCCGCCGCCACTGATAGACCTGCTGGCGAGAGACATTATGGCGCCGCGCGACCTCCGCAACCCGACCCGGCGCCCCGGAAGCCTCGCCGACAATCGACAGCTTCTGTTCGACGGACCACCGCCGCCGGCGCTCCACACCCGTCAGGATCTCCTGGCGCATCCAACTCCACCCGCTTGCTGACGTCAGTAACGACGTCGTTACCGACGTCTGTAACCACGAAAGCTACCGAGCATACGCGGTCGCACAAGGCGGCCCTAACCGGCCGGTTACACATAGGTAGCTCCAGAAAGCAAATGTGCGGCGGTATGGGCGTAGGGTGAGGGCTGAGGTGGTCGGAGTCGTCGAGACAGCGTTTGGCGGATTTTAAGTGGATCGCCTGCGGTGTGTGGACCGCCCCTGGGGCTCCTGCAGGGAGGGCGGAGCCCGACCGGAAAGGCCCCAGGGGCGGGGGTGATGATCATGCGGCCACGGCCTCCGGGGTCCTCGCCCCATAGGCTGTGTCCGGCGTCCGACCGCCCAGGGAAGAATGCGGTCGGCGGCTGTTGTAGAAGTCCAGATACTGGCCGAGCGACGCTCTGGCCTCTGGAACACTGTCGTAGGCCTTCAGGTAGACCTCCT
>CAZHRQ010000204.1:726-3689 GCA_964535075.1 uncultured Rhodobacterales bacterium | reverse complement strand
CATAGAGCTCAATGGTTAAGCCTTCTGCACCTGTAATTCCTATGCTGCCATCGCAAGCCCCTGCTTGTGTGTCAGAGGGCTGCACCACCTGGGTGATTTCAGATTGCATGGCATCGGATGGCAAGCTCAGGTCAAACGCTTCTACAATAGTACAGCCATTCCCATCTACAATAGAAACACTGTACCTCCCCGGCGAAAGCCCCGAAATGCCGCCAGGCTGCATGGAGCCATTGCTCCAGTGCCATACCATGGGCGGGGTGCCCCCGATTAGTAAAGGCTCAGGGATATCAATGTACCCATCAGCGGCAATGCAAGAAGAGGGTTTATGAATGCTAGCTCCTGTATTCATTGTGAAACCCGGGCAGGATTCTACGGTAGCCTGCAAATCAATCTCGCAATCGATTGCTCCGTGGCTGTACAAAGCCCTGATTTCATAGTCTCCGGCACACAACCCCGTGAATGTATAAGTTTGATCTACCGGATCGGGCCAGTTGGGCTCATGCAACTCTATATTTTGCCAGGGAGCACCTGGGCCGGATAAATTAAGACGGACTGTAGAGCCTGAATAAAATACGTCTACCGTGATGCTGCCGCTGCAGCTGTTATCAACATCATCTACGACCTCAATAACTTCCACCATGAAGGTATTCCCGTTCGGGGATTCCTGGCCTATAGTAAAGGAATAATCTGAAGCACAACCATTAGCATCTGTAATGGTCACGGAATAGCTGCCTACACTTAGCCCATCATTCAAGGGCCCGGTTGCCCCGTTTGACCATTGCAGGCTGTAGGGCGGCTCACCTCCCTGAAAACCTTCCAATGGGATGGCAATGCTGCCATCTGACTGAGCACAAGAACTGACAGGCGTTAGCAATGGTTCGCCTGTAATGACAGCGCAGCCGCCAACTTCGATCGTCTGCTCTTGTTCACAACCGTTATCGTCTAAAAGGGTAACGGTATAAACGCCCTGGCACAAACCGGAGAACAAATACGTGCTTTGGTTAACCGTCAGGGTTGTGGTAGTGCCAGCACCACTTAACGTAATCACTGCCGGCCCAGGGGCGTTTGTATGAACAGTGATACTGCCATCACAACCGGAGCTAACTGAAGTAGCGCTCAGTTGCAGCGCATTAGACTCAAAGCATATTTTTTGCAAATGATGCACGTCATCAACACCTTGCACTGGCGCAGGCGACCAGGTACAGTCTCCCTGAAGCCCGGGCAGTTCTGTACATAAAGACAGGCCATCACTTAATGCTCTCATGTCCAGCAGGTTGTTCCCTGCCTGGTCCTCCCCTTCAAACCGAAGCCTGTAATCAATAATGCCACCCGTGATCAGCTGCTGGGAAAGGGCTTGATCAAGGTTAATCCACTGAAGATCGTTCCCCGATGGAAATAAATCAATATCAGCAGCCCCATCAATCAAAAGCGACAGGCTGTTCAGGGGCACGTTAGCTTTTGCCTTCACTGCGACAGGCTGCCCGGCATTGATTAAGTTGAAGGCTTCATCAGTAATGACGGCATTATCATCAGCATCATAGTAGTAGCAGCCAGCCCCTTTCACCCATGTGCCGCTATAAATCTTTAAAAGGGTCCCATCCTGCCTGGCCACGGACACTTCCACCTGCTTAAGATAAGGCAGAGCGGATTGGGTGGGCTCCAATTCCAGCGTATAACAGCCGGAAGCGGTACAGCCAAAAACCTGATGTGTAGCCTCTACACAATAGGTCCCGGCAGGCAAGGACGTGGCTAAGAGCCCGGTGGCAGTGAACTGAGGGTAATCAGGGCTCCACCATTCGAAGTCATAACCGGTATTGCCCCCTTCTACGCCAACGGAGAGGGCCCCATCGGGCCCGTTGGCGCAGGTCACGTTATTTGCAAATACCCAGTTTAGCTCATGTGGGTTGCCGGTCTGTACCTGTGCAGAAAAGGTGGTTGTACACTGATTGTCATCTGTAACTGTGATTTCATACCCTCCCGGCAATAAGCCGGTAATGATTGAAGAAGCGGTAGTGCCGCCGCTCCATTCATAGGTATAGGGTGGCACACCTCCGGACACTGACAGCGCTACCGCACCATCATTGGCATTGGCGCAAGAGGCCGATGTGACAGCAGTTACATTGGCTTGTAAAGGAGCGGGGTCTTCAAGCGTCACCGTAAGGGAGGCCTCACAGGAGGAAGCACTGCTTACGGACACCGTGTAGGCCCCTGCACCAACCTGGTCCAGCTCTGGCCCTACCGTCCCATTATTCCAAACTATATTATAAGGAGCAGTAGGTGCTATATCAATGACTATGCGCCCGTCCGAACTTCCCGCGCAGGAGGGAGGCGTTTGCTCCAAAACAGATATTGCCGGCAGGCTTGCACCCTCTATCACAAAGCTGAGCGTGCTGTTGCACTCATCATCATCTGTCACCGTTGCTGAATAGCTGCCTGCCAGCAGTCCATTCAATTCTCCTACAGTAGTGTTTACCCCATTGCTCCACTGAAACTGATAGGGTGGCGCACCGCCACTAGCAACTACCTCAACAGCACCATTGCTCAGCCCGGGACAGGCGCCTGATACCGCTGACAGTTCTAAAGAAAGCGGCGGCAACTGTTCTACCTCAGGTGTTTCCGCGAAATGCACACAACCATTTCCGTCCGTGACCTCCACGCTGTAAGCCTTCCCTTCTTCCGCATCCTCAAAATCTTCCGAGGTGTCAGAAGGGCTGCCATTTACATACCATTGATAGGTGAATGGCGCTGTGCCCCCTGTAAGGGTAAGATTTATATGGCCATTGTCTACTCCGCAATCAGAAGGTGGGGCGATATCGAATTGGAAGGTGGGGCCGGGGCAGGCCTCCAATTCCACGCTATACGAAAAAGAACAAGCATAAGCATTATAAACCTCAAGCGTATACTCGCCTGCCAGCACAATATCGTCCGGCTCTTTTGCTGTGGAGGAATAGTCATTAGGGCCG
>CAZHRQ010000204.1:0-716 GCA_964535075.1 uncultured Rhodobacterales bacterium | reverse complement strand
CTCATAGGTGAAGGGCCCGGCACTGCCCTCAGCCGTGACTGAAAAGGGCTGCTGTGGGGTGCCTTCGCAGAAGCAGTCACCCGGTTCGAGATTGAGCTCAATCCCTATCTGTGCCTGCAGCACACTCAGCAGGGCTACAAAGAGGACAGTAGTAATCGTGTATTTCATCATACTCGTGTTTGGGCAAAGGAATGGCTGTGACGCACCAATACGACTTGGCGGGCCGCTCCCTTGCAGTAGGTTGAAATTTTTATGTTTTGGGCAACGCTAGCTTTAAATGGCTAACGCTGCAAAGCTTTTCATCCGTTTTTCGACTTTGAGACCGTACAGTTCAAGTATTGCTTGGGCTGTTGGCTCTGATAAGTTGACATAGTAGTACTTTCGATCTGGTTTCATACGCATAATCGGTTTTGTGTATCTGACATCACCTGAAACCACTACATAGGGTGCATCTGTTTTCATGCTCAAACAAACAGTTGCCTTTATGCAGAAAAGCTACTGCCTCTTTTATCTTGATCTGATAGCCGGCGCGGCGGTGGAACTGCCTTGCGGCGGTTTCATTTTATTGCGCCGCTAGGCTGCCGGCAGCGAGGGATGGATTATTCTTCAGGATAACCAACATCAGTTCTCTCTTTCATTATTGTTCTAACCAGAGCATCGGCTTTCCGGGTAGTTTCTGGTTGCCTATATTTTGGACTTAGCTTCAGCACCCATTC
>CAZHRQ010000203.1:1308-3721 GCA_964535075.1 uncultured Rhodobacterales bacterium | reverse complement strand
CATGGAAGAGAAGTACGGCACGCCGTGGATGGAATACAACTTCTTCGGGCCGACTCAGATCGAAAAGTCGCTGCGGGCCATCGCCGCGCGCTTTGACGAAAGCATCCAGAAGAAGGCCGAAGAGGTCATCGCCAAGTATCGTCCGTTGGTGGACGCGGTGATCGCCAAGTACAAGCCGCGCCTGGAAGGCAAAACCGTGATGCTGTACGTGGGCGGCCTGCGCCCCCGGCACGTGGTCACCGCCTACGAGGACCTGGGCATGGAAATCGTCGGCACGGGCTATGAATTCGCCCACAACGACGACTACAAGCGCACCGGCGAGTACGTGAAAAAGGGCACGCTCATCTACGACGACGTGACCGGCTACGAACTGGAGAAGTTCATCGAAAAGGTCCGTCCCGACCTGGTGGGCTCCGGCATCAAGGAAAAGTACCCGATCCAAAAGCTCGGGGTGCCCTTCCGCCAGATGCACTCCTGGGACTACTCGGGCCCCTACCACGGGTATGACGGCTTCGCCATCTTCGCCCGCGATATGGACCTCGCCATCAACAACCCTGTGTGGAGCAAGTACAAGGCGCCCTGGAAAGCGGCGGAAGCGGCCGAATAAGGCCCTTCCCCGCCGGGGCCGGCGCCTCCCCTGCCGCCGGCCCCACCCCTTCGGGCTGCCGCCCGCACAGTTGTGTAACCCCTTGTCGCGCAAGGAGACCGACCGATGCCGCAGAGCGCCGACCAGGTCAAGGACCACCTGCCCCTGTTCCGTGAACCCGAATACCAGGAAATGTTCGCGGACAAAAAGAAGAACTTTGAATGCCCCCATCCGGAGGCCAAAGTTACCGAAATCGTGGACTGGACCAAGTCCTGGGACTACCGCGAAAAGAACATGGCTCGGGAAGCGCTGGTGGTGAACCCCGCCAAGGCCTGCCAGCCGCTGGGCGCCGTGTTCGTGGCCCTGGGCTTCGAGGGCACCATGCCCTTCGTCCATGGCTCTCAGGGCTGCGTGGCCTACTACCGCTCCCACCTGAGCCGCCACTTCAAGGAACCCACCGCCTGCGTCTCCTCCTCCATGACCGAGGACGCGGCCGTGTTCGGGGGCCTGGCGAACATGGTGGATGGCCTCGCCAACGCCTATACCCTGTACCAGCCGAAAATGCTGGCCGTGTCCACCACCTGCATGGCGGAGGTGATCGGCGACGACCTCAACTCCTTCATCAAGCAGGCCAAGGAAAAGGAAAGCGTCCCGCAGGACTTCCCGGTGCCTCATGCCCACACCCCGGCCTTCGTCGGCAGCCACACCACGGGCTATGACAACGCCATCAAGGGCATCCTGGAGTATTTCTGGGACGGCGAAACCCGCACCCCCAACGACAGCATCAATATCATCCCCGGCTTCGACGGCTATGCCGTGGCCAACCTGCGGGAAATGAAGCGCATGCTGGACGTGATGGGCGTGGACTACACGGTCCTGTCCGACGTCTCCGATGTGTTCGACACCCCGTCCGACGGCGAATACCGCATGTATGACGGCGGCACGAAGCTGGACGACACCAAAGCGGCCCTCAACGCCAAGGCCACCTTGTCCCTGCAACACTACTGCACGGAAAAGACTCTCGACTACTGCGCCAGCATGGGTCAGGAAACGGCCAGCTTCCACTACCCCATGGGCGTGGAGCTCACCGACCAGTTCCTGCTCAAGGTTTCGGAGCTGACCGGCAAGGCCATTCCCGAGGAACTGACCAAGGAACGGGGCCGTCTGGTGGACGCCATGGCCGACAGTCAATCCTGGCTGCACGGCAAGAAGATGGCCGTCTACGGCGATCCGGACTTCGTGTACGCCATGGCCTCGTTCCTGCTGGAGCTGGGGGTGGAGCCGGTGCACTGCCTGGCCACCAACGGCAGCAAGAAGTGGGCCGCCCGCATGGAGGAACTGCTGGCCTCCTCGCCTTTCGGTCAGGGGTGCCAGGTGTGGGCGGGCAAGGACCTGTGGCACCTGCGTTCCCTGCTGGCCACGGAACCGGCCGACTACCTGATTGGCAACAGCTACGGCAAGTATCTGGAACGGGATCTGGACATTCCGCTGATCCGGCTGACGTTCCCGATCTTCGACCGCCACCACCACCACCGCTTCCCCACCTTCGGCTATCAGGGGGCGTTGCGGGTCCTGGTGACCCTGCTGGACAAGATCTTCGACGAAATGGACCGCGCGACCGACGTGGCCGGCGTCACCGACTACAGCTACGACCTGACGCGTTAAAGAGGCCCTCAAACGCCGGGCGGCGGCCTTCGCCGCCTGGGCTCGGCCCTGACCGGGCCGGCCCGCAGTCGCGGGCTTGCTCGGCCCCTCGCGGGACCTCGCGGATCAGGCCCTCAAACGCCGGGCGGCGGCCTTCGCCGCCTGGGCTCGGCCCTGACCGGG
>CAZHRQ010000203.1:0-1208 GCA_964535075.1 uncultured Rhodobacterales bacterium | reverse complement strand
CCGGCCCGCAAACGCTGGGCGAGGGTCCCGCGTCTTAACCTCCTCCCCCCAACGGCTTGCGGGCCGTTGGGGCCCCGCTTCCCCTGCCCCGGAACGGGAGACCCGATCATGCTGACCGACAAACTCGCCCACGTCTTCAACGAACCCGACTGCGCCCATAACCAGGCCAAATCCGCCAAGGAGCGCAAGAAAGGCTGTGGCGCCGGCGGCGGCCTCAAGCCCGGCGCGGCCGCCGGGGGCTGTGCCTTCGATGGGGCCCTCATCGCCCTGCAACCGCTCACCGACGTGGTGCACCTGATCCACGGTCCCATCGCCTGCGCCGGCAATTCCTGGGACAACCGCCACGCCGCCTCCTCCGGCAGCCAGCTCTACCGCCTGGGCTTCACCACCGACATGGGCACCATGGACATCATCCAGGGCGGCGAAAAAAAGCTCTACAAGGCCATCAAGGCGGCCATCCAGGACCATCAGCCGGCGGCGGTGTTCGTCTACCAGACCTGCGTCCCCGGCCTTATCGGCGACGACACCGTGGCCGTGTGCCGGGAAGCCAGCACGCGCCTGGATACCCCCTGCATCCCGGTGATCGCCCCGGGCTTCGCGGGCTCCAAGAATCTGGGCAACCGTCTGGCCGCCGAGACCCTGGCCGATCACGTGATCGGCACCCGCGAGCCCGACGACGCCGGCCCCACCGACATCAACCTCATCGGCGAATTCAATCTCTCCGGTGACCTGTGGCTGGTCAAACCGCTGCTGGAGCGCTGCGGCCTGCGGGTACGCGCCGCCATCACCGGCGATGCCACCTATCACCAAGTGGCCACCGCCCACCGCGCCCGCGCCAACATGGTGCTGTGCTCCCAGGCCATGGTGAACCTGGGCCGGCGCATGCGCGAAACCTATGGCATTCCCTATTACGAGGGCTCCTTCTACGGCATCCGCGCCACCAGCGAAGCGGTGCGCGAACTGGTCCGGTTGGTGATCGAACAAGGCGCCGATCCCGCCCTGCGCGATCAGGCCGAGGCGGTGCTGGCCGAGGAAGAGGCCCGCATCACCGCCGCCCTCGCCCCCTATCGCGACCGGCTCAACGGCCGCAAGGCCCTGCTCTACACCGGCGGCAACAAGAGCTGGTCGGTGGTGGCCGCCTTGCAGGAACTGGGGCTGGAGGTGATCGGCACCTCGGTGCGCAAGGCCACCGACCGCGACAAGGATAT
>CAZHRQ010000202.1:0-3741 GCA_964535075.1 uncultured Rhodobacterales bacterium | reverse complement strand
ACGATCTCAGGATCTTACGCTACACCCGCCAATCCCGGTGAATAATCCGGGCTAGGTTGATCCCAGGCTGACGGGGAAGTCGGCCCCCGCGAAAGGCGGCGGGCCGGGGCTTCCCCGGCCCAAGAGCCGCCGGGTGGACCGTCCCGAGGGAGAAGGGAACGCGATCATGGAGTTTTTCAAGAAGACCTTGGACCCCGTGGTGGCCCTGTCGGCCATCGCGGTCCTCGATGTCTTCCTGTTTCTGCTCGTTGGTGCCTGGACCGTGGGCGGAGGTGAAACCATGATGACCGGCCTGATCGCCGAGTCGATCATGGGGCAAGAGCAACTGCAACGGCTGCCGTTCTGGCGGCTGGTGTTCCCCCCCGACTGGGGGTACTGGAAAATCTACATAAGCCTGGGGATGCTGTTCGGCGCCTTCGTCGGCGCCGTCCTGTCCCGGGAGTTCTATATCCGCATCCCGCGCCGGCTGGGCGAGTGGGTGATGATAACCATCGGCGGCCTGATGATGGGCGTCGGGATACGTCTCGCCTTCATCTGCAACGTCTCCACCTTCTTCGGCATAACGCCGGAGATGAACCTCGGTGGCTATCTCGCTATCAGCGGCATTGTCGCCGGGGCGTGGGTGGGCTCGATGATCTACAAGAAAATCCTGGAGGGCTGAGCCATGCTATCCATTACGGGCCAGTGCCTGGTCGCCTTTCTTTTCGGCTCGGTCGTAGGGTTGTTGGTACAGCGGTCGCGCTTCTGCAATACCGCCGCCCTGCGCGATGCCATCCTGTTCAAGAGCTTCCGCAACACCAAGGCGTTGCTGGTGGCAATGATCATCCTGACGCTGGGCATCACCCTCTTCATGTCCATCGGGGAGGGGAACCCGATGCGTTTCGACGTGGGGCTCAACACCTTTGCCGGACTGTTCATCTTCGGCATCGGCATGGTGCTGGCCGGCGCCTGCACGGTCTCCACCTGGGTGAAGACCGGGGAGGGGAACGTGGGCGCGCTATGGGCCCTGCTGTTCACCTTTGTCGGGATGTTCCTGTTCTCGCTGGTGTGGTCGGCCAACTACTGGCCGCCGGCCCCGGCAAGCATGACCGGCCAACCCAACGCCGAGGCGTTGCAGATCGGTTTCGCCAACGCGGCCACCCTCCAGGACAGCCTGGGCGTGCCGGCGGTGGTGTTCGGGGCCATCCAGGCGGCGGTGCTGTTCGCCCTCTACAGGGCCATCCGCCGCAAGGAGGCCGCCCAGAAGGCCCTTCACGAGGCCCACCGCGCCGCCGCCCGCGAGGGTGCGCCCGTCGAGGCGACCAGCCCGGCGGCCGAGTGATCACGGCAACCAACAATACCGAAAGGGAGGAGATCATGGGTCTGTTCGGCAAGAAGAAGGACGCCGCCCCTGCCGCACCGGTCGGCGAGGCGACACTGGCGAGCGGCACGGTGGCCATCGCCCGGCAGGTGGATTGCCTGGGTGATTCCTGCCCGCGACCGCAACTGATGACCAAGAAGGCGCTCAGCCAGGTGGCCGCCGGCGCCGTGGTGGAGATCCTGGTGGACAATCCGTCCTCCATGGAGGCCCTGCCGCCCATGTGCGACGAGCTGGATGCCACGCACCTGGAAACGGTGAAGGCCGACCACTGCTGGAAGGTCTATATCCAGAACGCGTGAGGGCGCCATGGCATCGCACAAGTATCCGCTCGGTCACTGGGAGATGCGGGCCGTCGCGGCCCTGGCCACGGTGGTCACGGTCGTCGGCTTGGTATGGATCTATGCCTTTCCGCCGGAGAGCCTGCGCACCACCCGCGACGGGGTGCCCTACTTCGCCCCCGAGGTGATGCATCCGGAAACCGGGGAGGGCGTGCCGCTCACCGACCTGATCAAGCACTACAAGGGCGAATAGGGAGGTTCCGATGGAGATCGCTATTCCCACTCTGGCCCAGATTATCGGGTTTCCGGTCGCCATGTACCTCCTGTACCTGGCTTTCCTGAAGGATACCACCTGAGGAGGACCGTCTCATGGACCGTGCCAGTGCTTTCTTCTGCGCCGCCGCCGTTGTCGCCACCCTGGGCGCGGCGATCCTGGCCTATCCGGCCGCCGCCCTCAGCGAGAGGACGGTGGAGCGCACCACCGTCGCCGTCCTCCCCGAGCAGCTCGGCTCGGTGCAGGTGGGGGGCGGCTTCGGCGAGATTCCGGTGGTCGATCTGATGGTCTATTACACGGAAAATCCGCCGGCCGCGCCCGACCAGGCCGCCGAGCCCGAGCCCGAGCTCCACTTCGGCGGGTGCTGAGGAGGGCACCGGACATGATCCGCACCCTGCATCGACTGGTCTGCCTGATGGCGGTGGCCCTAATCCCGGGAACTGCTCCGGCGCTCTCGGCGGAGGGGCTGGCCTACGGCTTGGTGCCGGCGGAGGCGGAGGCGGAGGCAGCGGCGGTGCTGGACGTTCGCGACCGGAAGGTCTGCGAGACCGCCAGCCTCCCCGGGGCCCGATGCCTCCCGCTGCGGGATTTCTTCGGCCCGCGCGGCCGGCTGGCGTCGTTCAAGGATATCCGCTGGCTGCTCGGCACGGTTGGCCTAACGGGGGCGGAGACCGTGGCCGTGGCGGCCGCCACCCCGTCCCGGGCAGAGACCGCGGGCGCCATCCTGTGGCTGGCCGGGCAGGCCGAGGTGCGGATCGTCCCGGAGCCGGTCGCGGCCGGGGACGACGCCGGCGGGCGGTCCCGGTCCCTGACGCGGGAAGCGGTGTTCACGGCGCCGATGCGCGACGACCGCCTCGTCACCCATGCCGAGCTCGCGGCCGATCCGGATGCTTTTCCCCTGGTGGACGGCCGGGACGAGGCGGCCTACCGCGGCCGCACCCTGGCCGGACCGCGCGGAGGCCATATCAGCGGGGCGGACCATGTGCCACTGGCCGATCCCGCCTCGGCGCCCGACGCCCTGCCGCTGGCCGCGGAACCGGTGATCTACGGCCACGGCCCGACCGACGGTCTGGCCATGCTGGCCCGCCTGGTCGGACACCACGGGGTGAGCGCCCGCCTGTACCCCGACGGGTTCTCCCGCTGGGCCGCAGATGCCGCCCTGCCGGTGGATGCCGCCACCTACCGTTCCCCCACACCAGCCGAGGATGACACCTGATGGACGTTCTGTTGCATGTCACCACCCCCGATGCCGCGCGCATCGTCGTGCCCCTGGGGCGGGCCCTGAGCCGGGCGGGGGCCTCCTGGGCCGTATTCCTGACCAACGATGGCGTCCGGGTCCTGGACGACGGGGACGCTGCGGGCGTTCTCTCCGACGCGGGCCGGGTCGCCGTCTGCGAGCATTCCTGGGATCTGCACTGTGCCGGGCGCGCCTGCCCGGTGGAACGGGGCAGCCAGACCGTGAATTCGGCCCTGATGGCCGAGGCCGCCCGGGTCGTCAGTCTGTAGGAGGCACACCATGGCGAACGAGAAATCCATCCTGGTGCTGGGCCGCCGGGACCATACCGAGGCCATGCGCGTGGCCGCCGGCCTGACGATCTTCGGCCACGAGATTTCGCTGGTGTTCATGACCGAGCCGGTGGCCGACACCGAGGCCAACGCCGAACAGGCCGAACTTCTGGATCTGTCGGACATCGAACCGGTCACGACCGTCGCCGCGATGGCCGACGACCTGACCTTCTGGGATGCGGCGGCGCTGGGCGAGGCGATCACCGCCGCCGACTGCGTCATCAGCCTGTAGATTTGCGGGCGGAGCGAGGTGACATGACGGT
>CAZHRQ010000201.1:0-3753 GCA_964535075.1 uncultured Rhodobacterales bacterium | reverse complement strand
TACAACTTCTTTGTAGCAGCTGGATATGAACCCAATTAAACGCAACACGCTCTAGCGCACTCCGACGGCGGCGTGGAAAGGCAGGAAGGAACCCTGATGAAACGCCACTTTCGCATGTTCGCGCACTACAACCGCTGGGCCAACGAGCAGTTGTTCGCCGCCGTGGCCCAGCTTTCCCCGGCAGCGGTGGCCGCCCCGCGCGGTGCCGCCTTCGGCTCGGTGCTCGGCACCCTCAACCACATTCTGGTGGGGGATCTGGCGTGGCTGCATCGCCTCACCGGCAACGGGCCCCGGCCGGCGGCCCTGGATGCCTGCCTCTACGACACCCTGCCGGCGTTGCAGGCGGCGCGGGCGGCGGAAGACATGCGGCTGATCACCGTCATCGACGAACTGTCCGAGGGCGACCTGGGCACCGCCGTGGACTACACCACCTTCGACGGCACCCCCTATACCCAGCCCCTGTCGGAAATCCTGGCCCATCTCTTCAATCACCAGACCCATCATCGGGGGCAGGTGCATACCCTGCTCACCCAGGCCGGGGTGGTGGCCCCGGCGCTGGATCTGGCCTATTTCCTGCGTTCCCCGGCCGCCCATACCCTGGATGCGTATTAGAGGGGAGTCACGCGGTCCATGGGACCCGAAAAGGGGTCCCATGGACGGCGATCGGCTCTAAAGCAGCAGGGGAAGAACCGCGCCTACAGCGCTTCCCAGCTCAGGGTGGTGGCCAGGGTGTGTTCGCTGCCGGGGGCCACGGTGATGGCGTCGTCCAGGGCGTTGGCCGCCTCCACGCACAGCATCTGGGTATAGCCGTCATCGGGCATGTCCCCTATGGCCTTGGCGCCCGGGATCCAGGGGTTCCACACCACGAAGGTGGCGCCGCCCTGCTTGGCCACCCGCACCCGCCGGCCCAGCACCGGATCTTCGACCGTGCAGGTTTCCGGGGCCGCGAAATACACCCGGTCGGTGGGGGCGTCGAGGGTCACCGGCCCGTTCTGGGTCTTGCGGGCGAAATCCGCCTCCTTGTCCGCATAGGTCAGCCCCTCCAGGCCCGTCAGCGCCACCTGGGCCGCATCGCCCACGTGCAGGTAGGTGTGCAGGGCCTCGGTGAGCGGCAGGGGGCTGTCGCCGGTGTTGCGGGTGATCAGGCGCAGGGTCAGGGCCCGTTCCAGCTCCACCATCAGGGTCAGGGTCGCCTGATGGGGCCAGCGGGCGGCGGCGGCCTCGTCCGGCATCAGGGCCAGGGTCACCTGCACCCCACCGTCCTCGGTGGTGGCGGAATCGGTGATTTCCCACGGCAGATTGCGGGCAAAGCCGTGGTTGGGCAGATCGGACGCATCGGGATGGGCGCCGAACCAGGGCCAGCACACGGGCACGCCGCCGCGGAAGGACTTGCCGGGTTTCCACACCGCCGCCGGGCTCAGCCATACCACCGGCGGCTGATCGGTGGGGGTCCAGGAAAGAAGCTGGCCGCCATCCAGCGACAGCACCGCCTGGCCATGCTCACAGACCATGTCCACCAGGGGCGGGTTGTCGGGCAACTGACGCACACTCAAACGGCCGGGAATGCCGAAACGGGCATCCTGGGCAAGGGCATCGGGCAGGGCGCTCATGGCCGGTCTCCTCTCGGTCAGCCCGGAAACAGGGGTGCGCCGACACCATACCCGCCCCGCCCCGCCGGCGAAAGAGCCCTGCTTGACAGGTGACCTTCCCCGCCGCCTGTGGCATGCTGGCCGGACCGCGAGAGGGGGAAAAGCGGGCCATCCGCGACGCAGAACGGGATCAACCGTCATGACCACAGCCAACACCCAGAAATCCGTTTTCGACCGCCGCAATGTCCGCCAGGGGACGGTGCTGTTTCGGGAAGGCGACACCGGCGACTGTGCCTTCATCATCGACAAGGGCAAGATCCGTATTTCCAAACGCGACCTGGACGGCATCGACCGCCCCCTGGCCGTGCTGGGGCCGGGCGAGGTGTTTGGCGAAATGGCGGTGATCGACCCCGCGCCCCGCATGGCCTCCGCCACCGTGGTGGAGGACGCCGTGCTGGTGCAGGTGCCCGCCGCCGTGTTCGAGGCACGGTTGAAAAAAATGGATCGCTTCATGAGCGGCATCATGCGGGTGTTGATCAACCACCTGCGCCGGTTGCAGGAACCGGAAAAAAAGAAATTCTGATGGGAGCGCCGGCGTCGTAACGGGAAAAACGCCTCACCGTACCGCAAACAATGCCTCACCTTACCGCAAACAACGCCTGGGGGGTCAGGAGGAGAGGAGCCCATGGACGATAGTGCCATTTTCAGCCGCCGCAATCTGAAACGGGGCACGGTGTTGTTCCGCGAAGGCGACTCCGGCGATTGCGCCTTTGTGATCGAGAAGGGCAAGGTGCGCATCTCCAAGCGCGACCAGGGCGGCATCGACCGTCCCCTGGCCACCCTCTATCCCGGCGAGGTGTTCGGGGAAATGGCGGTGATCGACCCCGCGCCCCGCATGGCCACCGCCACGGTGATCGAGGATGCGGTGCTCCTGCACGTGCCGGCCGGAATCTTCAGCCAGCGCCTGAAAAAGATGGACCGCTTCATGAGCGGCATCATGCGGGTGTTGATCCAGCACTTGCGGCGGTTACAGGAACCGGCGCCGGTGAGCGACTCTCCCATCGACCCCACCACCGGCCAGCCGGTGGCCGGCCTGTCCACCAGTTCCGCGCGCGCCCACCACGCCCTGAACGAGCTGTTGCGCACCGCCCACGAACTGGTGACGGGGGTGGCCAAGTCGGACTCGTCCTCGGAAATGATCAGCCGGTTGGGCGACCTGGAAAGCGCCCTGATGCGGGTCCAGGAACAGATGGAACGGGAAGGATTGACCGGCCCTCATCGCTGATCCCCGAAACGGTCCGCCAGGGACCCCAGGAAGGCATCCACGGCGGCGGCGGCATCGGTGGAGGGCGGCGCGGTCGCCGGCGCCCGCGCGAGGCCCGTCTCCACCGCCGTGTGCACCGCCTCGCCCAGGGCCTCGTCCATGGCGCGGAACAGGCGGGCCCGCTCGATGGGTTTCAGCACCCAGCCGTTCATGCCGGCGGCCTGGAACCGTTCCGGGCGCTCGGGCATCACGTCCGCCGTCACCGCCAGCACGGGAATGGCGCTGTTGGCGGTGGGCAGGCGGCGGATGGCCTGGGTGGCCTCCAGACCATCCATTTCCGGCATGAACACATCCATCAACACAATGTCGTAGGGCAGATCGCCCCGGGAAACCTCCTCCAGCGCGGCGCGGCCGTTGGCCACGGTGGTGACGTAGTGCCCCAGCGGCGTGAGCATGGCGTGCAGCAGGGCCTGATTGACCTCGTTGTCATCGGCCACCAGCACCGTCAGCGGACGCGCCGCCCGCACCCGCCCGTTGAGCCCGGCGTTGGCGTCCTGCACCGGTTGGCCCTCGGTCACGGGCACGGTGACGGTGAAGGCGGTGCCCCGGCCCGGGATGCTGTCCACGGTGATGTCGCCGCCCATGAGACGGGCCAGTCGCCGGGAAATGGCCAGCCCCAGCCCCGTGCCGCCATAGCGCCGGGTGGTGGAGGCATCGGCCTGGGTGAAGGCATCGAACAGGGTGGGCATCTTTTCCGCCGGAATGCCGATGCCCGTGTCCCGCACCACCAGGACCAGGGTATCGCCGGGCCGGGCGTCCGCCTCCGTCCCTGTCGGGGCCCCTGTCAGCGTTCCGGCTGTCAGCGTCCCGGTCAGGGCCAGGGTGATGTCCACGCGGCCT
>CAZHRQ010000200.1:0-3787 GCA_964535075.1 uncultured Rhodobacterales bacterium | reverse complement strand
CATGGGGGGCATGGGGGGAGGCTTCCTTCAGGGCGGCCAGCACCGCCGGCCAGCGCCCGGGGTCGCCCGCCAGCGTCAGGCGGCGGGCTTCGGGACCGCCCTCGGCAAAGGCCAGGGTCAGGTGCAGGGCCTGGGGATAGAGGGCCGCCACCCGCGCGCCCCACTCCACCAAGGTAATGGCGGTGGGGGCCTCGTCCAGCAATCCCAGGTCGCGCACCTCCTCCGGATCCTCCAGCCGCCAGGTGTCCACGTGCAGCACGGGACAGGCCGGGGCGGTATAGACCTGGACCAAGGCATAGCTGGGGCTGGTGACGGGCGCGGTGACCCCCAGGGCCGTGGCCAGGGCCTGCACCAGACGGGTCTTGCCCACCCCCAGCGGACCGTTCAGCAGCACGGCATCACCGGGCCGCAGCCATGCGGCGAGGCGGGCGGCCAGGGCCTCGGTCTCGGCCAAGGTGGGACAGGTGAGGGTGAGGGCGGACACGGAACCAAACTTCCCACAAGGCGGCACGCCCCCGTGCGCGGACGGGCGCGTGCCGGGAGGAGGGTTATTGAGCGGCCGACGGGGCCGGGCTCAGGGGCTTGGCCGGCGTCACGGTCAGGATCTGGGTCTCGGTGTTGTAAATGCCGAAATCGTTGTCGTTGACCAACGCCAGGGTGTTGTCCGGCATCAGGGCGATGCCCTCGATCTTCTCGGGCACGTCCGTCAGCACGTCCGTATCCAGCACCAGGTTTTTTTCCAGCGGCACCACCCCGGCCTTTTTCAGGTCGGGGGTGTTTTCCAGGGTGGGCCGGGTGCTGGCATCATCCCACTTGCCGCCCAGGATGTTGGTGCCCGGCACCGTCACCCGGAACAGGCGGGTGGTGGCGGAAACCCGTTCCAGCACTAGCAGGCTGCCATCGGGCAACATGCGCATTTCGCTGATCTTGACGGCGCTTTGCTTGGGGGTCTTCTTGGCGGCGTCCTTACCGAAGGCGTCGGGTTTGTCCATCACGTAGACGTATTCGGCCACGGGCTGGCCATCGGGCAGGCTGATCTCCAACAGGCGCACGTTGCGGCTGTTGGCGTAGGCCTTCTTGTCGGGATTGGCCAGGGGACTTTGCAGCAGGGCGAACAGCCGGGTTTCGTCGGCGCTCACCGCCAGCGATTCGAACCCCCGGTTGAGTTTGCGCTTGGCCAGGATGGCCGGCAGGGTGGGCCGGATTTCGTAGTCGGCGTCTTTGAGGTCATTGGCTTCCACCGAGGGCACCAGCCGCTCCAGCACCGTGCCATCGGCGCTCACGTGGGCCAGGCTGGGACCGTATTCCTCGGCGATCCAGAAAGTGCCGTCGGAAAGCTGCACCAGCCCCTCGGGATCCATGCCGTTGGGATTGAGCGGCAGGGCCTGGCCGTCCTTGTCGTAGGCGTTTTCCGTGTCGGTGCTGACGAAGGGATTGGGCAGGCCGGTGACGGGGTCGCCGGCGGAGGTCTTCAGCGGCAGTTTTTTCAGCACCTCCATGCCCTGGTCGGTGAGTTTCAAGTGCACCAGGGTGGGGGTGTAGTCGGGCATGGGAAAGACCTTGGCGCTGGTCTCGCCGTTACAGGCGGTCTTGGGCGGCACGCCCATCACCCATTCCGTGGCCTTACAGGGAATGTTGGGGCCGCGATCGGTCAGGGCCCACACTTCGTCCGCCGGCGCGTCGGCCCGGCGCATCAGGGAAGAGCCCAGCCCCAGCGACAGGGCCAGGGTTTTGCCGTTGGGGAATTCCGCCACCGCCAGATCCAGCGAATCGCCGATGGGATGGAACCGCCGATCCAGGGTGGCCGCGGGCAGGGCCGGGGTGATCTCGGCCATCTGCCCCACCGGGGCGGTGTCGTCGGCACCGGCGGAAACCGGCATCAGGGTCAGCATCAGCGCCAGGGCGGCACCAGTACGCGGCAGAGACATGGCGGCGAGCTCCTTACGGACGGAAACGGGACAGGGACGGCGGGCGCCCATCACGTGGGGGATCGGGCGTCCTCACACCCGATCCTAGCACAGCCGCCCCGCGGAACGGGGTGACCGTACAGTGACGCCGCCTACTCTTCCGGGACGGGGGGATAGCCCACCATCTTGAAAGCCCTCTTGCGGGTCGCCCCCAACAGGATGTTGGGATCGGCCTGGGTGGGCAGCATCCCTTCGGGCAGTTGCGGCAGCGGTTGGGACACCCCCCGGCTGGCCGTGGCGACCGAAGCCGGCTGGGCCGGGCGCAGCGGCGTGAGCGGCACCACCGGCGCCGGAACGGGCGCGGCCTGGGCGGTGGTGGCGGGGGCGGTGGTGGCGGGAGCCGTGGTGGCGGGCGCCGGCAGGGAGTCGGCCGGGGTGGGCATGGGCAGCGGCGACAGGTCCGGCGCCGGCGCGGCACTAAGGCGGGTTTCCACTTCCACAGGCACCGTCAGGGCGGAGGCCCCCTGGACCGGCGCCGTCGCCGCCGGGATCCGGGCGCTGGAGGTGACCACCGGGGCGGGGCTGGTATCGGGCAGCGGTGCCTCCAGGGTGGGACGGGTGGTCTCGGTGCCGCCCAGATTCACCTGGATGCTGGCTGGTTTCCAGGCCAAGGCGCTGCGGGTGCTGGCGGCTTCCTGATCGGCGGGCGTCGGCGTGGAGGTGGCGGCGGCGATGGCGGCCACCGTGTTGCCCAGCATCACCGGCGCGCCCTTGGCGCTTCCGCTCATGAGCAGGGGATCCTCCAGCGTGCCCGTGATGGGGGCGTCGCCCTGTTGTTGGGGCGGGGTCGCGCAGGCGCCCAGTCCCAGGGATACAACCATGACCAATCCCAGATGCCCGCGATGGCGTGCGTGCATTGCCCGTCCTCCCCAAAAAAAATCGAGCCTGGAGCCCACCCCGATCTTCACGATTTTCCGAAGACCTCTAACCTTAACCTGAGCGTCAAATCAAAAAGAGGCACGGCGCGGGACCCCCTTCGGCGTCACGGCCGCCGCGCCCGCCGGCGCCGATGGCGCGCGGATCATAGCGCGGTCCATCGCCCAGGCCAACACCCGGAGGCTGAATCCTGTGTCACGCCCAACCCGGGTTTGATCACGCCGTGGCCTGTTCTCCAGAGAGGGCCCCACTTTAAGGTGTTACCGTCGGCGCGTGTCGCTGAACCAGTCGTAGACGCCGCCAGCGGGATCCGAGCGGTCCTTGAGGGGGGTGACCGGTTTTTCCGGGCTGGGCCGGGCCTTGCGCGGGGCCATGCGGGGCGGCGGGGCGGCGGGATCGGGATCGGCCGTGACCACGGCGGCGGTACGCTCGGCCGGGCCGGGGGGCGCCGGCGGCGGCGGGACGGGCCGTTCTGGCGCCAGGCGTCCGGCGGTGGTGCCGGTCCGCAGGGGCAACGGCCCCTCCGGCCGCAGGGGCGCGCGACGGGCGGCGGCGGCGGCGCGGCGGGCGGCACGGTCCAGATCCGATTCGTTCAGGCGGTGGCTCAAGGCCAGCACCAACAGCGGTGTTTCCGCGTGCTCGGGATTGCGCTCGGCCACCCGGGTGAGCAGGCGTTCCGCCCGCTGAGAATGCCCGGCTTCCCGGTAGCGCAGGGCCAACAGCAGCGCCATGTTCTCGGTGGCCTTTTCCCGCTGGGACTCGCCATTGTCGTCGCTCACCCGTGCCTACCTTTGCTTGGGACGGGTGGCAGACCCGCCCGGTTCCGTCCCCCCGGGGTTTCGCATGATTTCAGGGTAAACGCTCCCCCGGAAGGGTGCAAGCCCTGGCCAGCTCAGCATGAGTCAGTTTGCCATGCAGACCAGAGGGGCGGAGGGCTGGTCGCC
>CAZHRQ010000199.1:1544-3835 GCA_964535075.1 uncultured Rhodobacterales bacterium | reverse complement strand
ATCACATCCTGTGTCCGACGCAAAGCCCCTTTTTGCTAAAATGAGATCTGCTGGCGCGGAAAGACCCTCCTTGGAGGCGGTATACCCCTCCCCAAGGGCGGCGCGAAGCATAAAGGGATAGGCGCTCCTGGCCACCCCGCCCGCGCATTTTCCCGTTTCCCCGGTCGGGCGGAATGCTCTACCCTGCGCGGAACACCGGGAGGAGACCACATAGGGTGACGGTACAGAACGGGAAAGGGACACCAGCCGAGGAGGAACCGGGCGAAGGGCGCTTCGAGGGCCGGGCCCTGACCTGTGTGCGCGGCGACCGTACCGTATTCACGGGGCTGTCCTTCCACCTCGCCCCCGGCGACGCCCTGCTGGTGAAGGGGCCCAACGGCGCCGGCAAATCCAGCCTGCTGCGCATGGTGGCGGGACTGATGCGCCCCTGGGGGGGGCATCTGCTGTGGGACGGGGTGGCCGTGGAGGAGGAGCCTGAGATCCAGGGCGCCCGCAGCCACTACGTGGGCCACCACGATGCCGTGAAACCGGTGCTGAGCGTGGCCGAGAACCTGAGATTCTGGGGTCGCATGGCCGGCAGCGACCGTCGCGCCCTGCCCGATCACGTCCGGGCGGCGCTGACACGGCTGGGCCTGTGGGACCTGCGGGACCTGCCGGGGCGTTTCCTGTCCTCGGGCCAGCGGCGGCGGCTCAATCTGGCGCGGCTGCTGGTGGCACCCCGCCCCCTGTGGCTGCTGGACGAACCCACGGTGGGGCTGGACAAGGCCAATATCGCCGTGGTGGAAATCCTGTTGGCCGAACATCGCGCCGCCGGCGGCATGGTGATGGTCTCCACCCACACCCCGCTGGCCTTGCCCGAGGCCCATGTGCTCGACATGGAGGCGTATGCACCGGCCCCGGTGCCGGTGGAGGAGCTGGATCTGGCATGGTAACGGCATTCGTGGCGATGGTGCGGCGGGATCTGCGGCTGGCGGTGCGCCAGGGCGCGGACAGTGTGATGGTGGTGGCCTTTTTCATCATCGCCGCCACCCTCTTTCCCTTTGGCGTGGGACCGGAACCCAATCTGCTGGCCCGCATGGCCGCCGGTATCACCTGGGTGACGGCCCTGTTGGCCGCCATGCTCAGCCTGGACCGCCTGTTTCAGGCCGATTACGAGGACGGCGCCCTGGAGTTGCTGGCCCTGACGCCGTGGTCGCTGGCGGTGGTGGTGATGGCCAAGGTCACCGCCCACTGGCTGACCACCGGCCTCCCCCTGCTGGTGGCCACGCCGTTGCTGGCGGTGCTGCTGCATCTGGAGGGCGACGGCTTCTGGCCCCTGATGACCGCCATGGCTCTGGGCACGCCTTCCCTCAGCCTGATTGGCGCCGTGGGCGCGGCCCTGGTGCTGGGCGCGCGGCGGGGCGGTGTGCTGGTGTCGCTGCTGATCCTGCCGCTCTATGTGCCGGTGCTCATCTTTGGCGTGGGGGCGGTGGAAGCGGCCAGTGTGGGGCAAACCGCCATGCCCCATTTGATGATTCTGGGCGCCCTGCTGCTGGCGGCCCTGGCCCTGGCCCCCTGGGCCACGGCCGCCGCCCTCAGACAGGCGGTGACGTAAGTCCGTTGACCTCTTTTGTCACGACCAAGACCCTTTAAGGAGAACGCTGATGCCTGGCGTTGGACAGGACAGTCTGAACACCCGCCGCACCCTCACCGTCGGCGGCCAGACCGTGACCTATTACAGTCTGCCCGCCGCGGCGGAAAGCCTGGGGGACCTCTCCCGGCTGCCCTTCTCCCTCAAGGTGCTGATGGAAAACCTGCTGCGCCACGAGGACGGCCAGTCGGTGACCGTGGACGACCTCAAGGCCCTGGCCGCCTGGCAGCAGCGCCGCCGCACCGATCACGAGGTGGCCTTTCGCCCAGCCCGGGTCCTGATGCAGGACTTCACCGGCGTGCCGGCGGTGGTGGATCTGGCCGCCATGCGGGACGCCGTGCGTCGGCTGGACGGTGACGCCGGCCGCATCAACCCCCTCTCGGCGGTGGACCTGGTGATCGACCACTCGGTGATGGTGGACCAGTACGGCACCCAGGAGGCCTATGACCACAACATCGCCCGCGAGTTCGAACGCAACGGCGAACGCTACGCCTTCCTGCGCTGGGGGCAGCAAGCCTTCGACAACTTCCGCGTGGTGCCGCCGGGCATGGGCATCTGTCACCAGGTGAACCTGGAATACCTGGGCCGGGTGGTGTGGACCGAAACCGTGGGTGGCGAGACCATCGCCCTGCCCGACACCCTGGTGGGCACCGACAGCCAT
>CAZHRQ010000199.1:0-1534 GCA_964535075.1 uncultured Rhodobacterales bacterium | reverse complement strand
AACGGCCTGGGCGTGCTGGGCTGGGGTGTGGGCGGCATCGAGGCGGAAGCGGTGATGCTGGGTCAGCCCATCTCCATGGTGCTGCCGGAAGTGGTGGGCGTGCGCCTGGAAGGCCAACTGCCCCCCGGCACCACCGCCACCGACCTGGTGCTCACCGTGGTACAGCGCCTGCGGGAAACGGGCGTGGTGGGCAAGTTCGTGGAATTCTTCGGCCCCGGCCTGGATCACCTGCCGCTGCCCGACCGCGCCACCCTGGCCAACATGGCGCCCGAATACGGTGCCACCTGCGGCTTGTTCCCCGTGGATGCCGAAACCCTGGCCTATCTGCGCCTCACCGGGCGCGAGGAAGAGCACGTGGCCCTGGTGGAAGCCTACGCCAGGGCGCAGGGCCTGTGGCGGGACAGCGACAGCCCCGAGCCCGCCTATACCCAAGTGGTGCCCGTGGACATGGGGGCGGTGGTGCCCTCCCTGGCGGGGCCCCGCCGGCCCCAGGACCGCGTGGCCCTGGACGAGGCCGCCCCGGCCTTCGCCGATGCCCTGCAAGACATGAGCGGTCGCGCAGAGCCCCGCACCGTTTCCATGCCCGAAAACGCGGGACCCCTGAGCGACGGCGCCGTGGTCATCGCCGCCATCACCTCCTGCACCAATACCTCCAACCCCTCGGTGCTGGTGGCGGCGGGGCTGCTGGCGCAAAAGGCCGTGGCCCGGGGGCTCACCCGCAAGCCGTGGGTGAAAACGTCCCTGGCGCCGGGCTCCCAGGTGGTGATGGACTACCTGGACAAAGCCGGACTCACCGCGCCCCTGGGGCAACTGGGCTTCACCCTGGCGGGCTTTGGCTGCACCACCTGCATCGGCAACTCCGGCCCCCTGGACGCCCCCGTGAGCGCCGCCGTGGAGGAGGGTGACCTGGTGGCGACCTCCGTGCTGTCGGGCAATCGCAACTTCGAGGGCCGGGTGAACCCGCAGGTGCGGGCCAACTATCTGGCCTCGCCGCCGCTGGTGGTGGCCTACGCCCTGGCCGGCTCCATGACCGTGGACCTCACCCGCGAGCCTCTGGGTCACGATCCCCAGGGCAACCCGGTGATGCTGGCCGACCTGTGGCCTCAGCCGAAGGAGGTGGAGGCGTTGATCCGCAGCGCGGTAACCGCCGACATGTTCCGTCGCCGTTACGCCGACGTGTTCGGCGGCCCGGCGCCGTGGCGGGCCATTGCCGTCACCGGCGGCCAGACCTACACCTGGGACGTGAACTCCACCTACGTGAAGCATCCGCCCTTCTTCACGGGTCTCACGGCCGAACCGGCGCCGGTGACCGACATCGTGGGTGCCCGGCCCTTGGCTATCCTGGGGGATTCGGTCACCACCGACCACATCTCGCCCGCCGGCAGCATCAAGCCCGACAGTCCCGCCGGGCGCTACCTTCAGGACAAGGGCATCCCCCCCGCCGCCTTCAACAGCTTTGGCGCCCGGCGCGGCAACCACGAAGTAATGATGCGCGGCACCTTCGGCAACATCCGCATCCGCAACGAAATGGTGC
>CAZHRQ010000198.1:0-3869 GCA_964535075.1 uncultured Rhodobacterales bacterium | reverse complement strand
CGCCGCGCCGAACGCCGCGCCGGATGCCAACGAAGACGACAATGCGCCCGCGCCGACGCCGGCGGCCCCACCGGTCACCGGCCCCACGGCCGAGGAGGAAGCGGCCGCCGCCGTGCAGGACACCACCGGCCTGCCGCCTTCGGTCGGCCTTTCCTTCAACTGGGAATCGCCGGCCGCCGCCGCCGTGTTCCGCCACAATGGCTGGCTGTGGGTGGCCTTCGACCGGGGCCAGGAAGTGGATCGCGGGCAGTTGGCACAGCTTGGCCGGGGGGTGGTGACCAACATCCAGCAACTGCCCTTCCGCGACGTGACCGTGGTTCGCATGAAAGTGGCGCCGGGCTATAACCCCATACTGCGCCAGGAAGAACTGCTGTGGATTGTCGACCTGACCCGCCAGCCCTATCGGCCGGTGACGCCGTTGGAGGTGCGGGTGGATGCCGACACCCCGGCGGGGGAACGGGTGTTCCTGCCGGCGGCGGAAGCGGCCAACCCCATGACGGTGATGGATCCCGAGCTGGGCACGGAAATGCGCATCGTGCCGCTGCTGGAACTGGGCTATGGCGTGGCGCCGGCGCAGCGATTCCCCGACTTCTCCATGCCGGTCACGGCCCAGGGGGTGGTGGTGGTGAACCCCGCCGACGGCGTGCGCGTGCGCGGCACCCGGCAGGGGGTGGAAATATCCGGCGACCTGGGCCTGAACGTCTCCAACCAGACCACCCGCGACCGCGCCTTCGCCCGCCTGGGCCCGCCGGAGGAAGTGGCCCCCGGCGACCTGATCGACATCCCCGGCTGGCGGGAAGGAGACGAGGAAAACTTCAAACGCACCGAGGAACGACTGTTGCGGCAGGCGGCGGAGGCGCCACCGGAACAGCGGGCGCGAGCCCGGCTGACCCTGGCCCGTTTCTACGTGGCCCACGACCGGCCCGACCGGGCCCGAGGGGTGCTCGGCGTTCTCGCCCAGGACACCCCCGAGCAAGCTGAGACCCCGGCCTTTTATGCCGTGCGCGGTCTGGCCCGCTACCTGGCCGCCGACTATGACGGTGCCGTGGCCGATCTCTCCCGGCCCGGACTGGCCGAATCGCCCCAGGCCATGTTCTGGCTGGCGGCGGCCCAAGAGGACCGGGGCGACGAGGGCGACCGCACCGCCGTGTTCGACGACAGCGGCCGTTTCCTGAACACCTATCCCGATGCCCTGCGCATGCCGCTCATGTTCTCCGCCATCGAGGCCAGCCTGAAACACGGCGCCGACCTGGTGGCCCAGCGCTACCTGGATGCGGCGGAAGAGGCCAAGGACAACCTCGATCCCCAGCAACTGGCCCACCTGGAGTACCTCAACGGCCGCTACGAAGAGATGGTGGGCGCCTTCGACGCCGCCATCGACAAGTGGTCCGCGGTGGCGGACATGGGGGATCGCTATTACGCGGCGGTGGCCAAGCGGGACCGGGCGGAGCTCATGTACCAGCTCGAACGCATCGACCGTCAGGAACTGATCGACGAACTGGAAAGCCTGCGCTTCGCCTGGCGGGGCAGCCGTTTCGAATTCAACCTGCTGCGGCGGCTGGGCGATTTGTACCTGGAGGACGGCCAGTACCGGCAGGCGCTCCGCACCTACAAGGACGCCACCATCGCCTTCCCCGACACCCCCACCATTCCCCAGGTGACGGCGCAGATGGAAAAGGCGTTCCGCGAGCTCTACCTGGGCGGCGGCGCCGACGACATGCCCCCCATCAAGGCCATCGCGCTGTTCGACGAATTCCGCGAACTCACCCCCAGCGGCCCCGCCGGCGACGAAATGATCCGGATGCTGGCCGATCGGCTGGTGAAGGTGGACCTGCTGGACCGGGCGGCGCGGCTGCTCACCCATCAGGTGCGGTTCCGGTTGCGGGGCGCGGCGCGGGCCCGGGTGGGCGCCCGGCTGGCCTTCATCCACCTGCTCAACGACGAGCCCGCCCAAGCCCTGGAAGCCCTGGAACTGAGCGCCACCGCCGGGGTGTCGCGCGATCTGGCCACCCAGCGCCGCCACCTGCGGGCGCGGGCCCTGGGCGCCCTGGGCCGCGTGGGCGAGGCCATCGCCCTGCTGCAAAACGACAACAGCGACAACGCCTGGTTGCTGCGCGCGGAAATCCAGTGGTACCAGAAAGCCTGGCCCCAAGTGGCCAACGCCTACGAAAACGTGGTGCCCCGCCCCGACGGACCGGAGGAGCTGGGCGAACGGGACGCGCGCTATTTGGTGAACTGGGCGGTGGCGGCCTCCCTGGCGGACGACCAGGTGGGCATGAGCCGCCTGCGAGAGGTCTACGGCCGCTTCATGGCCGGAACGCCCTACGCGGACGTGTTCGACCTGCTGACCGTGCCCGACGCCGGCGGCCTGATCGACTTCCGCACCGTGGCCGACCGCATCGGCACCGCCGAACGCTTCCAGACCTTCATGCAAACCTACAGCCAACGCCTGGAAGAAGAAGGCCTGGAATTCATTCAATAGAAGGAGCCGTCATGACCACGCCCCCCCGGGTGGAGCACCTGCGGGTCCGAAATTACCGGGTGCTGCATGATCTGCATTTCAAGTCCCTCAGCCCGCTGACCGCCATTCTGGGGGCCAATGGCAGCGGCAAATCCACCCTTTTCGATGTTTTTTCGTTTCTGGCGGATTGTCTGGGGGAAGGCCTGCGCCGGGCGGTGGACAAGCGCGGGCGGGGTCTCAAAGACTTGCGCAGCCGGGGCCACACGGGGCCCATCGCATTCGAGCTGGGCTTCCGCGAGTATCCCGACGAGAAGCCGAAGAGCCCCCTGATCACCTACATCCTGGAAATTGATGCTGATCTTAACGGGCCCCCTGTGGTGACCAAAGAAATCATGCGCTGGAAACGCGGCTCCCACGGCCGCCCCTTCCATATCCTGGACTATGCCCGTGGCGAGGGATCCGTGGTCAGCGGTGAGGTGCCGGAACACGAAGACCAACGCCAACCCGTTCCCCTGACTGGGCCCGATGTTCTGGCGGTGAGCACCCTGGGGCAACTGGCCGCCAACCCTCGGGTGCAGGCGCTCCGTAATTTCATTACCGGATGGCACCTTTCTTACCTGACCGCCAGCGCCATGCGCGACATGCCACCGGCCGGCCCCATTGAGCGCCTGTCACGCAGCGGGGACAATTTGGCCAACGTGCTCCAGCACCTGTCCGAACGTCATCCAGCGGTGCTGGAACAGGTTTTCGACGCGTTGCGACATCGGGTGCCCCGTCTGGAAAAGGTGGAACCCAGGATTCTCGATAGCGGTCACCTGCTGTTACTGCTCAAGGACGCCCCCTTCACCGAAGACATCCAGGCCCGCTATGTCTCGGAGGGCACCCTCAAGCTCCTGGCCTACCTGGTCCAACTGTACGATCCCACGCCACCACCGTTAATTGGCATCGAGGAGCCGGAAAACTTTCTCCACCCTCGTTTGTTGCAAGGGTTGGCCGAGGAATGCGAACAGCGGTCCATCGCCATGCAGCTTGTGGTCACAACCCATTCGCCGTTTTTTATCAACGGCCTGTCCCCGGAACAGGTGTGGATTCTGGGCCGCAACGACCGGGGCTACACCGAAGCCCATCGGGCCGCCGACTTTGCCGAGATTCCCGACCTCATAGCGGAAGGCGCGCGCCTGGGCGATTTGTGGATGGAAGGGTATCTGCAACCGGGGATGAACTGATGGCCCCCCCCACGCTCTATATCCACATAGAAGAACCGTCCATGGAAATTACCCTGGAGGCCCTGCTCCCCAAACTCCTTAATCAAGAGACACCCTGGAAACTCATCAATCATGGCTCAAAAGACCAGCTAGAGCGTGTTGCGGGCTTTCTGATTCAGGATTCCCAAACGGCTTGATCCGTG
>CAZHRQ010000197.1:0-3951 GCA_964535075.1 uncultured Rhodobacterales bacterium | reverse complement strand
GCCATCGAGGCCCGCCACGCGGACCTCTGGACGCGCCTGTGGCGTCGCATCCAGAACTCACCCGCCGTCCGGCGCGCGCCGGGGCGCGATCTGGATCGGGCCGTAACGCAGCAGGTAGAGCGTGAATCCGCCGATCCAGGCCCCGCCGGACGTCAGCAGCAACGGCAGATACTGGCCATCCGACACGCCGGCCCACACCCGCGAGACGGCGGCGGTCAGCAGCAGCAGATAGACCAGCGTCGTCGCCCAGCCCGCGTGCAACGGCAGGCCGCTATGGCCGAGTGTAGCGCGGGTCATGACCGCCACGATCATGACGGTGATGGCGCCGGCCGTCAGACCGTGCAGGGCCGCCACCTCCGGCACCAGTTCGGGCCAGCCGGCGGACGCCGCCGCCAGCAGCAGGCCGACCGGGATCCACAGATAGCCGACGTGCAGGATCCAGACCAGCGGTTCGGCCGCCGTTGCCGCCCCGCGCCAGCGCGCCAGCCGGACCAGGTTTGCCGCGCCCGCCACGCCCAGCAGGACGGCCACCGCCCAGCCCTGCGGCCGGACCGTCCAGACCAGCAGCGCCAATACGGTCGCGACCAGCACCGCCTGATCGACCCGGCCGAACGGCGCCGGCAACCGCTCGGCCTTGCGCTGGGCCAGCCAGTTGCGGGTGAAGCTGGGCACGATGCGCCCGCCGATCAACGCGATCAGGGCCACCAGCACGGCGATGCCCAGGCGCGGCCCGACGGTGTTGTCCGGCACGAGAAAGGCGGATTCCAGCCAGTCCCACGCATTGGCCAGGGCCAGCAGCCCCAGGGCCACGCCCACGGGCAGGTTGCGCCGGTTGCCCCCGGCGATCACCTCCCGGATCACCACGACGCACAGGGTCAGCGGAAACGACACGTCCACCGCCGCCACCAGGGGCCAGGGCACCGGCGCCGCCGCCAGAACACGGCCCGCCGCCCACAGCAACACCAGCAGGAGCAGCGGCACGCCCGACAGCGGCAGGCGCCCGGTCCAGTTCGGCACCGCCGTCAGCACGAATCCCGCGACGGCAGCCCCGGCGAAGCCGAACAGCATCTCGTGCGCATGCCACGACAGCGGGTCCATCGGCCCCGACAACAGGACGCCGCCGCGCAGGACCAGCAGCCACAGGGCCATGGTCACCAGGGCATACACCCCGGCCAACAGGAAAAACGGACGGAAGCCCCGTTCCAGAAAGCCTCCGCTCTTGGTTCGTTGTGTCATGAAGGCGATCCCTTCAGGCGTCCGCCATGATCGCGGCGCAATCCTCGGCAACCGTGCCAATCGGTTTCAGGTCAAACGTCGAGACCAGGGTCTCCGCCACCGCCGGTGACAGGAACGCCGGCAGAGTCGGACCCAGGCGGATCCCCTTCACGCCCAACGACAACAGGGCCAGCAGCACGGCCACCGCCTTCTGTTCATACCAGGCGATATCGTATGCAATCGGCAGGTCGTTGATGTCCTCCACGCCCAGGGTGTCCTTCAGCGCCAGGGCGATCTTTACCAGGGAATAGGAATCGTTGCACTGCCCAGCATCCAGCAGGCGCGGCAGGCCGCCGATGGTGCCGAGGTCCAGGGCGTTGTAACGATACTTCGCGCATCCCGCGGTCAGGATGATGGCATCGTTGGGCAGGGCCTCCGCCAGATCGGTATAATACTGGCGGGCCGTGTGCCGGCCATCGCACCCGGCCATGACCACGAACCGACGGACGGCGCCACTGGACACCGCCGCGACGACCTGATCGGCCAGCGACAGGACCTGTTGGTGCGCGAACCCGATCGACAGATCCGGTCCCTCCAGGGCCTGGGGCGGCGGACACTGACGCGCCCGTTCGATGACGGCCGAGAAGTCCTTCGCCGTGCCATCCGGTGTGTCGGGAATGTGCACAGCCCCCGGGTATCCGACCGCGCCGGTGGTGAACAACCGGGACAGATAGGTGTTGGCGCGGCGGGGCGGGACCAGGCAGTTGGTGGTCATCAGGATGGGCCCCTGAAACGACTCGAACTCGGTCGTTTGCCGCCACCAGGCGCCGCCGTAGTTGCCCACAAGATGGGGGTGTCGAGCCAAGTTGGGATAGGCGTGGGCGGGCAGCATCTCGCCGTGGGTGTAGACATCGATGCCGGTTCCGGCCGTCTGCTCCAGCAGGTCGGCCAGATCCTTCAGGTCGTGGCCGCTGATCAGAATGCCCGGACAGTCGCCGACCCCGGTGGACACCCGGGTCATCTCGGGATGGCCGTAGGTGTCGGTGTTGGCCGCGTCCAGCAGCGCCATGGCCGACACCGCCACCGATCCGGCCCGCAGAACCAGGGCGATCATCTCCGCGCGCGGCAGGTCCCTGCAGGTCGAGGCCAGGGCCTCGCGGATAAAGTCATCGACCTGGGGGTCGGCGCGGCCCAGAACCGCGGCATGGTGGACGTAGGCGGCGATGCCCTTCACGCCGATCACCAGAAGCTCGCGCAAGGAGCGCTGGTCCGCGTCGGCCGTCGCCAGAACGCCGACCTCGGCGCCCTTGTCCAACCAGGTTGCTTCGGGGGCTCGCCAGACGGCGGCCTCTGGGGCGTCGTCCAACGCCCCACCGCCGGCCACCACCGCACGGGCCAGGGCATCGCGCCGGTCCAGCGCCTCGGCGATCATGGCGCGGAGGCGCGCATCCTCCCAGTTGACGTTGGTGATGGTCGCGAACAAGGCCTCGCGCAGGAACGGCGCCTGATCCGCCAGCAGGGCACGGGGTCCGGCCCCGCCGGTGCGGTCCTGGGCGCCGGGGGCGACGGCCTGGAGGGTCTCGGCGGCCCAGGCCAGGCCCCGAACGGCGAAGATCAGCAGATCCTGCAGAACGGCGGTCGTTTCCGACTTGCTGCAGGTTCCCTTGACGGTACACGCGGTCGCGGTGGCGGCTTCTTCGCATTGAAAGCAGAACATCTGGTTTGGCGCTCCATGCCAGGGGGGGTTTGGCGACCCCGACGGCCGGCGCGGCATAATCGGTATCGCAGATACCTCTTTACAAGATCGAAATCGGTTTCTCAAATGCTTATTTGAAGATGGGATCGTTGGAATGGATCAAGGACCCTGGCATGCGCCTGACCCTGTTCACCGACTACGGCCTGCGGGCGCTGATGCGCTTGGCCGGCGAGCCGGATCGGCTCTTCACCGCCGAGCGGCTCGCCAAAGAACTCGGGATCTCCCACAATCACCTGACCAAGGTGGTTCGCGAACTGGCGGCGCTGGGTCTGGTCGCGACGCGGCGGGGATCGGGGGGTGGGTTCCAGCTCGGCCGACCCGCGACGGAGGTAACCCTGGGCGAGGTCGCCCGCGCCCTGGAACCTCGGCAGGCCCTGGTGGAGTGCTTTCAGCCCGATGGCGGCGCCTGTAATCTGACGGGCCGGTGCCAGTTGAAGCGACCGCTGGCGGCCGCCCAGGAGGCCTTTTTTCAGACGCTGGACGCGGTTCCTCTGGCGGACTGCGCCCTTGGTCCGCCAGTGTGATGGTGCCGCGACGGTACCATGGAAACGCAAGCGCGCGACGCTCGGAGCCCGTCCGGAAAGTTACGAAAACCGCACTATGGTGAGGCTGCTACCCGGAACGACGTGCCATATGCTGTGTCCCCACGCGGCTTTCCGGACAGACACTCAGAACAATGGCCGACTGGTGTCATACGGGTCGGCCCATGAATTGACCGACCCCGGCCCTCGCCGGGCGGCCCCTCCGGGCCTTGGCCGCCGCCTCAATGGCGGCCGACCAGCCGACCGACTAGAGCCTATCGCGGTCAATGGGAACCCATTTTTGGGTCCCATTGACCGCGTGAATCGGCTCTATCTATTTGATTTAGAGCGGATTCACGCACCCAATCCGGTTCACAGCGTGAACCCGATTGGGTGCGATCCGCTCTAGGCTGTAGCGACATTTTAACGAATTGGGATTCCCTTGCGAGGGGATTCGTG
>CAZHRQ010000196.1:0-4002 GCA_964535075.1 uncultured Rhodobacterales bacterium | reverse complement strand
TTCACGCACCCAGTCCGGTTCACAGAGTGAACCCGATTGGGTGCGATCCGCTCTATGGCGCCAGCAAGGCGGCCATCCATCACCTGACCCGGGGGCTCAACGCCGACCTGCTGGGCACCCCGGTACGGGCCACCGCCTTGGTGCCCGGCGCCGTGGAAACCGAGTTCTCCCAGGTGCGGTTCAAGGGCGATACGGCCCGGGCGGCGGCGGTTTACCAGGGCTGGCAGCCCCTCACCGCCGGGGACATGGCCGACGCCATTCATTATGTCCTGATCGCCCCGCCCCACGTGAACGTGCAGCAGCTCACCGTCTATCCCACCGCCCCGCGCAATCCTTACCTCCTGGACCGGCCGCAACACCCCTGACCCCGGTCAGTGCCCCGTGGTTTGGGAAAACACATTGATGACCACCACGCCGGCGATGATCAGGCCCATGCCCACCATCGCCGGGATATCGGGCACCTGACGGAACACCACCGCCCCCACCAGCGCCACCAGCACGATCCCCAACCCCGCCCACAGGGCATAGGCGATGCCCACGGGGATGGTCTTCAACACTAGACTGAGGCCGAAAAAGGCGGTGCCGTAGCCCACCACCACGATCACGCTGGGCCCCAGACGGGTAAAGCCGTGGCTGGCGTTCAGGGCGCTGGTGGCGGCCACCTCCGCCACGATGGCCAGGGCGAGATAAACGTATGCCATGGCTCAGAACAATGGCTCTGCGGTCGTGCGCACCCGGGCGGTGAGGCCGATCAGGTCCAGCGCCATCTGGTGCGCCGTTTCGTCCCGGGCCACACAGGCATCGCCCAGCACCGTCATGGCATAATCGCGGTCGTGGCCGTCGCGCACCGTGGTCAACACCGCCAGGGTGGTGGAGACCCCAGCCACCCAGACCGACCGCACCCCCAGGGCCCGCAGGTGCAGATCCAGTTCCGTGCCGTGGAAGGCCCCGACCCGACGCTTGGTGATCACCAGCTCACCGGGCGCGGGCGCCAGCTCGGCCAGGAACTCGGTGCCCCAGGTGCCGTCTTTCAGCACGCCGTGCCCGGCCGCCGCGCCGAACACGGGCGACTCGGTCGGGACCTCGCGGTAGTCGGGGGAAAAGGCCACCCGCACGTGAATCACCGGCACCGCGGCCGCCCGCGCCGCCGCCTGGGCCTGGGCCACCGCCGCCAGACTGCCGTGGCGGGCGGCAAAGGCCCCGTTGCCGGACTGGGCCAAGGGCCCCTCCGGATGGACGATGTCGTTGATGAAGTCCAGACACAGCAACGCCTGACGGCTCATGACGCCCCCTTATCTAGCGTGGGTCGCGGTTACCGGGGCCCGTTTTCGGGACCCATTTTCGGGGCCCAGGGACCGCGTGACTCGGCACCCACCATAGGTCTGATGACGAAGCCTGCTTTTTAGCCTTTTTTGCGCCGCACCACCAGCCGCACCACCACCGGCTTGCGGATTGTTATAACACGCATGGGGGAGAGGTGTTACCCTAACGAGGTAGACTTTCTCCTGCGCCTTTCGTGAGTCTCCACCGGCTCCATGCGCGCCGAACCCCAGGAGGTCGCGATGATTGCCGCCCTGCCCCTGCTCGCCACGGAAACCTTTCCCGCCCTGGCCGTGCGCCTGTACGACGCCGTGCTGGCCCCGGGACGCTGGCCAGGGGTGATGGACGCCCTGGCGGAGGCGGCCGGCGCCGCCGGGGCCTTGCTCATCACTCAGGCCGATGAGTCGCCGGCGGTGCTGGCGGCCTCTTCCCGCTTCGCCGGCGTGGCCGCCAGCCCCGAGGATCGCGCCAGCCTGCTGCCGCCGGCCACCGTGCTGGCGGCCTGCTGGGCCGAGGGGGCCCCCCTGCCCCGGCCGGCCAACGAACCGCCGCTCAGCGCGGCGGCCACCCGGCGATTCGGGGTGGGCGCGCGGCGGCTGGCGGCGCTGCCCGATCCGGCGGCCACGGCGGAAACCCCGCCGGCGGCGGGCCTGTTCCTGTGCCTCTATGATGTCACGCCTGCCCGGGGGACGGACGACGCGGCCTTGCAGGGGCTATTGCCTCACCTGGCCCGTGCCGCCGCCTTGGCCCTGGCCGCCACCACCCTGTTGCGGGGGGAACGGCCGCTGCGGGCCGCCCTGGACCGGCTGCCAGGGGCCGTGGTGCTGGTGAGCGGTCAGGGCCGCATCCTTGCCGCCAACCGGACCGCCCGGGCGCTGATGGACCAGGGGGAGGCCCTGACGCGCACCGCCGACGACCATCTGGTATGCGCGGTGACCATCGCCGAGTGTGCCCTGGCGCCCATGATCGAGGCCGCCACCCGCCCCGGGGGGGGCACCGACAGCCTGGGCCGCATTCCCCGCTTCAGCGGCCAAGGCGCGCCTTATTTGGTGACCGTGACCCCCTTGCTGGCGGCCGCGCCCCTGAACGGACCGGAGGACGCCGCCGCCCTGGTGCTGGTGATCGACCCCGCCGACCGCATCATGCCGGCCATCGACGGCCTGGCGGCCGTCTACCGCCTCACCCCGGCGGAGGCGGAGGTGTGCCGACTGGTGGTGGCGGGGCTCAGCAACAACGAAATCGCCCGCCGCCGCGAGGTGGCCCCCGACACCATCAAGACCCAGGTGCGCACCATCCTGCACAAAACCCAGAGCCAACGGCGCGCCGAGCTCATCCGCCTGGCCATCACCCTCAGCCTGCCGGCGCTGACACCCGCCCACTAGAGCGGGTTACAGATCCAGCAGCAGCGGGGGATGCTGGCAGCTTTCCAGGAACGCCACCAGATCGTCCGGGGCAATGGCGGTGGTGGCGGTGTTCACCAGCGGGTGGGCATGCACCGGCGGCCCGGCGAGAATCGCCCGGTCCAGGGCCACGGTCACCCGGCCGGCGGCATCGTTGAGGGCGGCAAAGGGCGTGACCGCGCCCGGGGTCACCCCCAGCACCGCCGCCAGCAGGTCGGGCTTGCCAAAGGACAGCCGCGCCGCGCCCAGCGGTTCCTGCAGGTCCTTCAGGTCGAGGGGCCGGGTTTCCTCGGCCACCACCAGGAACAGGGCGTCCTTCTTATCCTTCAGGAACAGATTCTTGATGTGCACCCCGGGCATGTCGGCGCGGATGGCCTGGGCCTCGGCCACGGTGAAGACGGGATCGTGTTCGTGGGTGGTGACGGCGAACCCCTGCTCCGCCAGATAGGCGAGCAGGCGGCGCTGGTCATAGGCGGCCTGGGGCATGAGGGGTCTCCAATGGCGGTGAGAGACTCTGTGGGAGAATAGCCCCCTCACTGTGCCAGCCCCGCTGCCGTCATCAAAGCTCAACATTTTTTTCTTGCAATCGGGCTTTGGCTGCGTATAGTGCCCTCCACGCACGGCGACGGGCGGCTCCGAAACCCCACCAAATTCGCGGATTTCGGCGCTTTTGTCTCCGTCCACCATGCGGGCGTAGCTCAGGGGTAGAGCACAACCTTGCCAAGGTTGGGGTCGTGAGTTCGAATCTCATCGCCCGCTCCAGGTTTGGGACGACACGGCCGTCTGAGCCGGCGGCCGTCTCCGAGAACGCTGCGGCGTCGTGGTTCAGGTGGCCCGGGTTTCGGCCCGGGCCATTTGCTATGGGAGACCCTTGACAGGGGTCTCGTCCCTGCGTACCGTCCCCGCCTTTCCCGCCCGGCCCGGGTGTTGTTGCTGGAGTTTCACGCATGAAGATCAAGAACTCGCTGAAGGCGGCGAAGGTTCGGGAAAAGAACTGCCGGATCGTCCGCCGCAAGGGTCGCGTCTACGTGATCAACAAGACCAACCCCCGCATGAAGGTGCGTCAGGGGTAATTCCGGTCCGATCCGCCGGCCGCACGTCATGCAAGGCCCCAGGGATTCCACAGCGAATCACTGGGGCCTTTCCTTTGGTCAAGACGACAGGGCCTGAATCCCTCCGGAAATCAGGGGTAAATGACCCCCTGATCCTTTGCGGCGGCGGCACTTTGCCAGCAGATCTCATTTTAGCAAAAAGGGGCTTTGCGTCGGACACAGGATGTGAT
>CAZHRQ010000195.1:0-4070 GCA_964535075.1 uncultured Rhodobacterales bacterium | reverse complement strand
ATCACATCCTGAGTCCGACGCAAAGCCCCTTTTTGCTAAAATGAGATCTGCTGGACACTGGCACCATGGGGTGGCCCGTCCCGAGCCCGCCTGCGGTGTCCCTGGTAAGTCTGGCTGCGTTGAAAGGTGAAACGGCGCGTGTGCGGTTGATCAGTCATCTGGCTGGCCCGCGCGGTACAGACGGTCTCTTCAGCCGGCCGCGCTATCCTGGTATGACGCTTGGGCCACGGCTGCACGATTTCAGAGGGAAACGAGAGTCATGAGCCACATGCTGGCGGTGATGATGCCGGTGCTGCTGTGTGTGGCGCTGGGTTATGGCTGGGGCCGGTGGGGGCCGAGTTTTCCCACGCCCTTTGTCACCACCCTGGTCACCAATGTGGGGGCTCCGTTCCTCATTCTGGACACCTTGGCCGAGCTGGCGGTACCGCCGGCCGCTTTTGGCCAGATGGCAGGGGTGGCGGTGGCCACGGCGGTGGTGACCATGGCCCTGGCCGCCCTGGGATTGCGGCTGGCCGGGCTCTCCCAGCGCACCTATCTGGCCGGCCTCACTTTTGGCAACATCGGCAACATGGGCATGCCCTTGTGCCTATTCGCTTTTGGCGAGGAAGGGCTGGGGCTGGCCATGGCCTTCTTCCTGGTCTACACGGTGGGTATGTTCACGGGGGGCTATGCCCTGGCGGCGGGCACGGTGAACTGGCGCCGGTTGGCACGATTGCCCCTGCTGTACGCCGTGGCGGCCGGTGTGGCGTTTGAGGTGACCGAGGTCGCCATGCCCGCATGGCTGGCCAACACCGCGGGGCTGCTGGGGGGCATGACCATTCCCCTGATGCTGCTGGCCCTGGGGGTGTCGCTGGCCAGCCTGAGCGTGCGCCATCTGCCCCGCAGTCTGCTGCTGGCGGCCAGCCGGCTGGGCTTGGGGCTGGCGGTAGGGCTGTTGATGGTGTGGCTGTTCGATCTGCAGGGCGTGGCCCAAGGCGTGACCCTGGTGGAAAGCACCATGCCCACGGCCGTGTTCACCTACCTGTTCGCCCTGCGCTATCAGCGGGCGCCGGAGGAGGTGGCCGGGATGATCCTGTTGTCCACGCTTCTGGCCTTTGCCGGTCTTCCCATTCTGCTGATGGTGGTGATGCCTTAGAGCGGATCGCACCCAATCGGGTTCACGCAGTGAACCGAATTGGGTGCGTGAATCCGCTCTAATACAAATGGATAGCGCCGTAAGGAGATCACCCGACCCGCGTCCCTCGGCCCGCACCACAGATCCACCCGCGGGGCATGAGTCAGAACGGAGGTCTGAAACACGTGTCGCTGGCGCGGCGGCAGGGAGGTCCGGCCGCCGCGTGGGTTGATCTTAAGCCGCCGGTTCTGGCTTGCGCTCGGTGGCCGGGTCCGCAGGCTGCTCGGCGGTGGGCGCGGGCGCCGCCGGGGACTCGCTTTCCGGGGCCGCCTTGGCCTCGGCTTCCGGCTTCAGGGCGCGAGCCACTTCCTTACCTTCCTCCACCGTGCGGCGGAACCGCTTGCGCAGGGCCTTGGCATCGAAGTCCATCAGGGTGCCGCCGGATTCGAAGTGCTCGATGAACAGCCGCCCCACGGCATAGGTCAGGGCGCCGGCCAGAATGGCGATGCTCACGCCACCGGTGACACTGCCCAGGCCCGGCACCAGTTTCAGCAGGCTGGCTGCCGTGCCCCCCAGGGCCACCGGCAACACGCCGCCCACCAGCGTCAGGATCAGGGTGCGGGCCAGGTTGCGGTGGAAGGGCACATTGTAAAGACGGCTGAGGGCGTGCACCATCTTAAGTTGTACTGCCCCCACCGCCACGATGTCGAACACGGGCACCGGCACCAGCCCCAGGGCCATGGCCGAGATGATGTAGGTCTTGACCAGGCTGGTGGCCTCGGCCTGGTGATCCGTTTCCCCGGTCATGGCCGCCGCCGTGGCATCTTCCGGTGTTTCGGGAGAGTCCGCCGGCGTTTCGGGGCCTTCGGCGGTCTCGGCGGCCGTGTCGGCATGGTCCAGGGCCTCGCCCAGGGTGGGCGGCTCCACGCCCAGGGGCTCATCCACGTCGGCCGTGCCGGGTGTGGTGTTGGGCCCGGACGTGGTGTCGGGTTGGGGCGTGGTGTCGGGTTGGGGCGTCGTGTCGGCAGGAGTCTCGTGCGGATGGGTGTTGTGCATGGCCCGCGGTCTCTTTCCTCTGGAGCCCGCCATGGGCAGCGGGCGCGTTGAAACGGTACCGGACAGGCGATCCCTCATCGCCCCTCTTCTTGTGCGCTGCGCCAGTTTCCGTTTCCAGTCTGAACCGCGCCTGCCATAAATATTTTATACGAGTTTCTTCGAACTTTTATACGCACCACGGCACTCATCCCGTATCACTACCAGGGTGAGCCACAATCCGCTGCGGGCTGAACTCTCGCAAATCCAAGTTTGATTTTGAATGTATAGGTTTCCCGGCAGGTCGCCATGGCGGTAGGAGCGCCATCGTCTTGTACTCTAGTGTAGGAGAAAAGGATTTAACGGGTGGAATTTGTCGAGGAGCTTTACCGCGGTTACCGGCAGGTCATGTCGGTCTCGCGGGTGTTGTATCAGGGCCATACGGGCATGCAGTCGGTGGTGGTGTTCGAGGCCCCCTATTTCGGCCGGGTGCTGGCGTTGGACGGCGTGTTGCAACTGACCACCGCCGACGAGTGGATCTATCACGAAATGTTCGTGCACCCGGCCCTGGTGGCGCACGGGGCGGTGCGGCGGGTGTTGATCATTGGCGGGGGGGATGGCGGTTGCCTGCGGGAAGTGCTGCGCTATCCCGAGGTGCAGGTCACCTTGGTGGATATTGATGCCGGTGTGCTGGAGGTGGCGCGCACGTGGTTTCCCGATGTGGTGGCCGGCGGGTTCGAGCATCCCCGGGCGCAGGTGATCGTCCAGGACGGGTTGGCCTTTATCCGCGACACCCGGGAAACCTATGATGTGATCCTGATCGACGCCACGGATCCCGGAAATGGTCCGGGGACGCCCCTGTTCACGCCGGAGTTCCTGCGTCAGTGCGGTGAACGCCTGACCCCGGGGGGCGTGCTGGTCACCCAGACCGGGGGCCCCTTTGTGGTGGAGCCCGCAGGACTGGCGGGCTATGGGCCCCTGCGGGACGCGGGCTTTGCGGACACCACCCTCTACCTGATGGCGCTGCCCTGTTATGTGGGGGGGGCCTATGGTCTGGGTTGGGCCACGGATGATCTGTCCCTGCGCCAGACCCCGGCCGAGGTGCTGGCGGCGCGGGTGGAGGATCAGGTGTTCCGCTACTGGTCGCCGGCGGTGCATCAAGCGGCGTTTGTGTTGCCACCCTATCTTCAGCGCTTGATGGCAGGGGGTCATGACCGGGGATGAGGGCACGACGGTGGCGGCGGATCCGGTGGCGGCCAACCGCGCCGCCCGGCGGGCCCGTCGTCTTTCCAACCGGCAGTGGGGACGTCGGCTGAACCAATGGTTTCTGCCCCTGATCGCCATCGTCATGCTGGTGACCCTGGTGGCAGGGCTGGCCTTGTGGGAGCGGGTGATCCGGCAAGTGGATTCCGGTGCCGCCGGGGTGCTGTACCGGCGGTTTGGCGGCGGCACCGTCACCGACCGGGTATTCGGCGAGGGCGTGCATGTGCTGTGGCCCTGGAATCGTCTGGCCATCTACAACACGCGGGTGCAGACGGTTCTCCATACGCTGGAGGTGCTTACCAACAAGGGTCTGCCCATCCACCTGCGACTGGCCATCCGCTATCATCCGGAAAAGGAGATGGTGGGGTTGCTGCATAAGAGCGTGGGACCGGACTACGTTCAGACCATCGTGGTGCCGCAGGTGGAATCGGTGCTGCGCCGGGAAATCGGCAAACAGAACCCGGAGGATATCTATACCAACAAGGAAGGGGTGCTCACGGACATTATCCTCACCGCCATCGAGGAGGCCGGCCCCAAGTTCGTATTCATTGACGACATCATCATCCGAACCGTGCGCCTGCCCCCGTTTAATGCATGAGACCTTGCTTGGGAGGGGTGACACGCCCCTGAAAAAGCTGTAGATTCAAGGGGCTAATCCTGA
>CAZHRQ010000194.1:0-4075 GCA_964535075.1 uncultured Rhodobacterales bacterium | reverse complement strand
CTAAGTTGTGGCAGAATAACATTACGGCTCTCCCCATTGACTTCACGGATTCCGGATCGCAAGACCCTCATCCACGACACTGGATCATGGTGGCCGCTCAAATGAAGAGCGGAAGCAGTTTCTTGGTTCGGCTTCTATCAGACCTTACTGGCAGCTTTGGCAATTCAGTCTCGCCGCATCCAGTGCACAGAAGCGGCACCCTTAATCTTGACCTGCATACACTTCTTCAACACCGAGATCAGCGTCTTGTCTTGCACCAACACACCCTGGCCAATGTCATGACGGTGCAAATGGTACAGGCCTTTGATATCCCTGTGGTGGTCATGGTGAGAAATCTGGCGGATGCCCTGCTTAGCCTAGCTGAATACATGAACAGGGACTACAGGGGGATCGATTTGTTTGGCGAAGTCGGCTCCTGGGCTCCGGAGCGGCATCTTGATGCGGTTATCGACCGGTTTGGCCCATGGATGATCGAACACTACGTTTCCTGGGCTCTTGCGACCCGGGAAGGACGGCTGGATGCATTTTTTTTGTCATACGAAACGCTGGTTGCCGACAAGCGCTCGGCCCTCCACCATGTCATGGATCACCTGGGGCTGGCCGCCCCGCAGACAAGAGTCGATGAAGTGCTCCGTGATGTTGAAAAGGACCGCGCTGCCACCCGCTTCAACAAGGGGCAACCGGGTCGGGGCCGGACGGCGCTTTCCCCCGCCCAGTGGGCACGCCTTCAACGAATGGTCTCCCACTACCCAACCCATCTCGATTATACGCCTCTTGGTTTTTGACCCTTTACCCGCCTGGGCCCACGGAGACCCCTTTGAATGAAACAAGGCGCTGGCAGCTTGACACCATGAGAAACGATGACCAAACACCAGGGACGGACGGCCAAAACTTGCTGGCCCGGGCCGGATTGCTGCTGGACGGAGGGCGCCCCCTGGATGCCCTTGCTCTGCTTTCCCCCCAAAAACTGGCCGAACTGACCCCGGACCAGCGGGTGGAGGGCCTGGTGCTGCGGGGACGCACCCTCATGCAGACGGCGGACCCCCGCACCGCCGGCGAACCGTTGGAGCAGGCCCTTGCCTTGGCGCCCGACCATGAGGAGGCCTGTTTCCTGCTGGCCATGGTCCATTTTGACCTGGAGTACTATTTCAACATCCCGGCTCTTCTGACACCCGAGCTGGCGCGACGCCACGGGCCCCTGGGCATGGTGGTCCGCGCCATGGCCCTGAGGAGTAGCGGGAACGCCACAGCGGAAGCCCTGAACTTGTGCGAAGAAGTTATCGCGGCGGAGCCAGCCTGGACCAGCGTTCGGCTGATGCAAGCTTTATTGCGGGATCGGCTGGACCATAACTCGCTTGATGCCCAGATCGACGAATACCGGCGGTCCCTCACCCTTCCGGAGGGCCTGCACGATCCCTTGCACATGCATGTTGGGCACCTAAAAGACGACGTGCGGACCAATCTCCGGTTCCGGTTATGGGCACAAGGCCGCGCCGCTTGTCCAGAAGATTTCGCCGATCCGGCCCCGCAGGATCCGCCCTGGTTGCTGGTGGCGGCCCAGATGAAAAGTGGCTCCAGCTTTGTTACGACTGTTTTGGGCCACCTTACCGGAAGTCCCTGGTTTAATTTTGCGCCATTTCCTACTGGCCGGGGAGGCACCCTTAATATCGATCTTCATACCCTGCTGCAGAATCGAACCCGCCGACTGATTCTGCACCAGCACACCTTAGGCACCATTATGACCGTTCAGATGGTGCAGGCATTTTCCATTCCGACGGTGGTGATGATCCGGGATCTTGCCGATGCCCTCCTGAGCCTCGCCGAATACATCGAGAATGGGTATGGCGCGCTGGAGATGTTTGGTGACATGGCGGCATGGCCCCGAGCGCGGCGACTGGATGCGGTCATCGACCGTTTCGGACCCTGGATGATTGAGCACTATGTAAGCTGGGCGCTGGCTGCGCGGGAGAACCGCGTGGCCCCCCTGTTCCTCACCTATGACACCCTAGTTGCCGATAAGACAGGCGCCATTCACCAAATCATCCGGCATTTTGGATTAGAAGCCTCGGAAGACAAGATCGCGGCCGTGGTGGCCCAGGTGGACCAGGATCGCGCCGGGACCCGTTTCAACAAGGGCCAGACCGGCCGGGGGTGTACCGCTCTCTCCAGCCCTCAACGGGCACGTCTGGAACGAATGATTTCCCATTACCCGCCGGACTTGGACTACTCCCCGCTGGGGTTCTGAGCCCCCGTGGGCGGCTCCGCCACCACCACCCGGTTGCGCCCGCCGTTCTTGGCCTGATACAGGGCCTTATCGGCCGCGGCCAGCAGGTGATCGGCCGTGGCGCAATCGGCGGTGAGGCTGCTTACCCCCACGCTCATGGTGAATCGCAACACCTCTCCCTCGAAATCCTGCTCCGCCGCTTCCTGGTTGGCCCGCAAGGCCTCCACCAGGGTCACGGCGTCCGCCAGGGTGGTATCGGGCAGGATGAGGGCGAATTCTTCCCCGCCCAACCGACCCACCGTATCCAGCCGCCGCAACCGTTCACCGATACGGGTGGCAAAAACCTTCAGCGCCGCATCCCCCGCCGCATGGCCATAAGTGTCGTTGAGCCGCTTGAAGTGATCGATGTCCAGCATCACCACCGACAGGCTGTGACCATAACGCACCGCCCGCTCCACTTCCTCCGTCAACAACTCCATGTAGCGGCGCCGATTACACACGCCCGTCAAACCGTCGGTGGTGGCAAGACGGCGCAGCTCGGCCTCCATGGCCTTGCGTTCGGAAACGTCGCGGACCAGGCCGATGAATAGACGCGGGGATTCCAACCGCGCCTCGGTCACGGTCAGTTCCATGGGGAAGGTGCTGCCGTCGCGTCGCACCCCCACCAGTTCCCGCCCCGTGCCGATGATGCGGGGTTCCCCGGTTTCCAGGTAATGGCGTATGTAGTCGTCGTGGCGATTCGCATGGGGGCGGGGCATGAACAGGGTGACGTTGCGGCCAATGATCTCCGCCGCCGACCAACCGAACATACGCTCGGCTGCGGGGTTGAAACTCTGGATGATGCCCAGTTCGTTGATGCTGATCACGGCGTCGGCCACGCTGCCCAGGATGGCGGCCAGCCGCTGTTCCCGGTCACTCAGGGTGCGTTGCAGCCGGTTGCGGGTGGTGACGTCGCGCACCAGCGCCACGATGGCCCCGTGCCCCCGGGACCGATAGTGGGCACTGACCTCCACTTCCACCACATGGCCGTCGCGATGGCGCAATCGGGTCTCGAAACGATCACCGCCCCGGTCCAGCAGGCGGTTGATGTGGTCGGCCACCTCCTTGGCGCTGCGCTCGGCCTCCAGGTCTGTCACGGACAGTCCCAGAAGGGTCTCCCGGTCATGGCCGAGAATGTGAGTCAGGGTTTCATTGACCACCAGCAGGCGACCGCTGAGATCACAGGCCAGGAACCCATCCAGGCCCGTCTGCACCACCCAATGGGCATAATCGCCCATGACGGCCTGCTGTTTAAGGGCCATGGCCTCCCGCACCGCCGCGCACAGATCGGCGCCGCCCACTTCGCCCTTGACCAGGAAGTCCAGGGCCCCCAGGCGCAGGGCCGTGGCCACCGCCTCGTGATCGTCGCGGCCGCTCAGGACCACCACGGGGGTGTCGGGTGCGGCACAGACCAGGGCTTCCACGGTACCGGCCCCTTCGGCATCGGGCAGTTGCAGGTCGCTGAGGACAATGTCCACCGCCTGCTGTTCCAGGAAAGCCAGGGTATCGGCCAGCGAGTGCTGAAGTGTGACCGTGACCTGGGGCCAGGCTTCCTGCAGCAGGGCCCGCACCAGATGGGCGGCGGGAACACTGTCCTCCACCACCAGGACCTTATCGGGTCCGTTCTCATCGCCCAACATGTCGCTGCGATCCCCCTACGAAACCTGTCCGCCACCCCGCCCATAGAGCGGATCGCACCCAGTCGGGTTCACGCTGTGAACCGGATTGGGTGCGTGACTCCGCTCTAAATCATATAGGATAGAGCCGATTCACGCGGTCAAGGGGACCCGAGAATTGGGTCCCCTTGACCGC
>CAZHRQ010000193.1:0-4131 GCA_964535075.1 uncultured Rhodobacterales bacterium | reverse complement strand
GCGACCAGCCCTCCGCCCCTCTGGTCTGCATGGCAAACTGACTCATGCTGAGCGGGCCAATCCGACGAACCATGACAAGGGGCGGAGGACCATGCTAGCATTCCCGTCTGCCCCGAGGCAGGAGGGTCCCGGGGCCGCTCCGGTTCCTCTCCACCCCCGACCGCCCGAGGAGATTACTCGTGGCCGATGGTGCGCAAATCCTAATGATCGACGATAACGACGGCGAGGCACTGCTGTTCGAGGAAGCCCTGGGCGAACAGGATCCCGATGCCCGCCTGCGGCATCTGTCATCGGCTGCGGCCGCCTTGTCCTATCTGGAAAAACTGGCCAAGGCCGGCAACGCCCCCGATGCCAGCGAACGCTGCGATGCCATCCTGCTGGACGTAAAAATGCCGGAAATGAACGGCATTGAGATGCTGCGCCACATCAAGGCTTGGCCGGCCCTGGCCTCGGTGCCAGTGGTGCTCACCTCCACCCTGGCCTCCCAGGAAGACGTGGACACCGGCCGGGATCTGGGCGCCGCCGACTATGTTGCCAAGCCCGACGACTTCGATGGCTATACCCCCTTGATCGAAAAGGTCCTCGCCCTGGCCAGTCAGCGGACGTAACCGCGGGGCGGGGGTCGTTGACCCCGTTCCCTGCGGGGACTATCCTGGAGCGCATGAAAAGCGCGATCGGCACGAGGGAGTTGGGACCGTGGCCAAGTCACGCTCCGAGATTATCGGAGACATAGAAGCCCACATCGCCAGCAATGGCGGCGTGTTCAACAAGTGGGTGGTGGGCGTGACCGACAGCCCCCGGCGAGCCCTGTATCAGGAACACAATCTGCAACCAGGCACCGATTCGTGCATCAGCCGTCGCGCCCACGATACCTTCCACGCCCGGGAAGTGGCGGAATATTTCCAGACGGTGCAGAAAACCCGGCGCGGCAAGAACGGCGGGGCTGACCACGCGGTACACGTCTATGCCTATCAGATGAAGAAGCACACCAAGCCCTGACCGGGCCCGATTTCCACCGCTCCTTCCATTGCCAAGGCCCGCTTGCCATGTCTTCAGAGTTTGCCGTCGTTCACCCCGTGATTCTCTCCGGCGGGGCCGGCACCCGTTTGTGGCCTCTCTCCCGCGCCCACTATCCCAAACAGTTGCTGCCGCTGCATTCGGACCATTCCCTGATCCAGGAAACGGCCCAGCGCATGGATGCCCCTGGGTTTACCGCGCCGCTGGTGATCTGCAACGAGGAACATCGGTTTATCATCGGCGAGCAGTTGCAGGCCGTGGGCGTGACCCCGGCGGCGATCGTCCTGGAGCCCGAAGGCCGCAACACGGCCCCGGCCGCCGCCCTGGCCGCCCTGGCCCTGATGGAACAGGATGCCGAGGCGCTGGTGCTGCTCACGCCCTCCGATCACGTGATCACCGATGCCCCTGCCTTTCGTGAGGCCGTCCAACGGGCGGTGCCGGCGGCGCAGGCGGGCGCCCTGGTCACCTTCGGCATCACCCCCGACCGGCCGGCCACCGGCTATGGCTATATTCAGGCCGATGCCCCGCTGCCCGACCATCCCGATGTGCACCGCGTGACCCGCTTCGTGGAAAAACCCGATCGCGCCACGGCGGAGGGCTATCTGGCCGAGGGGAACTATTACTGGAATGCCGGCATTTTTCTGTTTAGCGCCCAAGCCCTGCTGTCGGAACTAGAAACTCATGCGCCTGCCGTGGTCACTGCCTGTCGCGCCGCTCTGGACCGCCGGGGGCGCGATGTGGATTTCGTGCGCGTGGACCGGGAGAGTTTTGCCACCGCCCCCAACATCTCCCTGGACTACGCGGTGATGGAGCACACCCGTCACGCCGCCGTGGTGCCGGTGGACATGGGCTGGAGCGACGTGGGCGCGTGGCCTGCCCTGTGGGCGCTCAAGCCCCAGGATGACGCGGGCAACGTCATCCAGGGGGATGTGGTGGCCCTCAATACCCGGAACAGCTATGTGCACTCGGAAGGTCCCCTGACCGCCGTGGTGGGCCTGGACAACGTGGTGGTGGTGGCCAGCGACGATGCGGTGCTGGTCACCAGCCGCGAGGCCGGCGAGGACGTGAAGGCCGTGGTGGACCACCTGAAGGCCAGCGGCCGTCACGAACACGTGGTACACCGCACCGTGCATCGCCCCTGGGGCAGCTACCGACAGGTGGATGCCGGCGACCGCTATCAGGTCAAACGCATCACCGTGCAACCGGGCGCTCGCCTCAGCAGCCAGATGCACCATCATCGGGCCGAACATTGGGTGGTGGTGCGCGGCACCGCCCGGGTCACCTGCGACGATCATTCCTTTTTGGTGCGAGAGAACGAAAGCACCTTCGTCCCGCTGGGCACCGTTCATCGGCTGGAAAACCCCGGCGTGATCCCACTGGAACTGATCGAGGTGCAATCGGGCCCCTATCTCGGCGAGGACGACATTGTGCGCTTCGACGATGTTTACGGTCGGGCCCCCCGGGACGACGACTCTTCCCCGGAGGACGGGAAACTCTGACTTTATTTCCCCTTTACAGCCGGCGTCGGGTGCTATAGCCTCAGGCCGAGCCGGGCGTGGCGGAATTGGTAGACGCAAGCGACTTAAAATCGCTTGGGGTTTCCCGTGCCGGTTCGAGTCCGGCCGCCCGGACCATGTTTCTTTCGCCGAGGACCGATCGCGGTCAATCCGGGTCCCATGGTGACTCCGATTGATCGCGGCCCGCGTGATCTGGCAGGTTTCCCGGCAGTTCCGGTGATCGCCTTGGTACCGCTCCGACATTTCCCACCACCCGGCGAGGCCCCGTGATGAAACGCGTGTTGCTGTGGCTGGCGGGCGGCCTGGGCGTGACCGGGCTGGTGACCGCCTGCGCCGTGCTGGCCCCGCCCCTGCGGGAACAAAGCCTGGAGACCCGGCTGGCAGCCTTTCCCCGCGCCGGTCTGCCACTCACCGCCCCGGTCACCGTGCACTGGGACAAGCACCAGATTCCCTTCATCGACGCCCAATCCGATGCCGACGCCGCCTTTGTCCTGGGGCTGGTGCACGCCCACCTGCGGCTGGGGCAGCTCACTATGGCGCGGCATCTGGCCACTGGCCGGGTTTCGGAACTGGCGGGGCCGCCGGCCCGTTCCCTGGACCAATCCCTGCGCACCCTGAACCTGGGCGCCGCCGCCCCCGACATCGTGGCGGCCATGCCTGCCGCCACCCGCACCTGGGTGGAGCGCTTCGCCGCCGGCCTCACTTGGTATCAGGACAACGTGCGGCCCCGACCCTACGAGTTCCGGGTGGGGGGCGTGGACCCCACGCCCTGGACCGCCGCCGACGTGGTCACCCTCGGCCGGTTGGCCGGCGCCGATATCAACTGGCTGATGTGGTTCAAGCTGCTGCCCCTCCGCGACCGGCCCGACTGGCCCCGCCTGTGGGCCGACGCCCTGGCCGAGGGTGGGCTGGCGCCGGCCAGTCTCACGGCGGGTGAAACCTTGCCGCCCTTGGCCGACGCCCTGCTGCCCACCGGCAAATCAGGCTCCAACAGCGTGGCCATCGGCGGCGACCGCACCGCCAGCGGCAGTGCCCTGGTGGCCAGCGACCCGCACCTGGGGTTGATGCTGCCCAATCTGTGGCTGATCGCCGGCGTGCACACCCCCCGCCTGCATGTGGTGGGGTTGATGCCGGCGGGGCTACCCTTTTTCGCCCTGGGCCGCAACCCGGACATCGCCTGGGGGGGCACCAACCTGCGGGCGGCCTCTTCCGATCTGGTGATCCTGCCCCGGGATCTGACCGGCCTGCCCGTCACCGAGCGCCAGGAACGGGTGCGGGTGCGGGCCTGGCGAAACCGAGACATCACCGTGCGGGAAACCCCTTACGGCCCCATTATCTCCGACATTCCCCCCTGGCCTGGCGGCGCGGACGGGCCGCCCATGGCCCTGCGCTGGATGGGGCACCGGGTAAGCGATGAAATCACCGCCCTGCTGGCCGCCGCCCGGGCCCGTACCTTCGACGACTTCCGCCGCGCCTTCGCGCCTTTTGCCGTCTCGGGTCAGACCATGGTGTACGGCGACCGGGCCGGCCATGCCGGACTGGTGACCGCCACCCGTCTGCCCGACCGGCCGGACACCCCGCCCCGCGACCTGCCCAC
>CAZHRQ010000192.1:0-4155 GCA_964535075.1 uncultured Rhodobacterales bacterium | reverse complement strand
GTTGGCGGGCTCCGAGCCGTAGAGCTTGATGATGTCCATGGTGGCCATGGCCAGCCCGGCCCCGTTGACCATGCAGCCGATGTTGCCGTCCAGTTTCACGTAATTGAGGCTGTGGCGGGCGGCTTCGTTCTCGGCGGCGTCTTCCTCATCCTCGTCCCGCATCTCGGCGATGTCGGCATGACGATAAAGGGCGTTGTCGTCGAAGGTCATCTTGGCGTCCAGCGCCACCAGGCGTTCGTCCTCGGTCACCACCAGCGGATTGATTTCCACCAGGGAGGCATCCAGGGAGGTGAAGGCATCGTAGAGCCCGGGAAGGAAGCGCACCATTTCCCCCACCTGCTTGCCCGCCAGCCCCAGCCCAAAAGCCACCTGACGGGCGTGATAGGGCATGAGCCCCGTGGCCGGGTCGATGGCCAGGGTGAGGATCCGGTCGGGGGTTTTGGCGGCCACCGCCTCGATATCCATGCCCCCCTCGGTGGAGGCCATGAGGGTCACGCGGGAGGTGGCGCGGTCGATGAGCAGGCTCAGGTAGAGCTCGCGGGCGATGGCGCAGCCGTCCTCCACGTACACCCGTTTCACTTCCTGGCCGGCGGGACCCGTCTGGTGGGTGACCAGGGTGCGGCCCAGCATGGCGCCGGCAGCGGCGCCCACGGCATCCACGCTGTCCACCACCCGCACGCCGCCGCCCTCGCCGGCCTCGGCTTCCTCGAATCGGCCCTTGCCCCGCCCGCCGGCGTGGATCTGGCTTTTCACCACCCACACCGGGCCGGGCAGGCGCCGGGCGATCTCCATAGCTTCCGCCGCCGTATAGGCCACACCGCCTTCCAGCACCGTCACACCGTGCCGGGCCAGCAGCGCCTTGCCCTGATACTCGTGAATGTTCATCGCCTTCCATCCGTGCTGGCGGAACCGCAGGCCCCGCGCGTGGCCAAGGAGTCGGGTCGCGCCGTGCCGAGACTGCCGCCCTTAAGACTGGAGCAACCGGGCCGCCGCGTCACGCAATTCGCGGACCGCCGCCACCGAGTGATCCAACTGTGCCTGTTCCCGTTCGTCCAGGGTAATTTCCACGATCCGCTCCACGCCCCTTTCGCCGATCAACACCGGCACCCCCAGGTACAGGCCGTCCAGACCGAAGGGACCGTCCACCCAAGCGGCGCAGGGCAACACCCGCTTGCGGTCCAGCAGATAGGCCTCCGCCATCTCCACCGCCGCCGTGGCCGGGGCGTAGTAGGCCGAGCCGGTGCGCAGCAGGTTGACGATTTCCGCCCCACCGTCACGGGTGCGCTGCACGATGCTGTCCAGGGTTTCCTGGCTCAGCCACCCCAGTTTCACCAGATCGGGCAGCGGGATGCCGGCCACGGTGGAATAGCGCACCAGCGGCACCATGGTATCCCCATGGCCGCCCAACACAAAGGCGGTGACATCCTGCACCGAGACCCCCGTGGCCTCGGCCACGAAATAGCGGAAGCGGGCCGAATCGAGAATCCCCGCCATGCCCACCACCTTGTGATGGGGCAGCCCCGAGATTTCCCGCAGCGCCCACACCATGGCGTCCAGAGGGTTGGTGATGCAGATGACGAAGGCGTCGGGACAGTGGGCGCGGATGTTCTCGCCCACCGACCGCATGACCTTGAGGTTGGTTTCCACCAGGTCGTCGCGGCTCATGCCGGGCTTGCGGGGAACGCCGGCGGTGACGATCACCACGTCGGCCCCGGCCAGATCCGCATAGTCGTTGGCGCCGCGCAGGCGCACATCGGCGCTGGCCAGCGGCGTGGCCTCCGACAGGTCCAGGGCCTTGCCCTGGGGCACCCCTTCCGCGATGTCGAACAGGATCACGTCGCCCAGATGCTTGAGCGTGAGCAGATGCGCGAGGGTGCCGCCAATCTGGCCGGCGCCCACCAAGGCGATGCGGTTGCGTGCCATGGGAAACCTCCCCCCGGGGGTTGGATCTGGGTCGCGGCGGGCGCGCAAGGTCTGTAGGTGATCACAGCCCGGCGCCCCTCTCCTTGTTACCGCGCCCTCCCCATTCCCCGCAAGGGGGTGCCGTGGGGAAACGAAGGATCAAACCATAGACACGGCGGCCGTCAGGAGGCGGAGTGAGGCGGGCGCCCGCCCATGGGGCCGATGAGGGTATCCACCTCTTCCTGGGTCATCCCCATGCCGTCGGGGCTCCAGCCCGCGCCCAGCGGCGAGGCGAGGCCGAAGGCGTCGGCCTCCAGGTCCGTCACACCATGCTGCTCCAGGTGGCGGAGCAGCCGGTGGGTGCGCGCCAGCCGCTGGCCGCACAGATCGTGAAAGGCACAGGCGGCCACGATCTTGTCCAAACGAGAGAGCGCCCGGGGATTATCCACGTCGTCTTGTGCCCGGCTGGCGAGCATGGTGATGGTGCCGGCGGCCCGCTCCAGTTCCCACACCACGGCATCGAGCTGGAGTCGCGCGCCCTGAAGTGCGGCGCGCGCCCCTTCGGGCAGCTCCGCCGGCGGGGCATCGCTCGCGGCGGGAGGGGGCATGGTCGCCAGACGGGCCCGCATGGCCCGGGCCATGGCATGGGCCTGTTGCCGGGCTCGGTGTACCTGCCACAGATGCCAGACCCCGCCCAGCCCCACGCCCCCGCCAAAGGCCAGCAAGGCCAGGCCCCGGGTGGCCGGTGCCGTAAGAACAACGGCGGTGAGAGTGCCCCCAAGAACCACCCCGCCCAACCAGGCCAGCCCCACACGGACACCGCAGCGTCCCCACAGCAACACCAGCCCCAACCCCAACAGCCCCCCCGACAGGGCAGCACTCACGGCAAGCAACGCGGCGTTCATGGCATTCTTTCAAGAGGTGATATCTTTCAACTTCCAGTGGCTCCTACCATGCCGTGTCTCAGCCGCGGAAGCAAATCACAATCATGAAAGATACGGGGCCCTCGTCGCGGTCATAGGGTGTCGTGGGGCGAAGTCTCCGCGGGACACCACACCGTCAGGGTCAGGGTCAGGGAGCGAATAGCGACCCATCGGGTTCACGCTGTGAACCGGATTGGGGGCGTAACTCCGCAATAAAACAAATGGATAGAGCCGAGTCACGCGGTCACTGGGACCCGAAAATGGGTCCCAGTGACCGCGATCGGCTTTAGCCAAGGTTACCACTGGATCTCGTCGATGTTTTCGAAGTCGATGCTGCCTTCTTCCGATTCGATGGTGCCGGACATGTTCTCGCCCGCGAACACATCGTCGGTAACCTGATCCAGATCCACTTCCTGATCGTCGATGTACAGGGTCCAGCCCCCGGCCGCATCATTGGGATCGCCCAGGGCTTCCAGGGAGATGGTGTCGGTCCAACTGCCGTCTCCCCCGGATACGGTGTCGTGGCCGTCGATTTCACTGAACAGGAACAGGTCGTCGCCGTCGCCCCCCAGGAGGGTGTCGTTGCCGGCGCCGCCGTCGAGCACATCGTTGCCGGCGCCCCCTTCCAGCTTGTCGTTACCGGCGCCACCTTCCAGTCGGTCGTTGCCAGCCTCGCCCTGGAGCTTGTCGTTGCCATCGCCACCCCGCAGGGTGTCATGGCCTTCGCCGCCGAACAGGTGATCGTTGCCCACGTTGCCGTCGAGCAGGTCGTTCCCCTCTTCGCCCCAGATGTGATCGTTCTTGGCCAGTCCGTCGATGGCGTCGTTGCCCTCGGTGCCGGTGAGATGATCGCTCTTGTCGGTGGCGCCGCCCAGGGGCGTGGTGTCGTCGGCATCGGCACCGGCGTTGGCCAGGACGGACTGGGCGGTGTCACCGGCCTCTCCGCCTTGATCCTGATCGCCTTCGGTATCGTCGGCCATATCATCCCAGGTGAGGGCGTCGATGCCATCAAAGGAGATGGTGCCGCTGTCGGTCTGCACCGTACCAGAGAGTTCACTGCCGCTGTACTCGGTGCCGGCGGAGAGGTCCAGCACCTCGTCCCCATCATCGGCATGCAGCGTGATGGTGGCGTCCGATCCCAGAGTGCCCAGGGACAGGGTATCGCTGCCGCTGCCCCCCCGTACCGTGTCATTGCCTTCACCGCCGTTGAACAGGAAGGTGTCGTCACCCTCCTGACCGTACAGGCGGTCATTCCCGGCCCCACCGGAGAGGGTATCGTCCCCGGCTTCGCCTTCCAGGTGGTCGTCGCCGCCACCGCCGAACAGGGTGT
>CAZHRQ010000191.1:3502-4156 GCA_964535075.1 uncultured Rhodobacterales bacterium | reverse complement strand
GGGCAACCCGGCGGATACCGACCTGACCATCGATATGCTCGACCGCCAGGAGAGCGTTTTCAACCGCTACCGCCTCAAGGTGGCCTTGGATGGCGGCTTTGCATCGAAGGACAATCTCGCGGCAGCCAAGGCCAAGGGGATCAAGGATGTCTGTTTTGCCAAGAAGCGCGGCCTCAAGGTCAAGGACATGTGCCGGAGCGAGTATGTCTACGCCCGACTCCGCCGCTTCCGGGCCGGAGTCGAATCCGGAATCTCCTGGCTGAAGCGCTGCTTTGGTTTTGACAAGTGCACCTGTTAGGGCCTGCGCTCGTTCAAGAGCTATGTCTGGGCCTCCTTGGTGACTGCAAATCTGGTGACCATCGTTAGGCAACTACAGCTCCGAGAGGTCTAAAAAGGGCGAGAGAAATATGTTTTGGCGCAATTAAATGGATAATAGTGTCTAAAAGCGACAATTCTATGCCTTTATAGCGCCAAACTTCTCAACTCCCGAGTTCGAAGCATGAAGTTCGGGGTGTAACGAAAATTTTTTGTTCACCATACCGTCCTGATGAAGCACCTTGAGGAGAAGGGCGTCGAGTGGCGCGGAAAAATGCGTTCCTCGAAAGACCGAACCTATTGAGAAATGTGTTTCCCATAAGCAAGAGATGCCTGGTT
>CAZHRQ010000191.1:0-3492 GCA_964535075.1 uncultured Rhodobacterales bacterium | reverse complement strand
GGTTATGTAAGGAAGTAGCTATGGCACAGAAGCAATGCCCTCTTTGCTTTAGATATACAGATAAAAAATCACAAAAATGTCCTTTTGTGGCCATTTATTATGGGTTATCAACAAATAAAGTAGAATATTTGAGGTTTTTATGCAGCTCTTTGTAGCCATTATTTTAGCCATAACTTTATATTATGCGTGACAATACGATATAGAAACAAACCAGCTAGCAATAGAAACACAAAATACTGCAAAAGAAATGGCTTATCAAAGTGAATTATCTTACATGATTCCAAAAAATAAATATAAGCCTTTTATTGATATTTACATTGAAAAAACTCAAAATAATTATGGGCATACGTATAGTTTTTAAATGAGGAATGGTGGAGTAAGCCCGGCAATAAATGTGCCCATTTTGCCTAAAAAAATTAAAGTAATAATGAAAAAGTGTACAAAAGAATATGATTACAGTGTTTTTAAAAAACGTTTTCAGTTTTGCAATAGTTTTTTTAGATCCTAAGATATTTTGCATATTGGTGAACTAGAAATATATGTTTTGTATAGTGACATTTCTAGTATATACTACAAATGATATTATGGTAATAGCATTCGCCGAATGAGTTACCTAAAAGAAGAAGAGATTGACGAAGGGGTTGTTTATCCAGCCTACAAAAGAAAAACTTTGGAGCATTTGGGAGGGGCTGCCGTTCGGTAGCGGCTTCTTCAAGGCGAAATTTTGGGGTGTGTGAAAATTTGATATGAGCTGGGTTTACGGGTCGTCCAGCGCCCCGGCCATGATCCGGGATTCGATCTGGTCCAAGACGTCCCAGGCAAGGGATAGGGGTTTGATGGGCCCCTGTGGAACCTGATTGTATAGCTCGTGCCCGTCCGGTCCCTTCAGAAACTCCATGACCTCCCCGGGCTTCCAGTGATAAAGGAGGGCGTCCAGGTTCTCGGTGTACACTTCCGGGTATTTCCCAAGGTCCAGCCGGCCGGCCGGTCGATATGCCCCATTTCGCCAGCTGGAGGCAGTACAGGGCGTCCGGATGAGGATAGACCCCCACGAGCTTCAGCATGGCCTTCGAGACCTTGTTCAACTGCTCGTTGTTTTCCGGGATGCGTTCGGGCATGGTGAATGCCCTCGCAGAGGGTGGAGCGGTTGCCGCCGTGGTTCGAGCCTGTCAGTCCTTTGGCGGCTTCCTGGGGTAAGGATCGGTTTCGGGGTCGGTGGCGTAACGTAGCCTTTCCCCAAGTCCCTGATACCCTTTATCAGCGAGCGCCCGGTTGATTCGTCGATTGATTTAAGGTTCCGCATTTCGGAGGGCGTCACGGTCGGCTTTTTGCGGTCGTCTTTCATGGTGGGGCTCGCAATCAATAAAATAATACCTCCCACGGGTCGGCTTTGCAATGGCCCCGAAACCGGCCTTGCGTTTCAACGGGCGTTCGTCTAGGTTTCTATCAAGGCTGGGTGGACGGCGGACCGTCGTTGCGCCGATTGGCGCAGTAACACCGGAAGGATCACCATCTTTTCCAGCCGTTCGGTTCCATTCGGATTCCCTCTTTTGCGTGAATTCGGAGTTGGCTGGTTTCTGCTGAAGCCCGTCAGCGAGCCCTCGGCCTTGTGAGGCCATTGAGGGTAGAAGTGGACATAGAGATTTTTCTAAGGCAGGGGAGAACTGTGAGAGATAAGCATGGTTGCAGCTCTCCTCCACAAAATATGGGGCAATTCAGTTCTGGATCCCCAACATAACGGACTGAAATCAGTTTGTTTTTTTTGGGGGGCTAGGCGTTGAATTTCCTTGCATTGTGGTTAACGTATAGGTTAACAAGTGCCGATAGAGCTCATAGGACGAGGGGAAAAGATTACCTATTTTGCAGTAGTCAGAGGAGGCGACTGTGAATTCAAGGGGTTTATTGATTCGCTACAGGAGAAGGATCTTAAGAAAGTTCTGCCGCTGTTGGCTAATGTCCAAGACCACGGTATTCCGCGAAATAAACAAAAATTTAAACACGTTGAGGATCAAATCTATGAATTTAAGTCTGATAAGGTCCGGCTTCTTGGTTATTTTGGAAACCAAGAAAGCGGAAGGAGCTTTATTTTCGTTCTTGGCTACATGAAACAGAAGCAAAGGACGCCAAAAGCAATACTAGAGAAGGTTAAAAGGATCAGGGAAGAAGAGGGTGGACAGAAAAATGGAAAATAGGTGGTTAGACCACAAAATTGAAGAATACCGTGGTAGCTTCGAGTTCAAACTAGAACGGCTAATATTATCCATCACTGAAGATATTTGTTTTCTTCTAAATGAGAAAGGCCTTAGTAAGGCTAACTTGGCTGAATTATTGGGGTGTTCTCGGGCGGCAATTACCAAAATGCTAAATGGAACGCCAAACATGACAATAAAAAAGCTTCTTTCAATTTCTGAGGCTTTAGGGAATGAGCTAAATATCTCGTTTCCGCCTCAAGGTTTTAAAATATCAAGAGTATATATTTCTAAAAAGAAACCTATTACCGTAGATGATGTAAAGGAATATAGAGAAGATGTAGTTAGCTTTTTTAATAATGATGGTGAAGAACCGCCAGCAAAGGCTGCATAAAATGATGGCTGATATCAAATTTGAGGACTATATAATTGAATCAATGTCAAGTGAAGCAAACTACCAGTATGATATTGATGAAATGCATAGTTATGAGTCGAAGCTTGGATTGGATATACAAGTAAAAAAGAAGATTGATGAGCCATCATATATGATAAAGCTGGATATCAATGCAAATGAAGATGCTGAGAGCTTTTCTGTGAATCCTTATCGTATCCATATATTAATATGTGGATTTTTTTCCTTTGGAGAGGATGTTCAAGTTAATGAAATGAAGAAACTTGTCCATCTAAACGGAACCGCAATGTTGTACGGGATAGCAAGGGGTTTTGTATCTCAGATTACAGCAAACGGACCCCATGGGCCATTTCTGCTGCCTTCTGTTAATTTGCTTGAATACTTCAGAAATCGCCAGGAAACGAAGCTAGATGAGACGAGAGGCAAACCCATCAATGAAAACGATGAAGAGTCTAAACAGCTAAGTGAATAGAGGCCGATTTTCGGTTCGGCTTCCTACCTGCCTTGACAGGGCACCCTGTTTCACCGAGGACGATCACGCCCCCTGCGCCCACCTGCAGTAGTAGGCGGCCGCCGTAAAAAACCGGCGAGAATGGAGAAGCCATGGGCAGGTGTGTGCTTAAAACGGCCTGCCAAAGCCTGGCAAATCTGGTAAGCTCTCGAAATTTGGTGGGCGCGGACCCCCAATATGGCTATGTTAGGGTTCGTGGAGCCATCGCCGACGGGAAATCGCTTAATTCAGGAAGAACTGAAGAAGTGGGTTGCTTTGCTTGACTTTTCCTGTCTTTCTCCCGGCAATCCTTTGAATCCCCCATATGTTTCTCTAGTGGTCCAACAGGTGTCAGCGGCCTCGCATCTATGTAAGAATATGGGTCTTTTGAAAAGGCAGCA
>CAZHRQ010000190.1:0-4220 GCA_964535075.1 uncultured Rhodobacterales bacterium | reverse complement strand
CGCACCCAATCGGGTTCACGCTGTGAACCGGATTGGGTGCGTGACTCCGCTCTAATTCAAATAGATAGAGCCGATTCACGCGGTCAATGGGACCCAAAAATGGGGTCCCATTGACCGCGATAGGCTCTAGAGCGGATCGCACCCAATCGGGTTCACTCTGTGAACCGGATTGGGTGCGTGAATCCGCTCTAATTCAAATAGATAGAGCCGATTCACGCGGTCAATGGGACCCATTTCTGGATCCCATTGACCGCGATAGGCTCTAGACTGGGAGCCGACCACATGATGCCGGACATGCCGTTGCCCCGCCGTGGTGTCGGGGCGGCGTGGTGGGATGACCTGCGCCTGGCCATGCTGTTCCTCACCCGGCTGCCCATGCCGGGGGGCGCCGGCAGCGGCAACCTCTCCCGGGCCAGCCGAGCCTTCCCCCTGGTGGGGGTGGTGATCGGCGCCCTGGGGTCGCTGGTGTGGATGGGCGCCAGTGTGGCCGGCGTGCCCCCCCTGGCCGCCGCGCTGCTGGCCGTGGGCAGCACCACCGCGCTCACCGGCGGCCTGCACGAGGACGGTCTGGCCGACATGGCCGATGGCCTGGGCGCCCATGACCGCACCCACCGGCTGTGGGCCATGGGCGACAGCCGCCTGGGGACCTTTGGCGTCACCGCCCTGGTGATGTCGGTGGGGTTGCGGGCGGCCGCCTTGTCCGCCCTGGGGCCCGTCAACGGCGCCGCCGCCCTGATCGCCACCCATGCCCTCAGCCGGGCGGCCATTGTGCCCGTGCACCGCTGGCTGCCGCCGGCCCGGGCGGGGGGACTGGCCGCCGGCAGTGGCCGCCCGCCCCGGGCCAGCCTGATCTGGGCGGTGGCCCTGGCTGGGGGGTTCAGCCTGGCCCTGGTGCAGGCGCCGCTGGCGGTGTTCCTGGCCCTGGCGTTGACGGCGATGGGCGCATTTGCGTTGGCCCGGCTGGCCCGGCGCACCCTGGGCGGCGTTACCGGCGACGTGCTGGGCGCCGTGGAGCAGGTGGCCGAGGTGCTGGCCCTGCTGGCCTTTGCCGTCATGCTGGCACCGTGACGCGCCCATGACGGCCGCCGTTTCCTGGATCTGGATCCGCCATGCGCCGGTGCCCACGCAGCAGGGCCGGTTGATGGGACAGCGGGACTGGCCGGCGGCGATCACACCCACCCGGGCGGCGGCGGTGGCGCGCTGCCTGCCCACCGGTGCCCACCTGCTGGTTTCCGATCTGGCGCGGGCCCGGGCCACGGCGGATGCCCTCCAGGCGGCGGGCTGGCAGCCCCGCAGCCGACGGCAGGACGCCCGGTTGCGCGAACAGGACCTGGGCGCCTGGAGCGACCGCCGCTGGGACGACCTGGGCGCCGAGGCCCAACCCTTCGTGACCGATCCTCTACACACCCGCCCGCCCGGGGGCGAATCCTTCACCGACCTGATGACCCGGGTGGCGGCGGTGGTGCGCGAAATCCACCCGCCCGAGGGCCAGCCGGTGGTGGCGGTGGCCCATGCGGGCACCATCCGCGCCGCCCTGGCCCAGGCCTGGCAGGCGCCGGCGGTGGCCCTGACCCTGGTGGTGGCACCGTGGCACCTCACCCGCCTCACCCTGTTCGCCGACGGGGTGCGGGTGGAGGGCGTGAACCAGGAGGCCCCATGAGCCGCCGCCTGCCGCCGGTGACCTTGGTGTTGGGAGGCGCGCGCTCGGGCAAGAGCCGCCACGGGGAAACGCTGATCCGCCGCGCCGCCCGGCGCGGGCTGTACGTGGCCACGGCCGAGGCGGGGGATGCGGAAATGGCGGCGCGCATTGCCCAGCACCGCCAGGACCGGGGGGACACCTTTTGGGAAACGCGGGAGGAACCGCATGCCCTGGCGGCGGTGCTGCGGGCGGAGCGCCACCCGGCCCGGCCGGTGCTGGTGGATTGCCTGACCTTGTGGCTGGTGAACCGTCAGGGCGCGGGCGCCGACCTGGCCGCCGAAACCGCGGACCTGGCGGCGGCCCTGCGCGCCGGCGGGGGGCCGGTGGTGCTGGTCTCCAACGAGGTGGGCCTGGGGCTGGTGCCGGCGGACCCCGAGAGCCGCGCCTATCGCGATGCCCTGGGGCGGCTGCATCAAGCGGTGGCCGCCGTGGCCTCGGCCGTGACCCTGGTGGTGGCCGGCCAGCCCCTGGCGCTCAAGGCGCCGCCCCGCCGTGTCTGGAACCGCAGCGCGCGGTGCGCACCACCCTACTGATACAGCACCCAGCCCATTTCCGGGCCGCCGGGGGTCTGGCGGCCGGTGGGGCCGCGGCCTTCCAGGATATGATAGCCGTAGGCGCGGTCCGTGGTGCCATAGGCCTGTTGCAGCGCCTTCAGGTCCTCTGGCGGTTCCGAATATTCGTGCCACACCCGCACCGGGCCGTGGAAATGCCGGACCCAGCGCGGCCGCAGGTTCCAGGTGCAGGGCAGCACGAAGGGCCGCACGTCGCATTCCTCCACCGCGCGGGCGAAACTGGCCTGATCGGAAAAATGCTGCCGCATCAGTTGTTTGTTGTAATATACATCGTGGCCGGAATCGATCACGCCCGCCAGATGCCGCCAGCGTTCCAGGATCGGCCGCGCCGCCGCCGTGAAGAAGAACACCCCCGTGTTGTATTCCGGGGTGCTCCAGTGGTTGCCGGCGCTTTCATACTTCACGGCCCAGGGCGATTCGTTGTGGCAACAGGCCAGCCCGTGGCGCGCCGCCATGTCAAAGCCGAAATCCAGCGGCGCCATCACCACCGTGTCGGCATCCAGGAACAGGGTTTCGTCGAAGGGGGACAGGTCGAGGGCGTGGGCCTTGCGCAGGTGCCCCCGGAATTCGTCGTTGGGGTCATCGTCGGGCACTTCCTCCACCTGAATGCCCAGGTGGGGATTGGTCTCGCGCAGGGAGGCCAGGGACCGCTCCAGCGTGGGGCGGATGCGCGTGCCATAGACGATATAGAGAACACCACGAGAGGGCATGCCGATCCCTCCGGAGGGGTGAGGGCAACAGGGAACGGGCAGACAGCCCGTTCCCCACGAAATCACGGGATCAGTTGCAGCGAGAAACCACCCAGGAGCACTGCTCAGTGGAGACGCAGCCGCTGCGGCTGGTATAGCCCGCGCAGCCCATGCCGGCATCGGGGCCATGGTACTGGCACGAGCCGCAGCTCTGTTCCGAGGGCTGGGGATGGTTGGCGTGGTAGTGGTGGTGAGGCTCGCCCAGTTCCGCCTTCAGACGGTGGATGCGGCGCTCATACAGGGGCTTGAGGCAGCGGGCGATGTCCGATTCGCTGTCCCGGCCACCGCACACATAGTCGCGATGCTGAATCCAGCCGCGTTGTTCGTGGATCAGGTTGTCGCGGGGGCCGGGGGCCAGGGAGTCCTCGGCCTTGCGGTACAGGCGGCCCATCTCGCCGTCCAGGGAGTTGATCTCCCCGTTGTCGCAGATGGTGTGTTCGATATCGGTGCTGGCCTTGGCGCAGTCGAAGCTGGCGGCGGCGGCCGGCGCGGCGGTGAAACCGGCCACCACGGCCAGCGCCACGCTTAGAAGGCGGTGCAGGGAAGCGGTCATCGGGGGCTCCTTTCCTGAAGAGCGGTCGCGATGCCCGCACAGTACGCGGTGCGGCGGGGAATGCAAGCGGGGGCTTCAGGGGGCGCGGGCCGGTCATGATCGGGGTGCGGTCCGCGCGGACCGGCCCTGCGCCGACGGTCGCGTTTTGCCCCGAGAAACAACAACAGGGGGCCCGAAGGCCCCCTGCGTGCGCAATGATGAAGACGGACGGTCTCGGAGCCGATTCACGCGGCCAAGGGGACCCAAGAATGGGGTCCCATGGCCCGCGATAGGCTCTTAGAGCGGATCGCACCCAATCGGGTTCACGCTGTGAACCGGATTGGGTGCGTGAATCCGCTCTAAATCAAATAGATAGAGCCGATTCACGCGGTCAATGGGACCCGAGAATGGGGTCCCATTGACCGCGATAGGCTCTAGTAGCGATAGTGGTCCGGCTTGTAGGGGCCGTCCTGGGGCAGACCCAGGTAGTCGGCCTGTTCCTTGGTCATGGCGGTGAGCTGGGCGTTCAGGCGGCCCAGGTGCAGGGCGGCCACTTTTTCGTCCAGGTGCTTGGGCAGCACGTACACCTTGCGCTCGTACTGATCGGCCTTGGTCCACAGCTCGATCTGGGCCAGCACCTGGTTGGTGAAGCTGGCGCTCATCACGAA
>CAZHRQ010000189.1:0-4357 GCA_964535075.1 uncultured Rhodobacterales bacterium | reverse complement strand
TCAAGAGATCACTTTCGCCGTGTCAAGGCATTCCAACAGAAACAATTAGGATGAGGATTTCTCCCTAGAGAAACATTGTAATCAGGCGTTCATAGTCCGATTAATCCCATAATCCATCTACGATTTTCCCGTCTTTTTAAATCCCATAGAAGTTCAAAAAATCGGGCATATTCTTTCTTGTGAAATGCCCAATGCAATGCATAATAGCGGTTCTTTACATATCTTCTACATACCTTCTTCCATTCTTTTTTAATAAATGCCGGATTTGAGAGATTCTCATTAAAAGTTAATTGCTCCTGGTAAAGAGTGTAATATTTTTTTACGTCTGAGAGGATCATAGGGCTTCCATCAAGTTTAATCTTAGATAGCCAGAAGTCATAGCCTACAACACCTTGCTTATCGAGGAGTATATCTAAGAGAAGACCGATATCGGTTGCAGCATTTGGCTGCTGCATATAAGGGGCTGTGATATTAAATACAAAATTGCCGAGACCATAGGCAATTAGTCCATTTTTGTAGATTTCAATGCCTTGCCGCACATGAGCATGATGGATAAGGATGACATGTGCCCCCGCCTCTATCATTCTATGAGCGTCTCGTATTAAGATGGGATCGGGATAGTTGTGAAATTCCAGGCCGGTATGAAGAGAACACACAAGAACATTTACAAGATGATGATAATCACGAATGAGCTTGATGATTTTTGGGGGCTGATAAATCAGTACACCAGGCTTATTGACTCCAGCGTGGTTTCCTTTTTTATGCGGAGCATTCACAAAATCAGCGCACGCAAGAAAACCAATAGTGCTATCCTGCACATGTATTGTGCGTAATTGACGAGCTTCTTTTAAATTTCGCCCACCGCCAATCACAAGAAAACCCCGTTTCTCAAGTTGCCTCAGTGTGTCTAAAAATGCTTCTTCACCTGCATCAGTGATATGATTATTGGCGATATTAGCAATCTTAAACTCTTCACGGATTTGATCAAGTAAGAAGGCCGGACTAATCATTCTGGAACGAGACTTGTGTACATCGGACACTGGATTACACTCTAAATTAAAAAAGCCTAGTGAGGCTTCTCCTAAAGCGGCTTTGACAGCAGGTAAAGGAGTAAAGCTCGTAGAATTCATCGCACTTTTTGCTATTTCCCCCCCCAGATTTATATCACCTACCGCCCTGAGTCGTAGAGGTTGAATGGAGCTTTTTTTCAAAATGGTTCGATGAATCCGAGGATATTCCATACTATTCTTTAACTCTTGATAAAAGAAAATACCATGTTAATATATCGTTTTTCAAAGACCCATAGCACGAAAAAATTGGAAAAAGTTCCTACCAAAATCGTCCCCAAAAAGCTTACCCACAGAAATATGATATCCGGAGAACTATACATGCGAACGAGTAAGGATTTATACACAAAGATTGCCAGAGAGGTAACCAGAACAAATTTGAAGCTAGGTACTAGCCGCAAGAGAAAAGTCCGCAGAGGTATTCCCACAACGCGTAATCTCATGATCAACGTTATAAGAAAAGCAATGGGATATACAAAACACCATGCCAGTCCTACCCCTATTGTTCCCCAGTTTGAAAAAATAAGAAAACTTGGAACCATTATCGTGATAAAAACAATCATATTTTTTACCCCAATATCCGGTCTTCCAAGCACAACTGTCACAGGAGGGCTACTGGAAGAAAGTGCTCTTAATGGTTGAGCTATCAAAAGAATTTGTAATACAGGAATAATCGGCTCCCATTGGTCGCCAAGAAAGATTTTGACAAATTCCGGACTGACCCAAAAAAGACCACAATATATCAGTACATAACAGGTAAACATAAAATCAACAATTTTTAAATACTTTTCTCTTAATTGCGGTAAATCATCCTGAATTTTTGAGAATGAAGAAAATAGGACCGGATAAAGTATCGGTCGCAATTTGTTAATAGGTATACAGGCAAAATTAAATGCAAAACTGTATAAACCAAAAGGAATCTTTCCTAATTTTTTGGCTAGAATAGCGTAGTCAGCATTAGAATAAATATACCATAAAATCCTACTTGTGACAATATTCCCCCCAAATTTGACAAATTTTTTAAGGCCTTGCTTTTGAAATGTGGCCTTAGGAAACCATCTACACTGAAGGCACGCCAACGAAAACTTCAGAAATCCAGTGAGGATAGCACCAAATACTAAGCTATATGCTCCATAGCCTCTAATAGCCAAGATCAAAACACTTATGCTGGCGGCCAAGTTGCTGGCAAAATCTAATAAACCTGAACTCCTATACCGAAGATCTCGAAGAAGAAGTTTTACAGGAATATCAGAAATGATATTGAAAAACATGGCAACAACACTCAACTGTAAGATAGGAAGAACTTCTGAGTTATCAAAAAACATGGCAGCTATCGGAGCGCCAAAGTAAAGAACAAGCAAAAAAGCCATTCCTATAGCAACGATAATCCAAAACAGGCTATGCACATGTATCGGTTTTAAATCTTTTTCTTGGACAATTGCTGTGCCGAAGCCAAAATCCCCAATAAGCACTACAAAGGTTGTGATAAGATTGGCCATTCCCACTAGACCATAATCTGAGGGATGAAGAAAACGGGCAATAATAATAGTATTGAGCCAAATAAAGACCTGTCCGACGGTTTTAAATAAACCGAGCCAAAAGAATCCGGTTTTGAGATTTTTCGAAAATTCAAATTCCATTATTTTGCCTAACTCAGGGACAATACGATCTGCATGTCCTTTATGTATTCAGATCCGTACATTAGTGGTTGCTGTCTATGAGTACTCTGACAATTCGTTCAGCCGCGTTTCCATCCCAGAATTTTGGCATTTTAGCTGAAAATGCCTGGCCCTTCAGGACATGATCACTTTCTGCAATGATCCGGGCAGTGTCTGTCCCAACAACCACGTTTGTGCCCTGTTCCACTGTGATCGGCCGTTCTGTATTTTCCCGTAATGTGAGGCAGGGAACCTGCAGAATAGTTGTTTCCTCTTGAATGCCGCCGGAATCGGTGAGCATCAACTTCGCTTCGGCCATCAGCTTGAGAAAATCCAGATACCCCAGCGGCTCGATCAGACGGAAATTCTTCAGCGCTGCCACGCGATCATGCAAGCCGAATTCCTCGATCCGTTTTCGGGTACGAGGATGAATAGGGAAAAGAATCGGGAGATGGGTCTGGATCTCTTCAAGCGCATCTAAAATACGAACAAAGGTTTCCTGAACATCCACATTCGAGGGACGATGCAGCGTCAGCAGCGCATACCCTTGCGGCTGCAGGTCAAGCGTGTTCAACACTCCCGATTCATCAGCCCGCGTTTTGTTTGCCATCAAGGTATCAATCATTACATTGCCGACAAAATGAATCTTGTCTGCTGCGATCCCTTCCCGCCGTAAATTGGCTTCTCCGCTGGGTTCGGTGACAAACAAATAGTCGGAGATCGCATCCGTCAGCACCCGGTTAATTTCTTCCGGCATCGTGCGGTCAAAACTTCGCAGGCCGGCCTCCACATGGGCCACCGGAATATGTAGCTTGGCGGCCGGCAGCGCACACCCAATCGTGGAGTTGACATCCCCCACCACCACAATCAGATCAGGACGTTCTTGCAGAAGTACCGCTTCAAACGCCATCATGATTTTCGCTGTCTGCGCCGCATGAGACGCCGACCCGACTTCGAGGTCAATATCCGGCTTTGGAATCTGAAGCTCATCAAAGAACAATTTGGACATTTTGTCGTCATAATGCTGCCCGGTATGCACCAGGATGGGGTGCAGTTCGGGGCGCTTCCGCATTTCGTGTATTAGTGGAGCAATCTTCATAAAATTCGGCCGCGCGCCGGCCACATTGATTATTTTCATTGTGTATTTTACCTCAGAAACGTTTTTAACCAGAATTCAAAAATGAGAAGTGAATTTAATAGGTAGTCAAAATTTGCTTTTCCGCTGACATGTTCCGAAAACAGTTTGTGCATATACTTCTTGTTGACGTACTCCAGACAGAAAGCGTTGTGACTAAATAGAGTAGCATGGACAAAATCTTTCAACTCCTGGCGATACCAGACGGAAGACGGTTGGCTAAACCCGCGGGCTTTCTTGCGGTGCAGGATTTCATCCGGGATCAGTCCTTGAATGGCTTGTTTGTAGACCAACTTCGTCCCGTCATGCGTTGCGGTCGGAGCTTGAATCTTGAAAGCCTGCGGAATTCTGTAGCCAAGTTCCACCAGGCGATAATCAATAAACGGCGTTCTATTCGTGATTCCATGAGCAGCGGCCATTCTTTCGTTTTTAAAGAGCAGATCATCCGGTAAAAAGGTCTTTAACAATCCATAATAGTAGATGTTCAGCGGATCCTT
>CAZHRQ010000188.1:0-4430 GCA_964535075.1 uncultured Rhodobacterales bacterium | reverse complement strand
TCACATCCTGAGTCCGACGCAAAGCCCCTTTTTGCTAAAATGAGATCTGCTGGCCTCACAGGATCGGGGCGCCGTGCGGCGAAACGCCCTTGTCCAGGATCAGAACACCACTCAGCACATCATGCAGACCGCGCTGGCGGCGGTTGAACAGGCACCACAGAAGAATCAGGCCACTGGTGGCCGGCACGGTAAGGTAGAACAACACCCAGTGCACCAGGGCCTGGAGCCCATCCGGTCGGCCGCCATCCAGGAAGCGGTAAACCCGCAGCCCGAACAGGCGCATGCCCCAGGTGGCGCTGTGAGTCCCCCCAACCAGCAGGGTCTGATAAAGGGCGGGCAGCACGGTGACCAGCACCACCACCACCGGCACCAACACCGGCAGAGCCAACCCCAGAGTGAGCAGACCGCTCACCCCCAGGGCCAGCCACGCCAATCCGGCCAGCAGGAACTGGATCACCAGATCCACCCCGTAGGCCAGCACCCGCCGCAGCAGCAGCCCCCGATAGAGCCCCGGCTGTAGCAGCGGCTCGGGCGGTTCCTGCCAGCGGGCGTCGCTGGCCGGCACTGGCGCGGGCAGGCGCATGCCTAGCGACCGCCCGAGGGGATGCTGCCCGGCTGACCAAAGGGCACGAAAGAACTGCCCCCGCTGCTTCCCTTTTTCTCGTCAGCCTCGTCGCGCAGCACGGTGATGGAGATGCGCCGGTTGCTGGCCGCGGTGGGCGTTTCGGGCACCAAGGGATCGGTATCGGCCTTGCCCACCACGTGGGTGATGCGCTTGGGGTCCACGCCGTCGGCGATCAGTTGCCGACGGCTGGCCAGGGCCCGGTCCGCCGACAGTTCCCAGTTCCCGTACCCACGTCGGGCGCCGGCAAAGGGGGTGGCATCGGTATGGCCGCTGATGGAAACGTTGTTGGGCATCTCCTGGACGGCCTGGGCCACCACGCTCATCAACTCGCGGGCGCGCGACGTCATCTGGGCACTGCCGTTGGCGAACATGGCGGTCTGCTGGTCATCCTTGATCTGGATTTGCAGTCCTTCGTCGGTGGTGGCGAATTCCAGATTGCTCATCATCTGGCGCAGTTGTTGATCGTTCTGTACCCGCTGTTCGATCTGTTTCTTGATTTCCTCGAATTCCTGGTTTTGTTGTTGCTGCTGTTGGTTCTGGGTCATGCCTGGTTCGGGGATCTGATCGGTGCCCCGCCCCAGACGGGCGCCGGTATCATCGAAGCTGCGCCCGGCCAGCATGCCGCCGGCGCCACTGGTGGTCTGGGAGACGCTTTCCGGCGCGAAATAGTCGGCGATACCGTTCAGTTGCTGCTCGGTCACGGCGTTGAGCAGCCACAACAGCAGAAAAAAGGCCATCATGGCGGTCACGAAGTCGGCATAGGCCACCTTCCACGACCCACCATGGTGGCCGTGTCCGCCGTGTTTGCTCTTGCGGCGAATGATGACGACGTTTTGACCCTCGGCCATGGCTCACTCCCTGGCATGCGCGTGGCGACCCGCTCTAAAACAAATAGATAGAGCCGATTCACGCGGTCAATGGGACCCGAGAATTGGGTCCCATTGACCGCGATAGGCTCTAACTCTGCTCCTGCGGCACGGCGGCGATTTTTTTGTCCATTTCCTGGAAGGAGGGGCGCACATCCTCCGACAGGATCTTGCGCCCGAACTCCACGGCGATCTGCGGCGCGTACCCTTGCATATGGGCCAGCAGCGCCGTTTTCATACAGTGGTAGTATCGCAAATCGTCCTGGAAAGAGGCGGCCAGGGCTCGGCCGATAGGGCCCACGAAACCATAGGCCAGCAGCACCCCAAGGAAGGTCCCCACCAGGGCGGCGCCGATGAGGTGCCCCAAAACCTCCGGCGGCTCGGAAATGGACCCCATGGTTTTAATCACCCCCAGCACGGCGGCCACGATGCCCAGCGCCGGCAGGCCGTCGGCCATGTTCACCAGGGCATCGGAAATGGCGCTCTTTTCCTCGCGCAGGGCCTCGATTTCCTCGTCAATGATCAGCTCCAGCTCATGGGGATTATTGGACCCCATGGTCAGCAGCCGGAGATAATCACAAAAAAAAGTCAAGGCATGCTTGTCTTTGTAGAATTTGGGGAAGCGCTTAAACAGGGGGCTTTGATCGGGCTTTTCCACGTGGGTTTCCAGGGCCAGGTCACCCTTGGTCTTGGCCAGGCGGAAGGTGACGAACAACATGGTCAACAGTTCCACGTAGTCCGACTTGCCATGGGCGGAGCCGGAGACCACCCGGCTCAGGTTGCCCATCACCCCCTTCACCACCCGGGTGGGGGTGGACACCATAAAGGCCCCCACGGCCGCGCCCCCGATGATCACCAACTCGAAGGGCTGGAACAACACATCCAGGTGGCCTCCCATGGCCACGTACCCCCCGAGCACGGAAGCGATCACCACCAGGATACCGACGATTCCTAACATGGAAAGCTCCCTCAAGAGCGCTTGACCGGATGCCGTTCCGTTGTTTTCGGCACCTCGTGAGACTCTGCGGATCCTGCCCCGACGCGCGCTGTGACCATGCGCGCCGACCGGTCCCCGATGCTGCCCTGCGTGGCAGATACCTCTTATAGACCAATTTTAGCGGCTTTTGCGACCCCCGCCGCATCGACACTGTGTAATCTTTTGTGGCGCGGCGGCGGGCGTACGGGGGCACTTTGCACCGACAGGGCACATCGTGTACAACCGGAGTCCGAGGGCGTGCCACCGGCCCGCCCACCGCCGTTAGCCAGAAGTGGGGGCCCGACATGGATGTGAACGACCGCAACTTCCGCAAGGCCCTGGGGTCCTTCGCCACCGGTGTGACGGTGGTCACCGCCCGGCGGGCGGATGGCGAGCCGGTGGGTCTTACCGTGAATGCGTTCTCCTCCATCTCCCTGGAACCGCCGTTGGTCATGGTGTGTCTGGGCAACGGGACCCGGGACCTGGACGCCTACACGGAACAGGGTCATTTCGCGGTACACATCCTGCGCGACAGCCAACGGGACGTCTCCATCGCCTTTGCCAGCCGCAACCCGGAAAAGTGGACCGAGGTAGCCTGGGCCCCGGGCTACGCCGATCTGCCCATGGTGCAGGACACCCTGGCGGCCATCGGCTGCGACGTGCAGGCCATCCACGAGGCCGGCGACCATAAGATCATCATCGGCGAGGTGAAACGCCTGGAGGTGGCCACCGGGGGCCAGCCGCTGCTCTACTTCCGGGGCAACTACATGCAGGCCGGTTGTCAGGTCTGAAGCGGGCCGGGAAGAACGCCCGTGGACCTGTGGCCCCCTGCGCTCAGGGGCGCTGCCCGCGGGTGCTGTTCCATGGCGGCGACTCCGACCCACGGAGGGCCGAAACGATGACGGCCAATGGGGGGACGGGGCAGGCCCGTCGGCCCGGGCCCGAATAAGGAGTATGGCCCATGCGGGCAGGGATTCTCGTTCTGGTGGGACTGGCGTTGTGGCCTTTGACCACGGGCGCCCAGACCCCGCAACCGACCCGGCAGCCGGCGGCCTGCAATGTTCATGCGGCCGAGATGGCGCCCCGTCCCCGCACCAACCAGCTCGGCCAGCCCTTCGCCCTGCCCCGCTGTCAGGGACAGGCCCTCAACAACGTCTTCTGCTACTATGACAACGCCGTCACCGCCGTGGAGTCCATCGGCGATCACGTGAATGCCATCAACGGCATCCTCAGCGCCCTGTCGCCCCAATACCGGGAGAACGTGGGCCGCGATGTGGCGGCAGCGGTGGACGACGTGCGCAACACCACCTGCAACATTCCCTTCCAGATGGTGGAGCGCTTTGTCATCAACAATTGCAATGCCCAACACCGCAACAGCGCCGACGGACAGGCCCTCATCGACCAGGCGCGACAACAATTGATCGCCAACGGCATCTATCCCGCCCGCGATTTCGAGAACGTCACCATCCGCTGGTGCGGCCTGACCAACGCCCACGGCATCGCGCCCCGCCCCAATCTCATCTTCCTGGACGACAGCTATCGCAACAAGTCCCCCACCGCCGTGGCAACCCTGCTGGCCCACGAGATGATGCACGTGATGCAGTACCGGAAGTATGGCGAAGACCGCTTCAAGTGTCTGTACGCCCAGCTCTATGCCCAGTGCCAGGGGTGCCAGGACGACAACCACTTTCTGGAACGGCAAGCCCGGGCCTGCGAGACCGCCGCGCTCTACCGCCTCAATGGCATGACCCTGCTGCCGCCCCAGGCCCAGCCCCCCGGAACCGGCACCTGGACGCCACAGCAGCCGGGCCAGCCATGGCAGCCCCAGCCGCGCCAGGGGAAGGCCTTTGGCATGGCGCCCACCGAATCCTCGCCCACCACATCCCCCCCCAGCGCCGCCCCTTACGGCCTGCAACCGGTGGCCCCTGGCGGGGGGAGCGGGGGGGGATATGTCTCCCGGCCC
>CAZHRQ010000187.1:0-4486 GCA_964535075.1 uncultured Rhodobacterales bacterium | reverse complement strand
TCACGCACCCAATCCGGTTCACAGCGTGAACCCGATTGGGTGCGACCCGCTCTATTGTCTTCCCCCTTGCCGCGCCCCTGCCGGGCGCCAGGAGAAACTGCCATGGCCCACGCGGTGCTCGTGACCCTGTTTTCCCCCGACCAGAAGGGCCTGGTGGCTGCCGTCACCGGGCGCCTGTTCGACCTTGGCGCCAATCTGGCCGACACCTCCTTTGCCGTGCTGGGTGAGGGCGCGGAGTTCACCAGTGTGGTCCATTTGCCCGACGAGGTGAGCGCCGAGGCGGTGACCGCCGAACTGGTGGAGGCCTTGCCGTCCCTGGTCCAGGGGCGGGTGACGGTGCAGCCCTTCACCCTGGGGGATGCCCACACCGCCGACGGCCGGGTAACCCACCGCGTGGAATGCGCCGGCGCCGACCAGCCGGGGCTGGTGGCCCGGCTGTCCGAAGTGTTCGGGGATTTCGATGCCAACATTGTGCGCCTGACCACCGAGCGGATGCCCGAAGCCGGAGGGGCCACCTATGTGGTGCGGTTCGCCGTCAATATCCCGGCGGCGCGGGCCGACTCCTGCCTGGCGGCCCTGGGCAACACCGCTGGCGGCCTGCGCCAATCCCTGCGCTGGATGCCGGTGGAGGAAATGGCGGTTCCGCGCGACGATTGATCCGCTCAGGCGCCTGGTTCGCCCGGCGCGTGTAGGGAAAGGGCCAGGGCATGGACGGTGGCGGCCAGTTCCTCGGCCAGGACCTCGTGCACGGCCCGGTGCCGCGCCACCCGGCTCAGGCCATCGAACGTGGGGCTCACCAAGGTGACGTTGAAGTGGGTTTCCCCCTCGGGCCGGCCCCCGGCGTGGTGGGCGTGGCGGTGAGAGTCGTCCTCCACCACGATGTGCACCGGGCTGAAGGCCCGGGTGAGTTTGGCTTCAATGGTCTCGCGCATGCGCATGGTGTGTTCTCCAGTGAGAGAGGTGCCCCGGCCACATGGGATGCGCCCGGCCCGGCGTCAAGCCGGGGGTTCTTGTCTCCCCGTGCGTTCGGGCCCATAGTGGGGGCATGAGCCGCATGAAGACCCATTCCGCCTCTGCTACCGACCGCGAACCGGCGGCCCCCGGCGTGTCCGGGCGCTGCTGCGATCACCCCGACTGCACCCGTCCCGGCGAGCACCGCGCCCCCCGGGCCCGCGACCGCCTGGACGAGTATTACTGGTTCTGCTTGGAACACGTGCGGGAATACAACAAAGCCTGGAACTATTTCGCCGGCATGTCTCCCGGCCAGTTGGAGTCCTTCCTGCGGGAAGACGTGGTGGGCCATCGTCCCACCTGGCGCCTGGGCGCCCTGGGCCATACGCCGTGGCGCGACGATCAGATGAGCGATCCCGAGCACTGGGTGGATTCCCTGGGGCTGTTCCGGGCCGCCCGCGCCCGCCAGCGGGCCGACCGGCGTCGGCGGGCCACCGGGGAGGCCCCGGGGACGCCGGGCCGGCCCTTGACGCCGGTGGAAAACGCCATGAAGGTGATGGACCTCGTGCCGCCGCTCACCCTGACCGCCCTGCGGGTGCGCTACCGGGAACTGGTGAAGCGCTATCACCCCGACACCAACGGCGGTGATCGGGCGGCGGAGGAGCGGCTGAAGGAAATCACCCAGGCCTACAGCACCCTGCGGGCCACTCTCTGACCGGCGACCCGTGCCTCCCGTCCCCTTCCCCTGCCACCACAACGGAACAGTTCCATGACCACCGCCTCCGAGATGCCCATGGACGGCCCCGACCAGGAAGTGGCCGCGCGCACTCTCTTCGGTTTCGAGACGGAGCTGATGGTTCCCGCCTTCTCGGCGCGGGATGAACACGTGCCCGATCTGGATCCCACCTATCATTTCGATCCCGACACCACCCGCGCCATCCTGGCCGGCTTTAAGTACAATCGTCGGGTGATGGTGCAGGGCTATCACGGGACCGGCAAGTCCACCCACATCGAGCAGGTGGCGGCGCGGCTCAACTGGCCGTGCGTGCGCATCAACCTGGACGCCCATGTGAGCCGTATCGACTTGGTGGGACGGGATGCCATCGTGTTGCGGGACGGCCAGCAGGTGACCGAGTTCCAGGAGGGCCTGTTGCCCTGGTGCCTGCAACGGCCGGTGGCGCTGGTGTTCGATGAATACGACGCCGGGCGCCCCGACGTGATGTTCGTGATCCAGCGGGTGCTGGAGGTTTCGGGCAATCTCACCCTGCTGGATCAGAACAAGGTGCTGCGGCCCCATCCGGCCTTCCGCCTGTTCGCCACCTCCAACACCATCGGCTTGGGCGACACCACCGGGCTTTATCACGGCACGCAGCAGATCAACCAGGGGCAGATGGACCGCTGGAACATCGTGGCCAACCTCAACTATCTGCCCCATGACGAGGAATTCGCCATCGTGCTCAAGAAGGTGCCCGACTTCGACACGGAGGAGGGACGCGGGTTGCTGTCGGCCATGGTGTCCATGGCGGACCTCACCCGGGCGGGCTTTGTCAACGGCGACATTTCCACCGTCATGTCGCCGCGTACGGTGCTGACCTGGGCGGAGAATGCCCTGATCTTTGGCGACCCCCGTTTCGCCTTCCGGCTCAGCTTCCTCAACAAGTGCGACGAACTGGAGCGGCCGGTGATCGCCGAGTACTACCAGCGGGCCATGGGCGAGTCCCTGCCGGAGGACATGCTGTCCGCCGTCTCCAAGGTCTCCTGACGGATCCGGCCCCATGAGCACCGGCGACCAGGAAACCGCAGCGGAGCGGGTCAAGCGGGTCACCGCCTGCACCGTGCGCGCCATCACCGACCGCCGCGACGTGGAGGTGGCCTATCGGGCCGGGCAGGGCTGGTACGGCCATGGCCAGGCGCGGCTGCCCCTGCCGCCCCGCGATCTCACCGCCGCCGACATTGTCCAGTTGCGCGGCACCGCCGATACGGCCGCCCTGCGCCTGCGTTATCTGGATGACCGCCTGCACGCGGCCCATCGCCCCCTGGATCAGGACGCCCGGGCCGTCTACGAGGCCCTGGATCAGGCGCGGGTGGATTGTCTGGGGGCGCGGCTGTTTCGCGGCACGGCGCTCAACACCAACCAACTGCTGCAACGACGCTATGAAGGCCAGGGCCTGGACCGCATCCTGAAGCAGGCGGAAGCCCCCCGGGCGGAGGCCGTGCGTTGTCTGACCCGGGAGATGTTCGCCGGCATCCCGGTGCCGCCCGCCGCCCACACCATGATGACCCTGTGGGAACCGTGGCTCACCGAGGAGGTGGCGCCGCGTCTGGAGGCACTGCGGCCGCTGCTGGACGATCAGGAAGCCTTTCTGGAAGCGGTGCGGGAGATGCTGCACAGCCTGGGCCTGTTGTCCGAGGCGGACGACGCCGACACCGAGTCGGAGGCGACCGAGGACAGCCCGGAAAATCCCGCCGGCGACGATCCCGACGCCCCCGACAGCTCGGCCACCGGCGGTCAGCAGGGGGAGGGCGACGACAGCCAGGGCGGTGAGCGCGAGAGCGACACCCCCATGGAGGCGGCCACCGCCGTGGCCGAGGACACGGCGCCCACGGACCAGGGCGGCGAAGGCGCCATGGAGGGGGCGGAGGAACCGGCCGGCCCCTCCCGCCGCGCGCCCACCCCCGCCGACGAGGCCAGCGACGAACGTTACACGGTCTACACCACCCGGTTCGACGAGGAGGTGGCGGCGGCCGAGCTTTGTTCCTCACCGGAGGAACTGAACCGCCTGCGGGCGCAACTGGACCAGCATTTGGCGCACCTGGGCACGGTGGTGGGGCGGCTGGCCAACCGGCTGCAACGCAAGCTGCTGGCCCGCCAGACCCGGGCCTGGGATTTCGATCTGGAGGAAGGGCTGCTGGATTCGGGGCGGCTGGCCCGGGTGGTGGCCAATCCGGCCACGCCTCTGTCCTTCAAGTGGGAGCGGGAAACCGATTTCCGCGACACGGTGGTGAGTCTGCTCATCGACAATTCGGGCAGCATGCGCGGCCGCCCCATCACCGTGGCCGCGCTGTCCGCCGACATCCTGGCCCGCACCCTGGAGCGCTGCGGCGTGAAAACGGAAGTGCTTGGCTTCACCACCCGGGCGTGGAAGGGGGGCCGGTCGCGGGACCAATGGGCGGCCGACGGGAAGCCTCAGCAGCCGGGGCGGCTCAACGACCTGCGGCACATCATCTATAAGGACGCCGATACCCCCTGGCGGCGGGGGCGGCGCAACCTGGGGCTGATGTTGCGGGAAGGGATTCTCAAGGAAAACATCGACGGCGAGGCCCTGTTGTGGGCCCACCGCCGGTTGCTGGGCCGGCCGGAGCAGCGGCGCATCCTGATGGTGATCTCCGACGGCGCCCCGGTGGACGATGCCACCCTGTCGGTGAACCCGGGCAGCTATCTGGAGCAGCACCTGCGGCAGGTGATTACCTGGATTGAGCGGGAATCGCCGGTGGAGGTGATGGCCATCGGCATCGGCCACGATGTCACCCGCTA
>CAZHRQ010000186.1:0-4503 GCA_964535075.1 uncultured Rhodobacterales bacterium | reverse complement strand
CACCCCGATTCTATCAAAACGGGATCCGGCGCCAAGCGTTTTTCGAGGTGCCCTGCTGCGGCTTGTTAGCCGCCGGGGAGGAAAATTCTTATCCCCCCCCGGTTCCCAGTCGTCAATTTTTGTTTTGATAGAATTCCTTGAGAATAGCCACCACTTCCGGCCGACTGAATTCGGGCGGCACATCCTCGCCCTGGGAAAGCATTTCCCGCAGCCGGGTACCGGAGATGGTCACGTGGTGTTCCTTGTCGTGAGGACAGGTCCGCCCAGTGGCCATACCGCCGCAACGCCGGCAGTAGAAGGTGACGTCGATCTTCAGAGGCTTGGTGTGCAGGGCGTCGGCGGGAATTTCGTCGAAGATATGCTGGGCATCGAACGGACCGTAATAGCTGCCCACCCCTGCATGATCCCGCCCCACCACCAGATGGGAACAACCGAAGTTCTGCCGGAACACGGCGTGCAGCAGGGCCTCCCGCGGGCCGGCATAGCGCATCTCAATGGGATAGCCGGCTTGGACCAGGGTACCCGGCACGAAATAGTTCTCGGCCAGGGCGGAAATGGCCTTCACCCGCGTTTCCGCCGGGATGTCGCCCGGCTTCAGGGCGCCGAGCACCTGGTGCACCATGACGCCATCACACACCTCGATGGCGATCTTGGCCAGGTATTCATGGCTGCGGTGCATGGGATTGCGGGTCTGGAAGGCCGCCACCCGGGACCAGCCGCGATCCAGGAACAGGGCTCGGGTTTCCGCCGGACGCATATAGAGGGTGCGGTAGGTCTCGGGATAGTGGCTTTCGGAGAATACCCGCACCGGCCCGGCCAGATTGACGTCGCCCTGGGCCATGACCTTCTGCACGCCCGGGTGCTCAGGATCGGTGGTGCGGAACACGTGGCCGCACTCAAAACTTTTATCAATGCGGTATTTTTCCCGCACTTCCATCACGCCCATGATGGTATTGTCGCAGGAGGGGTCCACCAATGCCACCTCCTCGCCCGGCGCAATGGCATCGGCCAGATCCGCCTCGGCGGACAGGGTGATGGGGAGGGGCCAGAACACCCCACCGGGCAGAGTCATGTCCTGACAGGCGCCGCGCCAGGCATCGTGTCCCATGAAGCCGTCCAGCGGCGTGTACGCCCCCATGGCCATCATCACCAGATCGGAAACTTCCCGACTGGTCAGGGGCACCTTGCGCAGGTGAGCGGCCTGGGCCTGGGCTTCCGCGCGTTCGACTTCGGGCACCAGCAGCGGCATCAGACTATCGGCACCATGGGGTGGAACAAGATGGGACATGATCGGTTCTCGAGTCCTTGTGGAAAGGGACGGAACAGCAGGGTGCCGTTGCGGCGGCGCGGTCACTCTACGCCGAGGCATCATTGGAATCCAGTCCGACGATCCGGGCGCAATGCGCGGAAAACCTTGTGTTCGGACGGATTCTGGCGTTTCATGGCGGTTGTGTGATCACCTGCCCACGGGGACAGAACGCCCATGAAGGTGCTGATCGTTGATGACCACGGCCTGTTCCGGGACGGCCTGCGTGCCATGCTGTCGCGGGAAACGCGTGACGCAGAAATCCTGGAAGCCGCCACCATAGAAATAGCCCGTGAGGTTGTGGCCCGCAATGCCGATCTGGATGTGGTGTTGCTGGATCTGGCCTTACCTGGCGTTGAGGGGTTTTCCGGTCTTCAGGCTCTGAAGGACATGGATCCTGATTTGCCGGTGGCCGTGATCTCAGGCACCAACGACCTGCGGCTGGCCCGACGCGCGGTGAACGAAGGCGCCGGCGGCTATATCCTGAAGGAAGACACCAATGCCGAAATCGTGGCGGCGGTGCGCTCCGTGATCCAGGGCGACATCGCCTTGTCGCCCCGCCTGACCCCGGCGGAGGCCCACACGCCGCCCACCGATGCCGCCATGATGGAACGGCTCAATCAACTCACGCCCCGACAGCGGGACATCCTGAGCCAATTACGCCGGGGCCGCTCCAACAAGGAAATCGCCCTGGATCTGGGGCTGTCGGAAACCACGGTGAAGGTGCACGTCACCGCCGTGCTCAAGACCCTGCACCTGGACAATCGGACCCAGGCCGCGCTGCTGGCCGAGCAAATCGGGCTGTGACCCTTCAGCCCTGCCGGCTGGCAGTATCGCCCTGTTCCCGCAACACCCGCCGCAACAACGTGCGCAGCCGTCCCGGACGAATGGGTTTGTGCACCAGCAGGTGGCCGCTGTCGTGGGCTTCCTGCAGCCGCTCTGGACTGGTGTCGCCCGTGATCAGGATTCCCGGGACAGCGGTGCCACTGCGCGCCTGGAGCTGACCGAGCACCGTGATCCCCGATTCCCCCTCTTCCAGGCGATAATCGCACAGGAGGAGGTCCGGAGGTGTTCCAGCCTCGGGCTCCAGGCAGCGATCCAGGGCCTCTAAAGCGGCGGCACCGTCGGCGGCCACCGTCACCACACATCCCCAGCCCTCCAGCAGCCGGGCGGTGGCGGCACGAATGGCGGCGTCATCCTCCACGTACAACACCACCGCCCCGGCCAGTTCATCCAGGCTTTCCGTATCGTCGGCATCGACCTCGGCCAGGGCCTCGGCCCCCGCCGGCACGGTGATGGTGAAGCGCGATCCCCGATCCGGCCGGGAACACACCGTGACCGACAGATCCAGCAGAGCGGCCGTGCGGCGCACGATGGCCAGCCCCAGCCCCAGCCCCTGCCCCTGGCTGCGCCCCGGATTGTCCAACTGAGTGAATTCCTCGAAGATGGTTTCCAACTGGTCCTCGGGAATACCGCGTCCCGTATCATAGACTTCCAGCCGCCAGAGCACCGGCCCCTGCCGCCGACAGGCCACCACCACCCTGCCCCGATCCGTATACCGCAAGGCGTTGGCGATGAGATTCTGCAACACCCGTTCCAACAGCACGGGATCGGTGCGCAGCACCGCCGGCGACGGGCGCAACCGCAACCCCAGTCCCTTCTGATCGGCGGTGGCCGCAAACCGGCTTTCCAGCCGACTGAACAGCGAAGCGACGGTGAAGTCACGGATTTCCGGCTGAATGGTCCCGGCATCCAGGCGCGAAATGTCCAACAGCATGTTCAGCAGCGCGGAGGTGGCGGCCACACTGTCCTCCAGGGTGCGCAGCAGCTGCCGACCCTCGCCCTCGGCCACGAAAGGATGCAACTGCGGCACCGTCAGGCTGAGAGCATGAAGGGGCTGGCGGAGATCATGGCTGGCCATGGCCAGGAAGCGGGACTTGGCCCGATTGGCCAGATCCGCCTCTTCCCGGGCGGCCTTCAGGGCGGCCATGGCATGCCGGTTCTCGGTCACGTCGCGGGCATTGATCACGGCCCGGCCCGGCAGACCCTCGCCATGGACAGGCCGACCGTGGGCCTCCATGGTCAGCCAGTGGCCATCCTTGCGCCGCCAACACAACTCGGCCGAGTAGGCTTCCGAGGGCTCGAATCCACCCCGGAACAGGCTGCGGATCAGGGACCCGGCCACGGGCCGGTCATCCGGCTCCAGAAAGTCGGTCAGGCGCCGCCCCACCATCTCCTCGGGCAGATAGCCCAGCAAAGTGGCCGAGGACTGGTTTTGAAACTGAATGCGTCCCTCTTGATCCACCACGGTCATCAGATCGGTGGTGTGATCAATGAGACTGCGCAGGTAGCTTTCCCGCTGCTGCAAGGCCTGGGACAGACGCAGGTTGTCGAAACCCAGTTGTGTCAGGGTCAGAAGGTTATGATGCCCCCGCCAGGCCAGCCGCATCATCAACCCCATGTAGGCCAGGACCAGCAACGCCAGCAGGGCATGCAATTTATCGTGAATCAGCAACAGGTGCAGGGCAAACGGGCCCAGGGCGGCCAGGGTGAAGCCCAGGGACGCCGCCGGAAGTCCGGCCCGTACCAGCACCATGGCCGCCGTCAGCCCCAGCAGGATGAGCGTGATGGGCACATTGCTGCCCGGCGCGGCGGGGTGGTAGAGAACCCAGCTTCCGCTGCCCCACACCAGTCCGGCCAGCACGGCCACGGCGGAAAAGGCGGTGGCCCATCGCCCGGGGTGCTGATCGCGGCCGCCGTCACGGCGATACAGGATATGCAGGGACCACGAGGCGCCGGTCACCAGCCCCAACACGGCCAGCCACGCCCAGAACCCGCCCTGCGCCCGGGGGGCCAGCCCGCTCACCTGCAACAGGGTCAGCAGAGCCCCCGCCAGCAATGGCAAGGCCAGGGCCGGCGGAAAGGCATCCCGGTGATACCCTTCCACCATGCTCATGTGGATTTCGTGGGCGGGACGCCGCACGTTCCAACCGGTCATCCATCGGACCAGCCGCCGCCAACCGCTCTCTCGTCCATCCGCCACACGCTTTCTCCCAGAGGAAGGGGCATAATCAAGTGACACGGCCGGTCCCAGTGTGGCACATGTCGGTGTTCATGGTCACCGGAAAGGGACAGACCCGCGCTAGAGCGGATCGCGGCCAATCGGGTTCACGCTGTGAACCGGATTTGGTGCGTGA
>CAZHRQ010000185.1:0-4563 GCA_964535075.1 uncultured Rhodobacterales bacterium | reverse complement strand
CTGGCCGCAACCATGCTCTGGCTCAAATAGTTAATTCGTTACTACAGCCTAGAGCCTATCGCGGTCAATGAGACCCGAGAATTGGGTCCCATTGACGGCGATAGCTCTAAGTTTATGGAAGATTGATGTGCTTGCAGGGTCCTGTAAGCCCCTTGTTCGCCAATTTTTTCCTGTGAGGGCTGTGTCTTGGAATGTCGATACGGTCGGTGGCCAACCAAAAAAATGCGGTACCCTGCTGCCGTGTCATCCGCTTCAGGGCCTGAAAGGTGTCGGTCTCCAACTTGTCCTGAAGCCATTGATACTTGTTCAACATGGGGGTCACTTGATCACTGCGGGCCGGATGTGGTTCCACCCAACAGGCCCGCGCCTCCCCCTGAACCACAAGACCAAGACCATAGTCCCAACGCGTTGCGTTGGGTTCCTGTTGCTGGAACGCCGTGTCCAGATCCACACTGCCCACCACTTCGGCCGTGTCCCCGAGCCGGATCTGTTGTCGATACCGCCTGTCCACCGCTTCCATGGCCTTGCACACCGGCACACTCGCCTGGCCACACGCTTTAGCGAAGTCCATGGCCCTGGCCGTCATCCCGAACGCCCCACGACCGAAGAGACCACATCCGCCGCACGCCCGGCAAACCGCGCCAGATCACCCCACAAGGCTTCCAGTTCCCCATCCGCGCCCGGGTCAAGCGCGGAAATATCTTGGCTTTCCTGACCCGCCTCGAAAAAGTAAACCTTGTAGGCGCATTCCAGCGCCCGCTTTGCCAAACCTACGGTCTCCGGCCCACGCCCAAGCTCGAACAAGGACAAAACATCCTCGTACGTCGCTTGATGGTCCTTGAGCACCTGCAACGCCCACACCATGTCGAGCACCTCCGTGGAGTGGGTGGACAGAACCACTCGGTAGTCCCGGCTCAGAAGTTCCAGGACCAGCAGGAGCACCGCCTGGATGGCCCGGGGGTGGAGACCGGTTTCCGGTTCCTCGATCACCACCCACTCCAGGGCATCCCGCCGGGTCACTCGACCGCCCGGGCATAACCAGTACAGCCCCAGCAGCAGCGGCACGAACTCCCGCTGCCCCGCCGACCATGCCAGATAAGAAATCCCCTCCGACATCCCCTCCGGAATCAGTGTAAGGGTGCGAGTGAACTCACGGGCCTCCAGCGCCAGGGCGCCCCCAGCAAACAAATGCTCCTGCAGCGGTGTGCGCAAGGCACTGTCCAAACGGCTCTTTGCCGGGAAAAGGCGGCCGAGCGTAGCGAACTCCTTCTGCAGCAACTGGTGCACCCGGTCGGCAAACGCTCGAAACACATAGGGATCACCATACTGAAAACTGCTGAAGGGCTGGGAGATACCGTGCGGCAGGCTCATGACCCGCTGGGCCGGGATATAAAACAAACGCTCCGACGACTCGGACGCAAGAGCCGGCGGCACACTCAGATCATCCGGAAAAAGATCGTTACCGTTCCAGTTAATCCGGGCGTGGGATCCCAGCACTCTTTCTAACCCACGCCCGTAATAACCACCCAGGAATCCTTCCCGGTTACCGGTAAAATCCATATTGTGATCGTGGAAGGTCTGGTGAATATGCTCCCCATCAAGAACCAGCTTGAGGGTTTCCAGGAACAGGCTTTTGCCACTGGCCTGGGGCCCCACCAGGACCGTCAGGTCACCGAACGCCACGTCGGCATGGGGGACAGGCCCTAAGTGTTCCACCTTAAGACGAAAGTCCATCATCCTGTCCCTTGACCTCATCCACCGACGGAGGCGCCCAAGAGGGCGCCCCCCGGCTCATTGTGCCGGCAACGCCGCGTGGTCCGCCGCCGCCAGCACATGGACCTGCACCTTCTGATAGGCCCGGGCCTCGATCTGGCGGATGCGTTCGCGGCTGACCCCGTACTCCTGCCCCAGGTCCTCCAGGGTGCGCGGCGCGTCGGTGAGCTGGCGGGCCATCAGGATGTGCCGCTCGCGGTCGTTGAGGGTTTCCAGCGCCGCCCGCAGCAGAGTCTGCCGCTGGGCCGTTTCCTCGGCTTCGCCCAGGCGGGCCTCGGGATCGGGGGTCTCATCCGCCAGCAGGTCCTGGCGTTCCAGGGCGTCATCATCGAACACCTGAACGTTGAGGGAGGAATCAGGCCCGGACATGCGCCGGTTCATGCCCACCACGTCCTCTTCGCTCACATCCAGTTCCCGGGCGATGGTGGCCACGTCCTCCGGCGCCATGTCGCCCGATTCCAGCAGCGACAGCCGCGACTTCAGACGACGCAGGGAGAAGAACAGCCGCTTTTGCGCCGCCGCCGTGCTCATCTTCACCAACGACCAGGACCGCAGCACGTATTCGGATAGCGCCGCCTTGATCCACCAGATGGCATAGGTGGCCAGGCGGAACCCCCGCTCCGGCTCGAACTTCTTCACCGCCCGCATCAGGCCCACATTGCCTTCGCTGATCAGGTCGGCCATGGGCAAGCCATAGCCGCGATAGCCGGCGGCCAGCTTCACCACCAGTCGCAGATGGCTGGTGACCAGCTCATGGGCGGCATTCACATCGCCATCCCGGCGCCAGCGGTCGGCCAGAATGTATTCGTCCTCGGCGCTGAGCACGGGAAAGCGCCGAACTTCCCGCAGATAGCGCGCCAACCCGTCTTCCGCCGAAAACGCCGGCAAGCTGGGCGTGGGCCGGGCCCCAGAAGCAACGGCGGGTGAGGGAACGGCAGGTACGGTGGCAGGGGCCGTCAGGGCAGCCGTGGTCATGGGTCATATCCTCCTTGGAAGCAACATGACAGGGAAAAGCCCGTCCCGGAATCGCGGCGGGAGGTCCCCGAAGGCGCACCCGTGGCGGCGTGATCGCCTCCGGACCGGTCCGCATCCCGGCCGGCGCCGACCCTGCATCCAGGCGCCGGCAGACTTATGCTGCCCCGTGCCCGCGCCGGAGTCAACCACAATCAAACACCGCCGAAGCAATTATCATGCCATCTCCCACAAACCGCCCTTCCCCCCTTTACCCGATGCCTGACGGGCCTCATTATGGGGCCCATGGCTCTGTTGAAAATCGCCCGCATGGGGCACCCGGTGCTGGCCCGGAAGGCGGCAACGGTGGAGAACCCGGCGGACCCGGCCGTGCAGCGGCTGGTGGACGACATGATCGAAACCCTGGAAGACCTGGGCGCCGCCGGCTTGGCCGCGCCCCAGGTCCATGCGCCGTGGCGGGTGTTGGTCTACCGCCTGCCTGAGGACGGCCGGGTGCGTGTGCTCATCAACCCCGCGATCACGCCGCTGGAGGGGGAGCCGGTCACCGATCTGGAGGCCTGCCTTTCCCTGCCCGGACTGGCGGGCGCGGTGCCCCGGGCGGCGGTGGCCGACTGGTCGGGGCTGGATCGGCAGGGCATGCCCCAGGCCGGCCGGGCGGAGGGATATCACGCCCGGGTGTTGCAGCACGAAGGCGACCACCTGAACGGCATCCTCTACCCCATGCGCATGACCGACCTGAGCCGCTTCGGTTTCGTGGAGGAAATGCGCAAACACGCGGCGGAAACCACGGAGGAAAGCCCGGCATGACCGCTCCCCACCTGGAAGCCCTGCGCGATGTGCTGCTGAAACATGCCCTGGAGCATGTGCCCTTCGATGGCTGGAGCCGCGAGACTCTGCGGTTGGCGGCCGCCGATGCCGGGCTGGATCCCCTCACCCTGGATACGGCCTTTCCCGGCGGTGTGCGTGATGCGGTGGCCCATATGGCCGACTGGGCCGACCGGGGCATGGTCGCCGCCCTGGCCGACACGCCGCTTTCCCAAATGCGGCACCGCGACCGGGTGACCGCCGCCATCCAAACCCGCTGCGCCCTGCTGGCCCCGCATCAGGAAGCGGTGCGCCGCGCCGCCGCCGTGCTGGCCCGCCCCGACAACAGCCTGCTGGCCCTGCGCCTCACCGCCCGCACCGTGGACGCCATCTGGTGGGCCATCGGCGATACCAGCACCGATTTCAACTGGTACACCAAACGGGCCAGCCTGGGCGCCGTCTATTCCGCCACCATGCTGGTGTGGATGGATGACCGGTCCCCGGACTTTGCCGACACCTGGGCCTTTCTCGACCGGCGCATTGGCGACATCATGGTGATTCCGCGTCTTAAGGGTCGGGTCCGCCAAGGGCTTTCCCGCCTGCCCGACCCCCGACGGCTGGTACCGCCCCGGCGGATCGGCTGAATTCCGCTCCTGGCGCGATTTTGACAGCGCTATTAGGCCACCGCAGCAACAAAAATGAATTGGGCGGACTTTAAACCGGTATATACCCTGTCTACGCCAAAACTCGGAAATTGCCCCTGTCGATGATATGGAACGTATCGGAGACGACGTCCCTGATTCGGTGCCATTGACTGGGCAGGGTCTCTTCGAAAAAGGTTTGGACGGCTGCGACAAAATCGTCGAAAGATTGGTGGGCTCTGTTGTGCGTCACCATTTTGTGCAGGACCCCCCATAGAGCGGGTCGCACCCAATCGGGTTCACGTTGTGAACCAGATTGGGTGCGTGAATCCGCTCTAAGTCAAATAGATAGAGCCGATTCACGCGGTCAATG
>CAZHRQ010000184.1:0-4604 GCA_964535075.1 uncultured Rhodobacterales bacterium | reverse complement strand
CGCGGTCAATGGGACCCGAGAATTGGGTCCCATTGACCGCGATAGGCTCTAGCGGATCGCGGTCAATCGGGATCACCCCACCGGCGTCAGGGCGTTTCGCTGGCCAGGCGCTGGGCCAGGGCCGCGCAGGTGGTGGTGCCGGCCATCACCTCGGGCATATGGGCTTCCGTGGCCTCGCCCAGGGGGGCGGGGTCCTGACCGGCCAGGGCCATGGCCAGAGCATAGGATTCCAGGCGGGCCAGACGGGCCGGGTCCGGCGGGCCGGACTGCCCGTCTTGAGCCGCCTTCTGCCGCAGCACACCGCACAGGGCGGTGACCACGGTTTCGGCCCGCTGGCGGGGATCGGTCTCAGCCAGGGCGGTGGCCACCGTCTCCACCGTGGCCTGGGCCCCGTCGTTCAGCTTGCCATCGCAGCGATAGGCCGTGGTGGGCTCGGGCGCACCGGGCAGGGTCATGGTGAAGGTGTCCGCCTGCACCGTCAGCGGCAGCTCCAGGGGCGTCATCCCCTCCTTTCGGGCGGCCTCCAGCGCGGCCCGGGGCATGGCGCCCTGGATCACCTCCAGGGTGGCGCCGTCCTCGGACACCTGATACCAGCTGTGTTCCAGATCGGTCACGGTGTCGCCGTCATAGCGGGTCTCGATGGCATGGCCATCGGCGGTGAAGGTCATGAGGGAGTCGGTGGTGGCACAGTCCGGGGTGCGGGACCAGTGCCCCACCAGATCCGCTGCCGAGGCCGGCATCGCCGCCCCCAGCGCCAGCGCCATCAGAACCACGAGTCGCATCAACCACCTCCAGAATTGAAGAGCCCCCAACGCCCGGCGGCCCTGGGACAAACGGCGGGCATTGTCCCTTCCCGGCCCGGCCCGGGCAAGCGCAAATGCACCTGTTGTGCCATCCGCGCCAGCGTGGCAGAGAATCAGCAGGGCAGTGTCCGGCCGACCCTGACCATAAGATAAGCGGAGTCACGCGATCAATCCGGTTCACATGGTAAGCCCCATTGACCGCGATAGGCTCTAGAGCGGATCGCCCCCAATCGGGTTCACGCTGTGAACCGGATTGGGGGCGTGAATCCGCTCTAAAACAAATGGATAGAGCCGATTCACGCCGTCTAAGGGACCTAAAAATGGGTCCCTTAGACGGCGATAGGCTCTAGGGAGTTATTCCGTCGTGGCCCTGCCCCGTTCCTTTCTCGATGATGTTCTGGCCCGTACCACCCTGTCGGAGGTGGTGCGCCCCCATGTGCGCCTCACCCGGCGGGGCCGGGAATATTTGGGTCTGTGCCCCTTTCACGGCGAAAAAACCCCGTCCTTCACCGTCAACGATGCCAAGGGCTTTTATCACTGCTTCGGCTGTGGCGCCCACGGCAACGCCTTCGATTTTGAAATGGCCCTGGGCAGCCTGTCCTTTCCCGAGGCGGTGGAGAAACTGGCCACCGCCGCCGGCCTGACCATGCCCCGGCCCGATCCCGAAAGCCGCGCCCGGGCCCGCCGCGATCAGGACCTGGTGGCGGTGTGCGAAGCCGCCGCCGCCTGGTTCCGCCAGCAGTTGCCCCTGGCCCCGGGGGCGGCGGCGCGGCACTATCTGGCGGAGCGAGGCGTGCGCCCGGAGACGGTGGAGGCGTTCGGCCTGGGCTGGGCCCCCGAAAGCCGGGGCGCCCTGCGCGACGCCCTGGGGCGGGAGGGCTTCACGGAGGACGCCCTGGTCACCGCCGGGCTGCTGATCCGGCCCGAGGGGGAGGGCCGCCCCTACGACCGTTTCCGCGGACGGGTGATCTTTCCCATCCACGACCCCCGGGGCCGGGTGGTGGCCTTCGGCGGCCGCCGCCTGGGCGACGGCCCCGGCCCCAAGTACCTCAACAGCCCCGAAACCCCCCTTTTTCACAAGGGCACCACGCTCTATGGCCTGTCCCGGGCCCGGGCGGGCGTGCGGGAGCGGGCGCGCGTGGTGGTGGTGGAAGGCTACATGGACGTGATCGCCCTGACCCAGGCCGGGGTGACGGGGGCGGTGGCGCCCTTGGGCACGGCCCTCACGCCCGAGCAGATGCGGCTGTTATGGCGGCTGGTGCCGGCACCGGTGCTATGCTTCGACGGCGATGCCGCCGGCCAGCGGGCGGCGGTGCGGGCGGCGGAACGGGCGCTGCCGGAACTGAAACCCGGGCTGGGGCTGGGCTTCGCGTTGTTGCCGCCCGGCGAGGACCCCGACAGCCTGGTGCGGACCGCCGGCGTGGCCGCCCTGGAACAGCGGTTGCAGGCGGCACGGCCCCTTTCCGATATGCTGTGGCACCACCTGCGGGACAGCCACCCCCTGGACACCCCCGAACAACGGGCGCGACTCGAAGCCGCCATCGACGAAACCCTGGCGCCGCTCACCGATACCACCGTGCGTCAACACTTTCGCCGCGACCTGCGCGACCGCCTGTTCACCCTGCTGCGGGAACGCCGGGCTCCCCGTGCGGCGCCCGGCCGGCCCCGGCCCCCGGAAACGGCGCGGGACGGGGCCCCCACCTCCCCACGCAGTCGCCCCCACCTGAGGGAACGGGTGCTCCTGTATGCCCTGATCCAGCATCCCGCCCTGGCCCCGGCGGTGGAAGAGCCCCTGATGCGGCTGCCCCTGAACGATCCCGCCCTTGACAAATGTCGTGAGGTCCTCCTAAACGTCCTGATGGAATGTGCCGACCTTGACCCCGGGGCGGTGCGCACCCATCTGGCAACGCAGGGATTGAGCGAGACAGTGGCGCGCCTGGAAGCGCCGGAGGTTCGGGTGGGCGCCGGGTTCGCCGCGCCCGGACAACCGCTGGAAACGGTTCGCGCCGGATGGGAGCATGTATTTGATCTGTGTCAACGACAGGCCCTGGACGACGATCTGCGGCAAGCGACGGAAGCCCTGGGCAATGACCTCATGGCGACCTCCGGCGCCCCCGCCGCCCGGGCGCTGGCGCTGATGCGGCGCCTGCACGAAGAGGAGCAACGGGTGTATCAGGACTCTCCCACCCGCCATGACGATTCCTCGCCCGCCTCATGAACCGTCCAGACCCTTTTTCATCCCCGACCCGCCCACGGGGCCGGAGGGGGCTTCGGCTCCCTGACCGGCGGGGCGGCGTCGTCCCCTGTGTTCGGGCATGACTGATCGGGAGCCCCATTGCATGGCAGCGAAACAAAGCACCGCGGCAAAAACCACCGAAGGCCAGGAAGAATCCGGCGATAGCCCGCTGCTGGACACCATGGGCGCCGCCGTCAAGCGCATGGTGGCCAAGGGACGGGAACGGGGCTATGTCACGTATGACGAGCTGAACCAGGCCCTGCCCCAGGAAGAAATGTCCTCCGAGCAGATCGAGGACACCATGTCCATGCTCAGCGAAATGGGCATCAACGTGGTGGAAAGCGCCGATAGCGAGGACGTGGACGGGGCCGAGGCGGAAGGCGGCAGCACCGGCAACGTGGACGAAGACGAAATCGGCCGCACCGACGATCCCGTGCGCATGTACCTGCGGGAAATGGGGTCGGTGGAGCTGCTGTCCCGCGAGGGCGAAATCGCCATCGCCAAGCGCATCGAAGCCGGCCGCAATGTGATGATCGGCGGCATCTGCGAAAGCCCGCTCACCATCCGCGCCATCATCACCTGGCATACCGCCCTGCTGGATGGGCGCATGCTGCTGCGCGACATCATCGACCTGGAAGCCACCTACGGCGCCGTCCCCACGGAAAGCGGCGAGGGTGGCACCGCCGCCGGAACCGAGGACGGCACCGCCGCCCGCGATGAAGAAACCGACGGCACCGCCTCCCCCAACGAAGACGAAAACGAAAGCGACGCGCCCGACGGCGAGGACGGCGGCGAAGACGGCGGCGAGGACACGGGCACCCCTCCCGAAGCGGCGAACGATGGCACCCACGACGAGAACGGCAACGGTGGCGAAACCACCCTGTCCCTGGCGGCCATGGAATCCCACCTGCTGGATTCGGTGCTGGAGACCTTCGAAAAGATCGAGGAAACCTATACCCGCCTGGCCAAGGTGCAGGACACCCGCATGAACGCCCTCAGCAAGGGCGAAACCGCCTCCGCCTCCACGGAGCGGCGCTATGAAAAGCTCAAGCGGGAGCTGGTGGCGCTGATGGAGGACGTGCACCCCAACCAGGGCCGCATCGAATTCCTGCTGGAGGGGCTGTACGAGCTGAACCGCCGTCTGATGCAGCAGGAAGGCCGGCTGCTGCGACTGGCGGAACGTTGCAAGGTAAAGCGGGAAGACTTCCTCCAGCACTATCACGGCAGCGAGCTGGATCCCAAGTGGCTGGAACGGGTGAGCGCCCTGCCCGGACGCGGCTGGGCGCGGATGGCGGAACGCCACGGCGGCGACGTGGAAGACATCCGCAACACCATCGGCGAAATCTCCGCCGAGGCGGGACTGCCCATCGGCGAGTTCCGCCGCGTGGTGCAGACGGTGCAAAAAGGCGAACGGGAAGCGGCTCGGGCCAAGAAGGAAATGATCGAGGCCAACTTGCGGCTGGTGGTCTCCATCGCCAAGAAGTACACCAACCGCGGTCTGCAATTCCTGGACCTGATCCAGGAGGGCAACATCGGCCTGATGAAGGCGGTGGACAAGTTCGAGT
>CAZHRQ010000183.1:0-4617 GCA_964535075.1 uncultured Rhodobacterales bacterium | reverse complement strand
GGGCAAACGGCGTAGCCACCGTGACGGGCATGGTGTTTTCGCCACATGGGCGCGCAAATGCAGGCTTTCCGGCCGCTGTAGGGTGGACAGGGCGCCCACGCGGGCGCGAGGGTCCCCCGAACAAGGGACGAAAACGGAAAGGCGGACCATGGCGGGTGACGACGGGAAAACGGTTCTGGTGGTGGGCGGTGGCGGCCGCGAGCATGCCCTGTGCCGGGCCCTGGCGGCCTCGCCCCGGTGCGGCCGTCTGGTGTGCGCGCCGGGCAATGCCGGTATTGCCCAGGTGGCCACCTGCATGCCGGTGGCGGCGGAGGACATCCCGGGTTTGGTGACGTTGGCTCGGGAACAGGCCGTGGACCTGGTGGTGGTGGGGCCGGAAGCCCCCCTGGTGGCCGGTCTGGTGGACGCCCTGACGGCGGCGGGCATCGCGGCCTTTGGTCCCACCGCCGCCGCCGCCCGGCTGGAGGGGTCCAAGGGCTTCATGAAGGACGTGTGCGCCCGTCACGGCGTGCCCACGGCGGCCTATGCCCGCTTCACGGACCCGGCGGCGGCCCGCGATTATATTCGCGCGGCCAACCGCCCCCTGGTGGTGAAAACCGACGGGCTGGCCGCCGGCAAGGGGGTGATTCTCTGTGCCCATGCGGACGAAGCCCTGGCGGCCGTGGATCAGATGATGGAGGCCGCCGCCTTTGGCGCCGCTGGCCGGCAGATCGTGGTGGAAGAGCGGTTGCAGGGCGAGGAGGCCAGCCTGTTCGCCCTGGTGGCCGGGGATCAGGCGGTCTATCTGGGCTCGGCCCAGGATCACAAGGCGGTGGGCGAGGGCGATACCGGGCCCAATACCGGGGGCATGGGGGCCTATGCGCCGGCGCCGGTGTTGACCGAGGCCCTGGTGGAAAAAACCATGGACACCATCGTGCGCCCGGTTGTGCGCGGTCTGGCCGCCGAGGGCACGCCCTATACGGGCATTCTGTTCGCCGGGTTGATGATCGAGGACGAAACGCCGCGGCTGCTGGAATTCAATGTGCGTTTTGGTGATCCCGAGTGCCAGGTGGTGTTGCCCCGGTTGCAGAATGACCTGCTGACCCTGCTGGCCGATGCGTGCCAGGGCGTGTTGCCGGCGGCCCCCCTGCGTTGGGCGGCGGAAACGGCGTTGACGGTGGTCATGGCGGCCCGGGGGTATCCCGGGGCCTACGAAAAGGGCGCGGTGATCCGGGGCGTGGCGGAGGCCGAGGCCACGGGGGCGACCCTCACTCACGCGGGCACCGGCCGGCGAGAGGACGGGGCGCTGGTGGCCCAGGGGGGGCGGGTGCTGAATGTCACCGCCCTGGGGGAGACGGTCCGGGTCGCCCAGGGGCGGGCCTACGCCGCCGTGGATCGTCTGGACTGGCCGGAGGGGTTCTGCCGCCGGGATATCGGCTGGCGGGCGGTGGCGCGGGAGGGCTGATCCGGCCGCTGCCACGGTTCTAGAGCTGATCGCGGTCCATGGGACCCCATTCTCGGGTCCCATTGACCGCGTGAATCCGCTCTAGAGCGGATCGCACCCAATCGGGTTCACGCTGTGAACCGGATTGGGCGCGTGACTCCGCTCTAAAACAAATGGATAGAGCCGATTCACGCGGTCCATGGGACCCCATTCTCGGGGCCCATTGACCACGTGAATCCGCTCTAGTTCAGCTTGGCTTCGGCGTGTTCTTCCTCTTCCGCCGGATCGCGCCGTTCGATGGTGACCGGGGTTTCCACGTCATCGGCCAGCAAATGGGCTTCGGTGAGGGCCTCCAGGGTGCGGTCGTGGCAGGCGGCCTCCACCGCGTCGGCGTCGTGGTAGACGTCTACCAGCATCACGAAGGCCATGGTCTTGGCGTTCTCGTCCTCTTCCGCCACGGGGCCCACCATGGTCACGGTGTGGATGGCCGAGCCCAGGGTCGGGTCGTCCATGAGGCCGTGGCCCATGCGCATCAGCACCGTTTCCACGTCGGTGGCGGTGGCGACTCCCTTGACATGCACCGTGGTGCGCAGGCGCACCGCCGGCTGGGGCGTCTGCGGCGGTTCCTCCGTTTCCGGCGTGGCGGTGGGGTCGGGCGCCTGATAGCGATCAATCTGGATGCGGTTGGTGCGCTGGGCGAAGGCAATGCCCGCCTGCTCGAAGGCGGCCTTGACCCGGCGCCGGTATTCCCGGCCCACGCCCCAGCCCATGTTGTACACGTCCAGCAGGATCACGAAGGACAGGGAGCCCGTCTCCACGCTGATATCGTTGATGCCCCCCAGCATGGTGACGCTGCGGATTTCGGTACGGTAGTCGGGGTCCTGGGCCATTTCCTCGCCCACGCGGGAAAGCAGGGCTTCCACCCGGGCGGGGTCTTCCGTGAGGGCGGTGTGGATGGTGATGCGCAGCCGCATCCACAGCCGGTTGTAGTTGCCCACGGCGGTCACGTCACCATTGGCGATGTAGTGCAGGCGACCGTCAGCGGTGTCTCGCAGCCGCACGGTGCGTAGTTTCACTTCCTCCACCACGCCGGTGATGCCGTTGATGGTGACGATGTCCCCCCGGTTGAGCTGGTTTTCCATCAGCAGGAAGAAGCCGGCGATCAGGTCCCGCATGAGCGGCTGGGCGCCAAAGGCCACCGCCAGGCCGAAGATCCCCAGGGAGGCGATCAGCGGTGTCACATCCACGTTCACCATTTTCAACATGTAGATCACCGACAGGGCGATCACCAACAGGGTCACCACGCTGTTCAGGGAGCTGAAGATCACCTCGGCCCGCTGGGCCCGATCCTGGCCGTTGACCTGATCCCGCTTCAGGCGGCGGATGAAGCGCTGCCCCATGAAGCGGAAGATCAGAATGACCAGGAGGCCGCCCAGGGGAATGGCCACCAGCGAGCCCACGGCAATGGCCAGCCGGCGATAGAGCTGGCGTTCGTGTTCCCGGTCCAGCAGTCCCAGTTCCCCCACGGCCAGCCGTTCCCGTTCCGCCGCCAGGTCGGGGTTGTGCGCGATCAGGTCTTCCAGGGCTTCGGTTTCGTAGCCTTCCAATTCGTGAATGGCGCGTTGCACATCCTGTTGGCGGGCGCCCAGGGCCGCTTCGTGATCGCTGTAGGCCCGGGCTTCCCGATCCAGGAGGCCCAGGGGGGCCACGGCCTTCTGGAGCTCGGCCAGGGCCTGACGGCGTTGTTCCAGGGCGGTTGTGTCCTGGGTGCCGCGGTCGGCGAGATTCTGGCGGGCCCCGCGCAGGGTCTCAAGGTCGGTGGCCAAGCGTTCGGCCATGCGGGTGGCCAGGGAATCGTCTTGCCGATCCGCGATGAGACTGGCCATCACCTGAAGTTCCAGGGTGCTTTCAATGGCCGGCGCCAGACGGTCCAGCAGGGGGTGCTGAGCCTCGACCAGACGGGTCAGGGCCTCGCTCTGTTCACTCAGCAGGACCTGCTGCTGTTCGCGATAGGCCACCACCGACTGGGCCAGGGCCAGTGCCGCCTCCGCCTGTCGGGTTCCGTCGGTGGTGGTGGTTTCCTCCAGCGGGGGCGGGGTGAGGGCGTCCAGGCGTTCCTGCAACCGGGTCACGGTGGCCTGGTCGGCCGTGTAGGCGGTCAGGGCTTTTTTCAGGCTGGCGAGCTGTTCCTGGTGGTCGGTGACACGGGTGCGGAAGTCGGCAATGATTTCGCCCAGGGGGTGCGCCGACAACTGCGCCAGCATGTCTCGGCGGGCACTGGCGGCCTGAAGCCATCGCTGGGCCTGAGCCAGGGCCGGCGCCTCTTCGGTGAGGGCCTGAGTGACGGCGGTCAGGTGCTCCTGGCCAGCCTCGCGCAGCAGTTTAAGGCGGGCGGCTTCCGCCTGCCACACCGGCGTGTCGTTCAGGCTGTTGGCGGTGATTTCGGGGAGTGATCCCACCGCCTCGGTGACTCCTTCCTCCGTCAGGCCGCCTTCGGCCAGGCGGGCGTCCAGCGTGCTGGCCAAAGGCGCGAACAGCGTCAGGGCCCGCCGGAGCATGTCCTCTTCCCGATTCAGGTTCAGCAGGGTGGTCTGCTGTTGCGCCAGCAGATCCTGGCGTTCGGTCAGGGCATCCTGGATGGCGGTCTGGGCTTTGCGCCGGGCCGTCCACTGGTCCACCAGCGCTTGGGCGGCATCCACCGACTCGGGGCGGGCCTGGGCTGGCGCCTCGGGCACGGCCAAGGTATCCACGGTCAGGGTGAGCTCCTCCACCCGGGCCCCTTGTTCCCGCATGGTGGTCAACAGGGTCTGGTACTGCTTGTGGACGGCCCGCAGGGCCTGGGCGGCCTCGCCGGCCCGTTCCAGCAGCACGGGATTTTCCAGGGGGGCGGGATCGTCCTGGGCCAGGGCCATCCCGGGCAGCGCCAGGCTCAGGGCCAGAGCGGCGTGTCCCAGCCAGCGGCGTAGACCACGACCGGATCGGAAAAGACCGGCACAAGGCATGATCCAGAGTCCTTTCATGGCGGGAGCGGCGGTGATTGCCGTTCCAGGGCAAGTTGGGTAGAGGTCACCAAATGAGCGTCAAACACGGCCTTATACCACGGCGACGGAGGCGAAGGGGAGGGACGCCGCTGGCCGCATCAGGGGAATCGCATTTGAAAAATCGGGGTAGCGGTCGGGCTTGAAATGGATTCT
>CAZHRQ010000182.1:0-4624 GCA_964535075.1 uncultured Rhodobacterales bacterium | reverse complement strand
TATTCCCCGCCGGTGATCACGGTGCGGGAATACCTGTGGTATCCGCGCTCGGACGCGCCGCCCATCACCACCCTGGCGCAGGTCCACGGCGACACCCTGTGCACTCCCGACGGCTGGGCCGTGCCCGAGGTGCTGGCAACCCTGGTGGCCGAGGGCACCCTGAAGGAGGAAAAACCCCGCGAGCGCAGCAGTTGCGTGACCATGATCCTGCAGGGCCGGGCGGATTTCATGGTGGGCGATCCCTTTTCCATGCACGTGCTGTTGCGGCGGGAAGGAGCCCGGGACCGTTTCCTTCAGGCCCCCATGGTGCTGAACCGCAATACCCTGCACCTGATCATCGGCCGAGAAAATCCCCGGGCCGAGGCCCTGATGGCCGCCTTTACCCGCGGGCTGCAAGCCCTGCGGGACAGCGGCCGCTATGACACCCTGCTGGACCGCGATACCCTGCCGGAACTCAGCACCAAGCCCACGGCCCCGAAAGACCAGTGAGCCCACGGATCCCCGCATGACCCCCTCCGCCATTCTGCTCGTAACGCTGATCCCGGCCCTATCCCTGGTGTTCGGGGCCAGCCTGCGCCCCCTGCTGCCGCCCGCCCGCCGGTTGGGGATCGGGCTGGGCCATGGACTGGCCGGGGGCCTGACCGGGGCGGTGGTGGCCACCGTGCTGCCGGAAACAGGCGCCAGCCCGCACCCGGTGGTCGTACCGCTGGGGTTCGGACTGGGGGCCCTGCTGGTGTTCCTGCCCCGCCATTTCCTGGAAACGGCCCCGGAGAACGGCACCGTGCCCCTGGAGACCAACGGGGGCGCGGCCTTGGCCCGGGCGCTGGACCTGGGGCTGCTGGCGGCGTTGCTGGGCGGCGGCCTGACCCTGAGCCCCCGGGCGCCCTGGGCATTGGTGGGCGCGGTGACCCTGGTCACCCTGGCGCTGGGCGTGAACGGCCTGGGTCAGCGCCTGTGGCGGGTGGTGCTGGCGGCGGTCCTGGTGCCGGGGATCGCCACCGCCCTGGCCCTGGCCATCACGGCGCTACCGCCGCCGCTGCAACCCGGGCTGCTGGCACTGCTGGGGGCGGCCGGGCTGACCCTGGCGCTGGAACGGGCCCTTTATGTGGCCGCCGCACGCCCGCATGAGGTGCCGGCCACCGCCGCCCTGTTCGCCCTGGGTTTCCTGGTGGCCTGGAGCGTGCACGGACTGGCCGGCTAAAAGGGAAGTAAGCGTGACGGCGCGCACGCCAGCACACAAGAGGGGTTGCATGGCATACGACCCCCGGGCTAAATCCCTAGACCAGGATGCAATGAGACTCTCTCGTCGCCTCCTGCGAGGATAAGGAACCGTTGTCAGACCGGCCGGGGACGTGATGAAGATTGAATGCCCCAAGTGCGGCACGCGGTATCAGCTCGACACCGCTTCGATTCCGGCCGGGGGCCGGCAGGCCCATTGTCACCGTTGCCGTCACCAGTGGCGGGTGCGCCCCGAGGATGATATTCACGATGGCCCCACGCCGGAGGGCGCCCGCCCCCTGGAAACGGCCACCCTGGTGCCCGATGCCCCCACGGCCCCGGCCAACAAGCCCAAGCCCGCACCGGAACCCGAGCCTGCACCCGAACCCGCGCCCGAACCCCAGAAGCCGGCCCCGCCGCCCGAAACCGATGCCGACATCGAGGCCATGTTCGGCGACAGCGACCCCATGCCCATGGAGGACACCGGCGGCGAATTCAACCTGGGCACGGTGGATGATCGCTATCAGGACACGGCCGGGCTGGGCATGGATGGCGACCCGCTGGCCAACGAGTTCGACAGCGGCTTTGGCGAGGTGAACACGGACGTCCCCACCAGCAGCGGCGATGAACCCCCACCGCCGCCGGTGCCGGATCTGACCCAGGGTCCCGACCCCATTCCCGACATGTTCCTGGATTCCTCCATGGACCCCTTCGGCGGCGACGAAAGCGAGGGCAAACGGGGCGGCGGCAAGAACATGGTCATGACCGTGCTGGTGCTGCTGGCGCTGCTGCTGGTGGGCGTGGGCGTGGGCGGCTGGTTCTTCCGCGCCAAGATGGTGACCCACTTCCCGTTCCTGAAGGACTACTACGCCATGGTGGGCATCCCGGTGAGCACCGTGGGCCTAGGGTTGGAGTTCGCCCAGGTGAGCCCCGACCGGGTGGCCGAGGGCGGCCGGGAAATCCTGATCGTGCGCGGCGTGGTCAACAACACCACCGAAACCGGGCGGCCCATGCCGGCCATCACCCTGGCGCTGTACGACGGCGAGGACAAGGAGATCGGCCGCCAGACGATTCCGCCGCCGGTTCCCTCCCTCCCCGGGGAGGCCACGGTGGGGTTCCGCGTCAACATGCCCGACGTGCCCGGCAACGCCCATCACTACAAAGTGTTTTTCGACGACCCCGCCGTGCTCCAGCAAGGCCGTGATGGACCGCAGACCGGGGAAACCGCCCCGGCCATGAGCCAGCCCACCCAGGGCGGCGCCAGCACCGGCATGGAGGCCGGTATGGAGGATGGCGGGATGATGGAGGAAGGCAACATGGGGGACGGCGATATGGAGGCGCCGGGCGGAAACAATGGCGGCGATGCGGCCTTCAGCGATCCCGGCCTGGGACCGCTGGCGGACGACGCCCAGCCCATTCCCTCCCCCGGCCAGCCCTAGAGCCGATCGCGGTCAATGGGACCCCATTTTTGGGTCCCATTGACCGCGTGGCTCTGCGCTACGCGGCGTTTTCTGGGGGGGTTACCGTCGCGGGGGCGCCGGCACCAGGGTGCCGAGAGCGGCCACCATGCGGGCCATGGTCTCGGCGAGGGGGGCCAAGCCCGCGTGGCGTTCCCGGGTTTCTGGATTCATATAAACGGCACGATTGATTTCCACCTGCAAGGCGTGCGCGTTCTGGCGGGGAGCGCCATAGTGGCTGGTGGTAAAGCCGCCGGCATAGGGACGGTTGCGCCGTACGTGATACCCCGCGTTTTCCAGCACCGTTTCGGCGGTTTCCATCACCTCCGGGGCGCAGGCTTTGCCGAAACAGTCGCCCAGCACGATGTCGGGCACGGGGGCGGAGCGCCACGGCCCTGCCCCCACGCTGGACGGCGGCATGGAGTGGGCATCCACCAGGATGCAGTGGCCGAAATGGTGGCGGGTGTGGTCCACCAGATGGCGCAGCAGGGCATGATAGGGCCGATAGTGGGTGTCGATGCGGGCCTGGGCCTCCGCCAGGGACAGGCGGTGGGGGTAGATGGGCACGCCGGCGGCCACCACGCGGGGGATGGTGCCCAATCCGGCCACCACCCGCTGGCTGCGCCGGTGCAGATGGGGCGGCAGGGGATCGTTGATGAGCAGGGGGTCCAGCTCGTCGGCTTCGCGGTTCACGTCCAGGTAGGCGCGGGGAAAGCGCGCGGCCAGCAGGGGCGCGCCGTGGTCCACGGCTCCGGCCATGATCTCGTCCACGAAGGAATCCTCCGAGCGCCGAAGGGTCTCGGGATCGAGGGCGGCCGCGGCGAGGAACTGGGGGGGATAATCGCACCCGCTATGGGGCGAGGCCACCACCACGGCCAGCCGCTGCGGACAGGGGCGGTGGAGGGCGACGGCGGCATCGGCCGGGGGCACGGGCAGGGAAGAGCATCCATCCATGCCCCCAGGAATAGGGTCTCGCGGCGCGCTTGCCAAGCCTGCGTGTTTATATTATACAGTCTCTCCCGCCGCAAAGGGCCCGTAGCTCAGTGGGAGAGCGCTACCTTGACACGGTAGAGGTCACTGGTTCAATCCCAGTCGGGCCCACCATGATTTCCCCAGCCAAGCCGACATCTTTTTATCGCCCGGCCAGTGACGGCAGGTCCCGAGGGGACGCTACCGGGAGCCCCCCACGCGGTTGAACTCCGACCGCCGGCCATGCAAGTATAAGGGCGTCGGGGCCGGAGCACCTCTGCGGTGCTGTCCCTGCGACGCCATTATAGGGGGTGTCCGTGGAGGAGTTTTTAGAGCGCGCTCGTACCACTCTGTGGGCGCTTCTCCAAAAGCTGATGGACCTGCCATTGGACAAGGCTGCTGATCTCGCAACCATCGCCGCCGTCTTAATACCCGTTATTGCAACGCCTCCACTATGGCTCCAGGGATGGCGCCGTAGAAGAAGAGAAAAAGCCGCGTTGATCGCCGACTTCCCTCTTCTAGAGCCGATCGCGGTCAATGGGACCCATTTTCGGGTCCCATTGACCGCGTGAATCGGCTCTATCCATTTGTTTTAGAGCGGATTCACGCACCCAATCGGGCTCACATAGTGAACCCGATTGGGTGCGACCCGCTCTAGATCCCATCACCCTGGCGGCGGGAAACGGCTTGCGCGGGCGCCTGAGCGCCACCCACCAAGACTACATCCCCTATCCCCCCCCAGCGGGGGACCAGACGTCGGTGGCGATGGGCGCCCGGGCCGAGGAACGGCGCCCCGCCCTGCCCCCGCACACCGGTACCCACTGGACTTTCGACGCATTCGCGCCCCTGGTGGCCCGCCTGCCCGCCGAAGACCGGGCCTTCGCCGAGGACAGCCTCCGCGCCCTGGAAAGCCCCCGCGGCCGCGCCCTTGTCACGGGTCAGTTTTCAGCGGGAAGAGGCTTGACGGAATCGGTGAGGTG
>CAZHRQ010000181.1:1858-4628 GCA_964535075.1 uncultured Rhodobacterales bacterium | reverse complement strand
CCATGACGGTGAACCTGATCGCCCCCATCGCCATGGACGAAGGCCTGCGCTTCGCTATCCGCGAGGGGGGGCGCACCGTGGGCGCCGGCGTGGTGGCCAAGATCCTCGCCTAGAGCGGATCGCACCCAATCGGGTTCACGCTGTGAACCGGATTGATCGCGATAGGCTCTAAAGGCGAGCACAGTAACAAGACGGCCGACGCCGGCCGGCGGGTCGGCGTCGCTGTTTTTTTCTCCTTTTCCTGACCGGTGTGCCCCAGGGGTGTCCCCGTCGCTCCGTGGTCCAGGAAATTGCCTTTGGTCAGAAGGGACGGATCGAACGATGGAAAACCAAAATATCCGCATCCGTCTGAAGGCCTTCGATCACCGGGTACTGGATCAATCCACCCGCGAGATCGTCAATACGGCCCGACGGACGGGGGCCCAGGTACGGGGGCCCATTCCTTTGCCGACGCGGATCGAGCGGTTCACTGTGAACCGGTCGCCGCACATCGATAAGAAGTCGCGGGAGCAACTCGAAATCCGCACACACAAGCGGGTGCTCGATATTGTGGAACCGACGCCGCAGACCGTTGATGCGCTGATGAAGCTGGATCTCGCCGCCGGTGTCGATGTGGAAATCAAGCTCTGAGAGGGGCGGTGAGATGCGTACCGGACTGATTGCCAAGAAGGTGGGCATGACCCGCGTCTTCGCCGATGACGGCCGCCATGTACCGGTGACGGTGCTGCAGGTGGAAACGTGTCAGGTGGTGGGTGTGCGTACCGAAGACAAGGACGGCTATTGGGCGCTCCAGTTGGGTGCCGGCCGGGCCAAGGTCAAGAATGTGCCCAAGCCCCAGCGGGGCCAGTATGCCAAGGCGAAGGTGGAACCCCCCAAGAAGGTGGTGGAATTCCGCGTGGCCGAGGATGCCATGTTGAACGAGGGCCAGGAACTGAGCGTGAGCCATTTCGTTGCCGGCCAATACGTGGACGTCAGCGGCACCTCCATCGGGAAGGGCTTCGCCGGTTCCATGAAACGCCACAACTTCAGTGGGACCCGTGCCACGCACGGCGTGTCCATCAGCCACCGGGCCCATGGGTCCACGGGCGGCTGTCAGGACCCCGGGAAGGTGTGGAAAGGTAAGAAAATGGCCGGCCATATGGGCGCGCGCCGTGTGACCCAGCAGGGCCTTGAGATCGTCGGTGTGGACGAGGCCCGGCAGCTGATCCTGGTGAAGGGCGCGGTGCCCGGGTCCAAGGGCGGCTGGGTGCTGGTGCACGATTCGGTGAAGCGCCAACGGCCGGACGAGGCGCCCTATCCGGCGGGCCTGAAGGCCGCAGCCGCCCACGCCGACGCCGCCGCCCCCGAGGCCGCGGACGACTCGGCCGCCGCGATGGCGCCCGAACAAGAAGGATAAGCGGCCATGAAGTGCGACGTGATTAGCCTGGACAATCAAACGGTAGACTCCATTGATCTGGACGACACCGTGTTCGGGGCCGAGCCGCGCGCCGATCTGTTGCAGCGCGTGGTGCGCTGGCAGTTGGCCAAGCGCCGGGCCGGCACCCACCAGACCAAGACCCGGTCCATGGTGTCCGGCGGGGGTAAGAAGCCCTTTCGCCAAAAAGGCACTGGGCATGCCCGGCAGGGCTCCAAGAGGTCGCCCCAGTTCCGGGGGGGCGGGCACGCCATGGCGCGGAGCCCCCGCGATTACGAATTCAGTCTGCCCAAGAAGGTGCGGCGCCTGGGTCTGAAGACCGCGCTGAGCACCAAGGCGGCGGAAGGCAAGCTGGTGATCCTGGACAAGGCCCAGCTGGACAGCCCCAAGACCAAGGCGCTGGCCCAGCGTCTGTCGGCCATGGGTTGGACCTCGGCGCTGATCATCGGTGGCGAGGAAATCGAGAGCAACTTCGGCCTTGCCGCGCGCAACATCGCGCAGGTGGATGTGCTGCCCCAGGCGGGCGCCAACGTCTATGACATTCTGCGGCGCGAGACCCTGGTGCTGACGCGCGAGGCCGTTCAACACCTGGAGGCCCGGCTGAAATGAGCGCCAAGACCGGACGTCAACAGGCGGTGCGGCGGCCGCTGTCGCCGGAGCGCCTCTATCAGGTGATCACCTCGCCGGTGATCACCGAAAAGGCAACCCTGGCCAGCGAGCACAACCAGATTGTGTTCCGCGTGGCCCTGGATGCCACCAAGCCCGAGATCAAGGAAGCGGTGGAAAAGCTGTTCAAGGTGCAGGTGACTGCCGTGAACACCCTCGTGACCAAGGGCAAAACCAAGCGTTTCCGCGGCATTCGCGGGCGCCGGCAGGACGTGAAGAAGGCGATGGTCACCCTGGCCCCCGGTCAGACCATCGACGTCACGACGGGAGTGTAAGGCGATGGCGTTGAAGACGTACAAGCCCACCAGCGCCGGTCGCCGCCACCTCGTCACGGTGGACCGCAGCGACCTGCACAAGGGCAAGCCGGTCAAGGAACTGACCGAAGGCAAGTCCCGCTCCGGCGGGCGCAACAACCACGGCCGGGTCACCGCCCGCCGTCGGGGCGGCGGCACCAAGCAGCGGTACCGCCTGGTGGACTTCAAGCGCAACACCAAGCTGGAAATGCCGGCCACCGTGGAGCGCCTGGAATACGATCCCAACCGGTCGGCGTTCATCGCCCTGATCCGGTACGAGGACGGGGTTCAGGCCTATATCCTGGCGCCGCAGCGTCTGGCCGTGGGCGATACCGTGATCAGTGGCGACCGGGTGGACATCAAGCCCGGCAACGCCATGCCGCTGAAGAACATGCCC
>CAZHRQ010000181.1:0-1848 GCA_964535075.1 uncultured Rhodobacterales bacterium | reverse complement strand
ATGCCCGTGGGCACCATCGTCCACAATGTGGAGATGAAGCCGGGCAAGGGCGCGCAAATGGTGCGCTCCGCCGGGACCTTCGGCAACCTGATCGGCAAGGACCAGGGCTACGCCCAGATCCGCCTGTCCTCCGGCGAGGTGCGCCTGGTGCGCGGCGAGTGCATGGCCACCGTGGGGGCCGTGTCCAACCCCGACCACCAGAATACCAATGACGGCAAGGCGGGACGCAGCCGCTGGAAGGGACGTCGTCCGGCGGTGCGGGGCGTGGCCATGAACCCGGTGGACCACCCCCATGGCGGGGGCGAAGGCCGGACGTCCGGTGGTCGTCACCCGGTGACCCCGTGGGGCGTGCCCACCAAGGGCTTCCGTACCCGTAAGAACAAGAAGACCGACCGGCTGATCATGCGCCGTCGTCACAAGGCGAAGTAAAGGAGGCGAGGGTGGCTCGTTCCGTTTGGAAAGGCCCGTTCCTCGACGGGTACCTGTTGAAAAAGGCGGAGGCGGCGCGGACGTCGGGGCGCAAGGACGTGATCAAGACGTGGTCGCGGCGTTCCACCATCCTGCCGCAATTCGTCGGTCTGACCTTCGGGGTCTACAACGGCAAGAAGTTCGTGCCCGTGCTGGTCACGGAGCAGATGGTGGGACACAAGTTCGGCGAATTCTCGCCTACCCGTACCTACTACGGGCACGCCGCCGACAAAAAGGCGAAGAAGAAGAGGTAAGCCATGGGCAAGAGCAAAACCGTGCCGCAGGACGACGACATGTCGGCCATGGCGGTGGCCAAGATGCTGCGCATCTCGCCGCAGAAGCTCAACCTGGTGGCGGCTTCCATTCGCGGCCTGGATGTGGAGCGGGCGTTGCAGGAGCTGACGTTCTCTAAGCGCCGCATCGCCCAGGATGTGAAAAAGACCGTGCAGTCGGCCATCGCCAACGCCGAAAACAACCACGACCTCGACGTGGACGCGCTCTACGTGGCCGAGGCCTACGTGGGCAAGGCCATGGTGATGAAACGCTGGCGGCCTCGGGCGCGGGGACGCGTGGGCAAAATCATGAAGCCCTTCAGCAACCTGACCGTGGTGGTGCGTGAACGCGAGGAGACGGCCTGATGGGTCAGAAAATCAATCCGATCGGGCTGCGGGTCGGCATCAACCGCACCTGGGATTCTCGGTGGTACGCCGATGATGCCTACGCCAAGCTGCTGCACGAGGACCTGAAGCTGCGGGACTACCTGCATACCCGCCTCAAGCAGGCTGGTGTGGCCAAGGTGGTGGTGGAACGGCCCGCCAAGCGGGCCCGCATCACCCTGCACACCGCCCGGCCCGGCGTGGTCATCGGCAAGAAGGGCGCGGACATCGAATCCCTCCGCGCCGACCTGGCCAAGATGACCGGCGGCGATGTGCACCTGAACATCGTGGAAATCCGCAAGCCGGAACTGGACGCCCAGTTGGTGAGCGACAACATCGCCCAGCAGCTCGAACGCCGGGTGGCCTTCCGCCGCGCCATGAAACGCGCGGTGCAAAACGCCATGCGTCTGGGCGCCCTGGGCATTCGTATCAATGCCGCCGGCCGTCTGGGCGGCGCCGAAATCGCCCGCACCGAGTGGTACCGCGAGGGCCGCGTGCCCCTGCATACCCTGCGCGCCAACATCGATTATGGCGAATCCACCGCCCAGACCACCTATGGGGCCTGCGGGGTGAAGGTGTGGATCTACAAGGGCGAGATCCTGGCGCACGATCCCATGGCCACCGAACGGATGGCCCAGGAACAGCAGCCGAGCCGCTAGGAGAGTTCCATGCTCAGTCCCAAACGTACGAAATACCGCAAGCAGCACAAGGGCCGCAACCGGGG
>CAZHRQ010000180.1:0-4631 GCA_964535075.1 uncultured Rhodobacterales bacterium | reverse complement strand
CTGCTGGCCATCATCCGCTTCTGGCTGCTCCGGCCGCCGCGCCAGCCGGACACCCACCGCATTCGCCGCCATTTCTGGTATCTGCTGGCGCGCCAGTTGGATCGCAACGATCCCGATGCGGCCATGGAACTGGCCCAGTGGGCCCCCCGGCTGCGGGCGGAGCTGACCCGGGAAGGGACCCCGGACCAGGAAAACTTGCTGTGGGCGCTGCTGGCGCTGCGCACGGCCGTCACCACTCTGGCCGCCGCCCGTCGCCAACTGTTGCAGGCGCCGCCGCCGGAGCGCCGCCCCGGCGTCTATGTGTTCGATGCCGCCTGCACGGCGGCCGCCGATACCCTGCGCGCCTGCGCCGAGCAGGCGGATGACAGCGAGCCCCGGGCCCGGCTGGAGGCGCTGCGCGAGGCGCTGGGCGCCCTGATTGCCCGCCATCCCACACCCGACATCACCACCCTGTCCCTGGAACAGAAACGCCATGCCCTGGACCGCGAGCGGGCCCTGTACGTCCTGGATCGGGTGCGTCGTCTGCTGGCCAGCGAGGAGGTGCGGCCATGACCGCCACCGTCGGTCTGCACGTGATCCGGGTCACCCTGGCGGTGGCCCTGGCGGTGCTGGTGGGCACCGCCCTGGGGGTGGGCCACCTGTTCTGGGTGCTGCTGACCGTCCCGCTGGTGATGACCAGTCAGACGGGTGAATCGGTGCGGCTGGTGCTGCTGCGTATCGCCGGCACCCTGGTGGGGGCGGTGGCGGCCTATGGCCTGTTGTCCCTCATCGGCCTGCACCGCCCGGCGCCGATCCTGGTGCTGCTGCCCGTGCTCATGATGCTGGTCATGATCTACATGCCGGTGAAGCGCTTCCTGGGGGTGGTGCTGGTGACGGTGCTGGTGGTGATGTTGTTCACCCTGCTCACCGGCAACGCCCTGACGGCCGCCCTGCAACGGGTTCAGGACACCACCCTGGGAGCCCTGATCGCCCTGGGGGTGGTGCTGGTGGTGGCGCCCAGTTCCGCCAGCCAGAAGATCCGGCGCCAGATCCCCGACCTGATGCGCCGCTTCGCCGAGCAGTTCCAACTGGCCACCGCGGCCTTTGTGCGCGGCGGCAACCCCCTGGAACGCAAAGAGGCCCATCAGCGGGTCCATACCTTCCGGGACCCGGTGAACCAGTTGCTCACGTGGGTGGAATCGGCGCGGTGGGAAACCATTCCCGGCACCCCCCGGGCGCGGCGCCTGGCGGCGGTGGGGCGGGAGGCGGCGTCGCTGCTGCAACGGCTGTCCACCCTGTACGCCCTGGTGCCGCCCCAGCCGGTTCCGGAAATCACCGCCCTGGAAGGGGGCCTGACCGCCTTTGCCGATGGGGTGGCGGAGGCCTGCGACTCCCTGGCCCGGGCGGCGGAACAGCCCGATCCCGCCCTGCCGCCCGAACACCACACGGAGGACCTGCGGGTCCTGCTGGAGGACGTTCTGGCCGGCGCCGTGGTGCACGTGCGGGAGGAGGACCAGCGGGGCGACACGGCCCGCCGTCTGGTGGCCTTCTACAGCGAGGCCCTGGATGTGCTGGACGATCTGGAGGCCCTGGCCCGCACCGTGCAGCACAAGGCGTGATACCCGGAGAGGACGCCCCTACGGTGCCGGACCTGTCCTCGACCTCTGTCGCGACCCTTCGTCCCGGCGTTGTAACGGAGCGCCCTCAGGGGGCAAGGAAATCCGCTCTAAAACACATGGAGGGAGCCGATTCACGCGCCCAACGTGGTTGACCGGGGAAAGGCGCGCCGCTACGCTGACCGCGTAAACAGGGCCCGGCGAACCTTTTGTGACGCCCCGCCCCCCACAACGGAGATGATCCCATGCCGCTCCTGCATCGCTTGTTTGTTGTGATTCTGGTGGCTTTGGCCAGCGCGCCCACCGCCGCCGCAGAGGACGTGTTGCGTGTGGAGCCGGTGGCCGAGGGGGTATGGGCCATCGTGGGCCCCACTGTCCAGCGGTCGCCGGAAAACCTGGGCAATAACGCCACCTTTGGCCTGATCGAGACCGATAGCGGCGCCATCCTGGTGGACTCGGGCGGCAGCACCCGGGGGGCGCAACAGCTTATGACGGCCATTCGCTCGGTCACCGACCATCCGGTGACCCACGTGATCAACACCGGCGGCCAGGATCACCGCTGGCTGGGCAACGGCTGGTTCCAGGACCAGGGCGCCACCCTCATCGCCAGCGCCGCCGCCGTGGCCGACCAGCAGGAACGGGCGGACGCGCAATTCCAGCGGTTGCGGGCCCTCATCGGCGAGGCCAACCTGGCCGGGACCGAGGCGGTCACCGCCCCCGAGCCCTTCACGGACGCCACCACCCTGGACATCGACGGCCGTCACCTGGAATTGCGCCGGGTGGGGCCGGCCCACACCCCCGGAGACACCTACGTGTGGTTGCCGGAGGCGCAGGTGGTGTTCTCCGGCGACGTGATCTATCACGACCGCATGCTGGGGGTGGGCTCCCAAAGCGACAACCAACACTGGCTGGACGCCTTCGACGCCATCGCCGCCCTTGAGCCCGCCGTGGTGGTGCCCGGCCACGGCCGACCCGGCCCCCTGTCCCAGTCCCAGGCGGAAACCCGCGACTATCTGGCCCACCTGCGCGACCACATCGGCGCCGTGATCGACCAGGGCGGCGACATGATGGATGCGGCTGCCGTGGACCAGAGCGCCTTCTCTCACCTGAAGGTGTCGGAGCAGATCGGCGGCAGCAATGCCCAGGAAGTCTTCAGCCAGATGGAATGGGAATAAAATCCCGCCCCCCCACAGCGGGAGAGGCGGGGGCTCACCCGCCAGCCAAGGCATTGAGGGTGCGGAAGAGCCGCGCCAGCGCCACCGGCTTGGTAAGAATGGCATCAAACCCCGCGTGACCGAGGCGTTCCAGGGTGGCGGGCATGGCGTCGGCGGTAAGCGCCACCACCGGCAACGCGGGATGCCACTCGCGCAATACGGCCAGAGCGGCCACGCCGTCCATACCGGGCAAGGTGAGGTCCATCACCACCACGGCGGGGCGGTCTCCGTTTTCCAGGCGCGCCAGCGCCGCCTCGGCCGTTTTGCAGGCGGTGACCCGGGCGCCGTAGTCGGTGAGCGCGGCCTCCAGCAGGGCGGCATTGGCGGGGGTATCCTCCACCACCATCACCGACAACGGCCCGCCGTCGAGCCCCGGGTGTAGCGACGGCGGCACCGTCGGGGTGTCCGGGCTTTGTGGGGCGTCGGTGGGCCGGTCGCTGCGGGGCAGATCCACCCAGAAGGCGGTGCCCACCGACGGCACGCTATCCACCCCCACCGTCCCTTGCATCAATTCCACCAGCCGCTTGACCAGGGCCAGGCCGATGCCCGTGCCCTCGATATGGCCCCGCTCCGCCCCGACGCGGTTGAAGGGCTGGAACAACTGCGCCATCTGCGCCTCGGTCAAGCCGGTTCCCGTGTCGGCCACAACCAGCCGCACCAAGGCGGGGCTGTCCGCCGGGGTCCAGGTGACCGTGAGTCGCCCCCCTTCCCGGTTGTATTTGATGGCGTTGGAAATGAGGTTGATCAGCACCTGTTGCAGCCGCTGGGGATCGGCCCACACCCCGGGCCCGCCGCCGGTGTGATCGGCGACGGTGAGGCCCCGGCTCTCGGCCAGGGGGCGCAGCGTGGCCAGGCACTCGGCCACCACCACCGCCGGGTCCAGGGCGGCGGGCGACAGGTCCACCCGCCCGGCCTCGATCCGGGCCAGGTCCAGGATTTCGTTGATCAGAGCGAGCAGATGCTGGCCCCCGGTGAGAATGTGATCCAGATAGCCCGCGTGCCGGGGGGTCACCTGCGCGCCGGAGGTGTGCTGAATGAGCTGGGCAAAGCCGAGAATGGCGTTCAACGGCGTACGCAGTTCGTGGCTCATGGCGGAGAGGAAATTGCTCTTGGCCTGATTGGCGGCCTCGGCGGCGGCCTTGGCCTCGCGCAGGCTGATCAGCAGCCGTTCCGTCTCCCCCACGTCGCGCAGGATGCCGGTGAACACCCGGCCCTGGTCGGTGACCGCCTCGCTCACGGCCAGATCCAGCCGCAGCAGCCGCCCGTCCCGGTGCCGGCCGGTAACCGTGCGCCGGCGGCCCAGGATGCGGGGGGTCCCGCCGCTGAGATAGCGCGTCAGGTAGCCATCGTGGGCAGCGGCATCCCCCGGCGGCATCAGGCAACTGACATTGTGGCCGGTGAGTTCGTGCCGGGGCCAGCCGAACAGGGTCTCGGTGGCGGGGTTGGCATCCAGGATGATGCCGTCCTCGGTGATGGTGATGATGGCGTCCACCGCGTTGTCCATCACCCCCTGCAACCGCGCCGCCACCAGATGCCGGGCCTGTTCCGCATGGTGCCGTTGCCGGGCATAGACCGCCGCCCGGGCCAGGGAATCGGGCGTGAGGTCCTGCTTTACCAGATAGTCCTGGGCGCCCCGGGCCAGGGCGGCCCGGGCACGGGCGGCATCGCTGTCCTCGGTCAGCACCACCAGGGGCGGGGGGCGCAGGCCATCGGCCACCAGCGCGGTCACCGCCGCCAGCCCCCGGGCATCGGGCAGGGTGAGATCGCAAGGGCACCTCGAATAACCGGCTGTTTGACCGGGTCGGGGGGTGTCGGCGGGGGC
>CAZHRQ010000179.1:0-4648 GCA_964535075.1 uncultured Rhodobacterales bacterium | reverse complement strand
GGAGAAGGTGGCCGTGCCCTTGTCGGCCGCCACCACCAGGTAGGGATCGTCGCCGTCGTGGCGTACCACCCGGGGCGGCGGCACCACCCCGTCGGCATCCAGGTTGTCGGCCAGATCCAGCAGGCCGCGGATCAGGGTCTGGTAGCAGCGCACCGCCTCCGCCTGGAGATCCTCGCGCCGGGCGGGCGGCGTCTTGAGCACGAAGCCGCCCTTGGCCCCCACGGGCACGATCACGGCGTTCTTGACCATCTGCGCCTTCATCAGGCCCAGGATTTCCGTGCGGAAGTCCTCGCGGCGGTCGGACCAGCGGATGCCGCCCCGGGCCACCGCCCCGCCCCGCAGGTGCACGCCCTCCATCCACGGGGCATAGACGAAGGTTTCCCGCCACGGCCGGGGCTGGGGCAGGTCGGGAATGGCGCCGCTGTCCAGCTTCAGCGCCAGATAGGGCCGGCCCTGGCCCTGGTCGTCGGTTTGGAAGGCGTTGGTGCGTCGGGTGGCCTGGATCAGGTCCAGGAAGCGGCGCAGGATGCGATCCTCGTCGACGTTGGCCACCGTCTCCAGTCCGGCCAGGAATTCGGCGGTGACGCTGTCGGCCCGCTCGCCATCCACCTGATCGGGATCGAAACGGGCGTGGAACAGATCCACCAGCAGCCGCGCCAGTTCCGGATTGGCGGCCAGGGTATCGGCCATGTAGGCCTGACTGAAGGTGAAGGCCCCCTGGCGCAGGAACCGGCAATAGGCCCGCAGCACCACGATGTCCCGCCACGCCAGTTGCGCCAGCACCACCAGCCGGTTGAAGCCGTCGTTTTCCATGGCGCCGTCCCACACCCGGGCCAGGGCTTCGTAGAGCGGCGTCCGCACGGCGGCCAGATCCAGGGGAGTCTCGTTGGCGGAAACCATCTCGAAATCGTGGATCCACAGCCGGCGGAAAGCGCCCGTATCCAGGCCGTTGCCGGCGTGGGGCTGGGGGGCGATGCGCAGGGGATAGGGTTCCTCCCCCACCACGCGAAAGCCCATGTTTTCCAGGATGGGCAGCATGTCCGACAGGGGCAGGGGGCTGTCCGGGTGATAGACCTTCAGCCGGACCAGGGTGTCGGCTGCCTCCAGCGGCCGGTAGAGGTAGGTGCCGGCGCGCCCGGTGATCAGGGCGTGTTCGATGTTCTCGATGTCGGCCACCGCCACCTGGGCGCCAAAGCGCTCGCGATACCCGGCGGGAAAGGCTTTGCGATAGCGGCGGAACAGCCGCAGGCCCCGTTCCTCCCCCGTGTGGGTGATGAGCGCGGCCTGCAACAGATCGGCCCAGGCCCGCACCGCATCCGCCACCTGCCGTTCCAGGGCGACGCCATCCACCGCCGGCAACTGACCGGGGGTGGTGTCGATAATGAACTGCATGCGCGCCAGGGGCGAATCGGATACCTGGGTATAGAAAGCGGTCACCGTGCCCTGGAAGCGTTGCTCCAGGATTTCCTGGACCGCCAGCCGGCGGTCGGTGTTGTAGCGGTCGCGGGGCACGAACACCAGGCAGGACACAAACCGCTGGAAGGGATCATGCCGCACGAACACGGCGGTGCGTCCCCGTTCCTGGAGATGCAGGATGCCCCGGGCGGTCTGCAACAGGGTGTCCTCGTCGCACTGGAACAGCTCGTCCCGGGGGTGGGTTTCCAGGATGTTCATCAGGCGCTTGGCATCGTGGCCGGCGGGGGGCACGCTGGTGGCGTCCAGCACCCGTTCCAGCCGCCGACGCAGCAGCGGCACGAAGCGCGGCGAGGTGTTGTAGACGGAGGCGGTGAACAGGCCGGCGAACAGGGTCAGGCCGGCCAGGGTGCCCTCGGCATCGAACCGCCGCACCACCACCAGGTCATAGGGCACGCGGCGGTGCACGGTGGCGCGGGTTTCCGACTTGGTGACGAACAGCGGCCCGGGCTGGGCCAGCAGGGCCCGCCCCTCCGCCGGCAGCGTATGGGGATGACCCAATTCGGGAAACAGCCGCAGGGTGGGGTTACGCAACAGCCCCAGACCGTCGCCCACCACCGCCGGCCCCTCCAGACCCTCGGGCAGGTCGAAGGTGCGATGGCCCAGAAAGGCGAAATGGTCGTTGCGCAGCCAACGCAGGAAGTCGCGGGCCTCGGCGGCGGCGTCGGTGTCCAGCACCGCCGGCGGATGCTCCAACAGGGCCACCACCATGTCCAGACGGGACAAGACGGCCTGCCAGTCCTCCACCGCCGCCGTCACATCGGCCAGCACGCCATGGAGGTCGCGGGCGATGGCCTCCAGCACCGGGCCCGAGGGCTGGGCGGCCACCGCCAGATGCATGACCGATTCCCGGGACAGATCGGCGGGGGCGTTGGCGTCGGCGGGGAAAAGCTCGGTCACGTGCCCGGCGCCATCCCGCGCCACCAGGAACAGGGGGTGGATCACGTCGTGGACGGTGATGTCGTTGGCGGCGAAATAGCCGGTGACCGAGTCCACCAGGAAGGGTTGGTCGTCGGTGACGATCTCCACCACCGTCTGCCCCCCCTGCCAGCCGTGCTGAGCCAGATCGGGGGTGTAGACCCGCACCCGGGACTGGCGGCGCTGCTGGACGAAGCGCCACAGGGAGACACCCAGGCCGTACAGGCTTTCCGGTTCCCGGGCCGCCAGGTCGGCGGCGGGCAGGCCGCGCAGGAAGCCGGTGACAAAGGTCGCCACCAGGGGCGCCTCCGTGGGCGGCAGACGGTCGTGGATCAGGGTGTGGATCCGGGCCAGCGTCTCCTGGTGTTGGTCGGCCTCGTTCATGATGGTGCCCCCTTCTCGCCGGATTTTGCGGTCATGGTAACACCTGAAGCCCGACTTGTGAGCCGGTTGCGTTTAGTCCTCTATGCCGTAGCGATCCTTGAGGATGGCACGCAGGGGGGCGGGCATGACCACCAGGGCGCGGCTGCCGGCCACCGGCGGTGTGTCCCGGGCCACCAGCAGGTCACGGGTGGGATCATAGGCCTCCACGGTGGGCGCCAGGGGATCGGGATCGCGGGGGCTGCCGTCGGCGCCGGCCTCCAGGAACAACAGCGGCGTGGCCGCCTCCCGCGCCGCCTGCACGCCACTGGCGCACACCGTCAAGGCCCAGGGCAGGTGCCCGGCCAGGGCCGCCAGGGCGGCGCCGCTTTCCGCCGTTTCCTCCAGCCCCCGGCGATAGGCCAGATGCTGGGGACACAGATAGAGAAACCCGGCCGCCGTGTACCAGGAGGGCAACACCTGGACCGGCGCCCCCAGGGCCTCGCCATAGTTCAGCTCCAGGGACACCATGAGGCGATAGCCCCGGCGTTGCACTTCGTCCAGCAGCACGGCGGTGGTGTGGGTCAGATAGGCCAGGGTCTCGTTGTCCGGGGGATCGGTAAGGCGGTTGCCGGTCTTGGCCAGGGCCTCGGTCAGCAGCCAGGCATGGAAGCACAGATCGGCGTCATCGCAGGCGGCGGCGCGGCCGGCGGTGGTTTCCCGCAGCAGCCGCAGCCGATTTTCCTTGTCCTCCACCGCCAGGGCCGCCAGCACGGTGACCTCGCGGGCGATGGCGTCGGCCCGGTCGTCCCACAGGGCCAGCAGGTCGGGCCCGGGCACCGGCGGGGGGGTCACAGGCCCCCCAAGGCACACAGATGGTGCCAAGCGTCTTCGGGGATGGGCATCACCGACAGCCGGGACTGGCGCACCAGCGGCAGGTCGGCCAGCAGGGGATCGGCCTTCACCTGGGCCAGGGTCACCGGCGTGGGCAGGGCCTGCTCGGCGGCCACGTCCACCATGCCGAAGCGGCCGCTTTCGTCGGTGGGGTCGGGGGAGTAGGGCCTGACGATCCGCACGATGCCAACGATGCGCTTTTCCTTCACCGAATGATAAAAAAAGGCGCGATCGGCCACCGCCATGGCCTTGAGGTTGGCGGCGGCCTGGTGGTTGCGCACGCCGTCCCATTCGGCGGTGCCGGCGGCCACCTGGTCGCTCCAGGACCAGGTGCCCGGTTCGCTTTTCAGCAGCCAATAGGCCATGGGGCAGGGCTCCTATTGCGGTGCCGGCAGCACCTGACGGACGGGCCGCACGGTCACCTCGGCGAACAGGCCGGCCCGGGTGTAGGGGTCGCCGGCGCAGAAAGCATCCACCGCCGCACGGTCGGGCAGGTCCAGCAGCAGCAGGCTGCCCACCATGGTGGTGTTATCCTCGGCCAGCAGCGGACCGGCAAAGCGCACCGCCGCCCCGTGCTCTTGGAGATAGGCCAGATGGGCGGCGCGGTTTTCCGCCCGCACCGCCCCGTGATCGGGACGGTCCAGGCAGGTGAGGGCATAGAGCATGGGCCGGGTCCTATTGCGCGGCATTGGCCATGGTGGGGGCGGCGCCGAAGGTCTTGTGCACATAGTCCACCAGCACGCCGGTGCTTTCTTCCACCGCGTGGTCGGCGGTGGGCACGATCAGTTCTGGGTTCAGCGGCGCTTCGTAGGGGGCGGAAATGCCGGTGAACTCGGGAATTTCGCCGGCGCGGGCCTTGCGGTACAGGCCCTTGGGGTCCCGTCCTTCACAGGTGGCGAGGTCGGCATCCACGTAGACCTCGTGGAACAGGTCCTCGGCGATCAGCCGCACCCGGTCGCGGTCGGCGCGATAGGGGGAGATGAAGGCGGTGATGACAATGACG
>CAZHRQ010000178.1:0-4666 GCA_964535075.1 uncultured Rhodobacterales bacterium | reverse complement strand
GGCCACCAATTCCGCCTCCAGCCCCAGGGCCCGCTCGCCGGCGTGGCGCACCTTTTCCTCCAGCTCGGCCAACTCCGGGGTGGTATAGCGCACGGCACTGGCCATGGTCTGGCGGTGGTGGAATGTCTCGGGCACCTTGTCCGCCTGCCGCGCCGGCACCTCGATATGATAGCCGATCACCTGGTTGTGTTTGATCTTCAGCGCGGCAATGCCTGTCTCCTGGGCCAGCCGCCCCTGAAGCGCCGCCACCAGCCGCCGGCTTTCGTCGCGCAGGGTGCGTTGCTCGTCCAGGCCCGGATGATAGTCCGGGGCGATCACCCCGCCGTCGCGCACCGTGGGCGGCGGGCTGTCCACCAACGCCCGGTCCAGCCGTTCCACCAGCACGTCATGCTCCCCCAGGGCCCGGGCCTCGCGCACGATGCCGGCCGGCGCGCCATGGGCCGGGTCCAGCAGGCTCTGGCGCAGGGCCGGCACCACCGCCAGGCCGTCGCGCATGGCCGCCAGATCCCGGGGCGTGCCCCGACCCACCGTCAGCCGGCCCAGGGCCCGGGCCAGATCCGGCACCTGCCGCAGCCGCTCCCGCACCGTCTCCCGCACGGCGGCGGTGTCGTGGAAGAACTGCACCTGATCCAGGCGGTCGTTGAGGGCCGCCGCCTCGGTGAGGGGCGCCGCCAGCCGCTGCGCCAGCAGCCGGGCCCCGGGCCCGGTAACCGTGCGGTCCACGCACCACAACAGGCTGCCGGTGCGTTCTCCGGCCAGGGTGGTGGTCAGCTCCAGGTTGCGACGGGTGGCGGCATCCATGGCCATGAGCGCCTGATCGGCCACCCGGCGCGGCGCCGCCAGCCGGGGCGAGGCCCCGCACTGGGTGAGCACGATATAGTCCACCAGCGCCCCGGCCGCCGCCACTTCCGCCGTGTCAAAGGCCCCGAATCCCTCCAGGGTGGCCACGGCGAAACGTTCGCACAGCCGGGCGTGGCCGTTGTCGGCGTCGAAGCGGGCGGCGGGCAGCGGGGTAAGGGTGCCCCGGATGTCCTGGAAGGTCTCGAACAGGGCCGGGGTCTGAACCAGCGGCTCGGGCACCAGCACTTCCCGGGGGGCCAGCCGGGCCAGGGCGGCGTGAAGATCGCCCGCGGCCACCGCCTGGGTGGCCAGATCGCCCGTGGACATGTCCACCCAGGCCAGCCCCAACCGGTCGCCGCGCCCGGCCACCGCCGCCAGATGGTTGGGCTCGCGGGCCTCCAGCAGGGTCTCCTCGGTGAGGGTGCCGGGGGTGATCAGCCGCACCACTTCCCGCCGCACCAGGGCCTTGGCGCCGCCCCGTTTGCGGGCCGTTTCCGGGTCCTCGGTCTGCTCGCACACGGCCACCTTGAAGCCGGCCCGGATTAGGCGGGCGAGATAGCCTTCGTGGCTGTGCACCGGCACCCCGGCCATGGGCACCGGTTCCCCCTGGTGCTGGCCGCGATGGGTGAGGGTGATGTCCAGGGTGGCCGCCGCCTGGACGGCGTCGTCGAAAAACAGCTCATAGAAATCCCCCATGCGATAGAACAACAGGCAGTCGGGGTGCTGTTCCTTCAGCCCCAGATACTGGGCCATCATGGGGGTGGCACGGTCGTGAGTGGCCATGGCGCGGTGGGCTAGAAGTCGGCGAGCAGCATGTTCACCCGGTCCCGCCCCGAGTACTTGGCGCCATAGAGCGCCGTGTCGGCGCGGTTGAGCACCGTTTCCAGCGTTTCCGTGCCGTCGGTGACGGTGACGCCGATGGAGGCGGTCACGACCAGCGGCCCGGGTTTGGCGTGCAGCACCCGGCGGATTTTTTCCGCGGCCAACTGGGCGGCCTCGGGGCCGGTGTTGGGCAGCATCACCACGAACTCCTCGCCCCCCCACCGGGCGGCCAGGTCCGCCTCGCGCAGGGTGGTGGTGAGGGTGGCGCCAAAGGCTTTCAGCACCGCGTCGCCCATGGCATGGCCGTGGGTATCGTTCACCTGTTTGAAATGGTCCAGGTCCAGCAGCAGGAAGGCCAGTTCCCGGTTCACCAGCCGGGCGGCTTCCATCTCCGCGTTGGCCCGGGGGCGGAAGGCGCGGCCGTTGGCCAGCCCGGTAAGCGGATCGGTGAGGGCTTGCTCGGCGAAACTGGCGGCATCGGCATGGCTGCGCCCCAGATCCTGGAGCGAGACCGCCAGATCGTTCACCCGGCCCTGGGCATCCAGGAGCACCGGCGCGGCGGCGGTCATCAGGCTCAGCAGGTGGGTGGCCTCCAGGGCCAGGGCATGGGCGGTGACATCGCCCGGCACCCCCTCGGGCGGCGGGGCGGTGGCGGCATCGGGCACGGCGCCCACCAGCAGGGTTTCCGGGTTCAGGGGTACGGCAAGCCGTTGCCAGGTTTCCGGACCGTGGCCGAAATCGCCGGTATGCCGCCGCCATACGGGCTGGCCGGTGCGCTGCACACAGGCATATTCCCATTCCAGCATGGCCCGGCGGTCGCGGGACAGCACGTCCGGCGGCAGAAAGGCCAGGGTCTCCCCGGCCAGATCGGCCCCGAAGCTCTCCTGCAAGGCGCTGCCGTAATGGGCATAGGTGTAGCGCGGCCCCGAGAGCTGCACCAACACCAGATGGGGCGAGAGGGGGGCGAACAGGGGCGGGACCGCCGTCAGCGGTCCTTCCTCGGCGGCGGGGCCACCGGTCTGGCACCAGTGCTGCCAATGGGTGAACAACGCACGGAGGCGGGCTTCCATACGGGCCTGAACCAGGGGCGACATGCCGGATCTCGCTTTCGGGGAGGGGAGGGCAACAAGGCCGTCATGGTGCCGCGCCGCCGCCGGCCGTGCAAGAGGGCAGGTGGCGCCATTCCGCCTTCCGGCCAGGGGCCGTGCCTCCATCGGAGACATACCATTACCCGGAAGGGCCGGGAAACATTATGGAAATGTCACTGGCGGCCTCTGAAACGGTATGCAACTCTGTTGCGACAACCGAAACCGTCGCGCGGTCCACCCCCGTAACCTGTGGTGGGGTGTTGCGACGCGGATGTCGGAGAAATTGTCAAGACAGGGAGGTCACCACCATGATGGGTCTGGCCGCAGCCGTAGCAGCCCTGGCAGGGTTTCTGTTCGGCTATGACGAGGGTGTGATCGGAGGGGCGCTGCACCTTCTGAAACAGGAATTCCACTTCACGCCATTTACCGAAGGCTTCATGGCCTCGGCGGTGCCGCTGGGCGCGCTGATCGGGGTGTTCCTGGCCGGCCGCCTGGCCGATACTATGGGGCGCAAGCCGGTGCTGGCCGCCGCCGGGCTGCTGTTCGCCGGCGGGGCCGTCTGGGCGGCGCTGGTGCAGGCGGCGTGGATGCTGGTGGCCGCCCGGCTCATCCTGGGGCTGGCCGTGGGCTTCGCCGCCGTGGTGGCGCCGCTCTACATCGCCGAAACGGTGAAGGAAACCTGGCGGGGCGCCATGGTCTCCCTGTACCAGTTGCTGATCACCATCGGCATTCTGGTGTCCTTCCTGGTGGATTACTTCCTGGCCGAGGCCCAGGCGTGGCGCTGGATGTTCGGCGCCGGGGCCATCCCCGGGGTGATTTTCTTCCTGGGCGTGCTGACCATTCCCGAAAGCCCCCGCTGGCTGGCGCTGAAGGGCCACACGGACAAGGCGCGCAAGGCCCTGGGCCGGCTGCGCGGCGAAGGCGATCACGCCGGTCTGGAAACCGAAGTCAACGCCATCCTGCGCACCGCCGAGAAGGACCGCCAAAGCCAAAGCGGCATCGGCGCCCTGTTCAGTCCGGTGGTGTTCCCGGCCGTGGTGGTGGCCTTCCTGCTGTTTGTGCTGCAACAGCTTTCGGGCATCAACGCGGTGATCTACTACGCTCCCACCATCTTCAAGGGCGCGGGGCTGTCCAGCACCGGCACCCAGTTGCTGGCCACCATTGGCGTGGGGACCGTCAATGTGCTGTTCACCCTGGTGGGCATGTGGCTCATCGACCGTATCGGCCGGCGTAAGCTGGCCTATATCGGCTTCCTGGGCACGGCGCTGTCGCTGGCGACCCTGGCGGTGGCGGCCAACATCGCCGATCCCACCCACGCCCACCACAGCTCTCCGGCCCACGTGACCCACGCCAGCCCGGCCGCCAAGCAGGTGACCGGGGCGCCCCCCCCCACGACGGCCCCCGCCACCACCGAGGGGACGTCCCAGGCAGGCGCCACTGCCTCGGGGGCGGACGAGTCGCAAAGCGTGACCGCCACCGATACCGCCGAGCCCAGCGCCGCCGAACGCACGGGCGCCCAGGTGGTGGCCGTGGTGGCGGTGATGGTCTACATCGCGGCCTTCGCCGTGGCCCTGGGGCCGCTGCCCTTTGTGATCATGTCGGAAGTATTCCCGCTGCGTCTGCGTGGGGCCGGCATGGCCATGGCCTCGGTGGCGAACTGGGGCTTCAACTGGCTGGTGGTGCTGTTCTTCCCCATGGCCAGCGCCGCCCTGGGTCTTTCGGGCGTGATGGGCGCCTTCGCGGTGGTCTGCCTGCTGGGCCTGCTGTTCACCTTCTTCAAGATCCCCGAGACCAAGGGGGTGCTGCTGGAGGACATCGAGGCCCACCTGGAAACCCGCAAGCCGCTGTCGCAACTGGGCAAGGGCTAGAGCCTATCGCGGTCAATGGGACCCAATTCTCGGGTCCCATTGACCGCG
>CAZHRQ010000177.1:0-4688 GCA_964535075.1 uncultured Rhodobacterales bacterium | reverse complement strand
AATAGACAGAGCCGATTCACGCGGTCAAGGGGACCCGAGAATTGGGTCCCCTTGACCGCGACAGGCTCTTAGAGACGGCCTCGGTCGTGCGCATGAGGGCGGAAGATCAGCCCTTGTTTTCCTTCAGCCAGGTCAGGACCGTATCGGCGTCGGAGACCTCGAAGGGATCGCTGGGGCAATTGTCGGAATACCCCGGCTCCACGAACATTTTTTCGATGGTGCCGTCGTTCACCACCATGGCATAGCGCCAGCTACGCATGCCAAAGCCCAGGTTGGACTTGTCCACCAGCATGCCCATCTTGCGGGTGAATTCGCCGTTGCCATCGGGCAGCAGAAACACCTTGTCGACCCCCTGTTGCTTGCCCCATTGGAACATGACAAAGGCGTCGTTCACGGACAGGCAGATTACCTCGTCCACACCGCGGGCCTTGAACTCGTCGTAGAGCTCTTCATACCGGGGCAGGTGGCTGGTGGAGCAGGTGGGCGTGAAGGCGCCCGGCAGGGAGAAGACCACCACACGCTTGCCGCCGAAGACATCAGCGGTGGTGCGGGTCTTCCATTCAAAGGGATTGGGCCCGCCCAGCGCCTCGTTGCGGACGCGGGTCTGGAAGGTGGCGTCGGGAACACGGTTGGTGACCGGCATGGACATGACGACTCTCTCCTCACATTGTTTGGAATAATTCCAACATAAGGGGTCGTGACGGGGAACGCAAGGGACGGATTGATGAAACTGCCCGGTCTGCCCTCACTGGGTGCGGTAGCACCACGCCTTCAAGCGGGCCTGGCGTTCGGCTTCGGGCACCGGCGTGCCTTCCACCATGGCCCCCACCAGGGTGACGTAGAAGAAACAGGCCTCCCGTCCCTTGCGCCAGGTGGCGCCGGTTTCGGTATCGCTGTTGATTTCCTGGACCTTGCGCCAACCGCGTTTCCTCAGGGCGGCCCACAGGGGCTCCACGATGGCGGCATAGGTGATGGGACGCAGGTGGATGGCCTCGGCGCTGAGGGCACAGACCTTCTGGCCCACGGGCGCCGGATCGAACGCCCGATCAGCAGGCACGGGAATGAGGGCGGCTTCGACGGGGCTTTCCAGCAAGGCACTCAGCTTGGTGCCAAGGTTATCGCACCGGCTGAGTCCATCAGCGGCCTCAACGGAACCGCTCACCATCAGCAGGAAAAGGAGGAGAATGGACCTGATCATGCCGCGTTCCTCTCGGTTCAAGGACAGGGGCTCCAAGGGGCCTGAAGACCCCTTGGCCGCCGGAGGCGTCTTTGATCTTATCCAGCGAGGGCGGCAATTTATCCAGCGAGGGCGGCAATGGCGGCCGCATGAAGATCGGCATCCCCCGCGGCCACGACCCGGCCCCCTTGGCTTTCCAGGGTGAGCGGCGCGCCCTGCCAATCGGTGATCACCCCGCCGGCGGCGGTGATGAGCGGCACATGGGCGCAGTAGTCATAGGGCTGAAGCTGGGCTTCCGCCACCAGATCCACGAAGCCCCCGGCGAGACTGGCGTAATTGATGCAGTCACCGCCGAAGCGACGGAGTTTCACCGCCTGTTCCAGCCGGGCAAAGGCCGCGGCGTCCTCCCCCACGAACATGTCGGGAGAGGTCACCCCCAGCACGGCCCGATCCAGGGTGGGACACGGCCGGGTGGCCAGAGCCACGCCGTTGCGGAAAGTCCCACCGCCCATGGCCGCCACCCAACGGTCGCCGGTGATGGGCTGATCCACCACCCCCAGCACCGGCCGGCCGCGATGGCACAACGCGATGAGGGTGCCGAAGGTCCACATGCCGGTGATGAAAGCCTTGGTGCCGTCAATGGGGTCCAGCACCCAGACGTATTCGGCGTCCAGGTTTTCCGGCCCGTATTCCTCGCCCAGAATGCCGTGATCGGGCACTTCCTGGTTGAGCACGGCCCGCATGGCGGCCTCGGCCTCCCGGTCGGCGATGGTGACGGGACTGGCGTCCGCCTTGTCATCCACCGCCACGGGCGTACGGAAATGGGGGCGGATCGCCGCCCCGCTGGCCTCGGCCAGACGGCCGGCCAGCGGGACGAAACGATCCAGGTCCGGTGAGTCCACCATGCCTTAGTCGGACAGGCTTTGCAGATAGGCGATGATGGCTTGCCGCTTGTCGGCATCCTTCACCCCGGCAAAAGTCATCTTGTTGCCGGGCGCGAAGGTCTTGGGGTCCTCGATGTAGGCGCTCAGGTCGGCCGTGGTCCAGGTGCCCCCCAGGCCCTTGAGGGCGGGGGAGTAGTTGAAGCCTTCCTTGCTGGCCTTCTCCCGGCCATAGATGCCGTAGAGATTGGGCCCCACGCGGTTGGGGCCGCCCTTATCGAAGGTGTGGCAGGCCTTGCAGACCACGCTGGCCTTTTCCCCGGCGGCCACCTGGGCGGGATCGGGCGCGCTGCCTTCGGCTGCCCCAGACTCGCTGGAGGCCGACTCACCGGAGGCCGACTCACCGGAGGCCGACTCATCAGCGGCGGACTCGTCGCTGGCATCGCTGCCCTGCTGGGGCGCGCCCTCGGCGGCATCTTCGGCCGCTTCGTCGGCAGCGGCGTCCTTCTGGGCGTCCTCGCTGGTTTCCTTGGCCACGGTGGCTTCCGCTTCCGCCTCGGCGGCGGCGGTGTCGCCCGCATGGTCGGCCGCGGCTTCGTCCCCGGCCGCCGGCGCTTTCTCGGCGGCGGCGGTGGCCGCGGATTCCTGCACGGCCTCGGCCTCGGCGGTGGCCTTGTCCTCGCTGGCCTCGGCCTCCTTGCCGGCCTTGGCGTCGGCGGCTTCCTTGTCTTCGGCCATGCGCTCGGCGTCATAGGCCTCGTCGGCGTTGTTCAGCGCCTCGGACCCGGCTTCCTCGCTGGCGGCCACGGCCTCTTCGGCCTGCGCCTCTTCCTTTTTCTCCGCCGCGGTCGTGTCCTCGGCCGGCGGATTTTGCGTGGGGGCGGTATAGATCAGATTGCCAATACCGTTCACCACAAAAACAAACACCACGGCCAGCACGATTGCGCCGACCAGATACTGCAACATGCGCCCGGACATGCTAAACCCCCAAGCTGGTTCCATTCTTCAGGGCGTCGTGCGATCCTTGACGTCTCGCTGGCAAGCGCCCGCTTGTTATACCGCCGCCCGACCCGTGCAGGGCCGCCGGCGGCGGAGGGTGAAAGCAGTGTGACGTCCCTTCCGGGTCCCGGAAAGGCGGGGGCTCGGGCGGGAACGCGGTCCGGAAAGGGAATGGAGCGTTGCTCTCATGCCGGCGCCGCTGGTGCGGTCCGGCTTCCTTTTCCGCGGCCATTTCACACGCGTCTGGCGGAGAGTACCGTTCCCGATGGCGTCTGTCCAACCCCGAGGTAGGCTTATGGCTTCTTTCGTCCCGCCCCGTCGTCCCCTGGTATTGATCCCGGCCCGCCGTGCCGCCACCCGGCTGCCGGACAAACCCCTGGCCCTGATCCACGGCGAACCCATGATCGTGCACGTGTGGCGACGGGCGCTGGAGGCCGACATCGGCCCCGTGGCGGTGGCCTGCGACGACCCGGTGGTGGCCGATGCCATCCTGGCCGTGGGCGGCACGGCGGTGATGACCGCCTCCGACCATCCCTCGGGCTCCGACCGCATCCGGGAAGCCGCCCGCCGCCTGGATCCCGAGGGCCAACACGACGCCCTGGTGAATCTCCAGGGCGACTTGCCCACCCTGGACCCCACCCTGCCCCGCCGCGCCCTGGTTCCCCTGGCCGATCCCGAAGTGGCCATCGCCACCCTGGTGGCCCCCATCACCACCGAGGCCGAGCGCACCAGCCCGCACGTGGTGAAGGCGGCGGTGGCCTTCCGCGACGCCGACGATCCCGAGGCCACGGGCCGGGCCCTCTATTTCAGCCGCACCGCCATTCCCTGGGGAGAGGGGCCGCTGTGGCATCACATCGGGCTTTATGCCTACCGGCCGTGGGCCCTGGATCGCTTCGTGGCGCTGCCGCCGGGGGTGCTGGAGCAACGGGAACGGCTGGAGCAGTTGCGGGCGCTGGAAGCCGGCATGCGCCTGGACGCCGCCCGCGTTGACACGGTGCCGCTGGGCGTTGACACTGCCGAGGATCTGGACCGGGCCCGCGCCCTGCTGGGCTGATCCGCCCCCCTTGCCTGTTCCTGTTTATTGTCGAGAGTCATGGATGTCCGCCCATTTGATCGCCTTTCAGGGGCACCCCGGCGCCTACAGCCACCTGGCCTGCCAGGCCGCCTGCCCTGACCTGGAGCCTCTGGCCTGCGAAACTTTCGAGGACACCTTCGCCGCCGTGCGCGAGGGTCGGGCCGACCGGGCCATGATTCCCATCGAGAATTCCGTGGCGGGCCGGGTGGCGGACATCCACCACCTGATGCCGGGGTCGGGGCTGTTCATCGTGGGCGAGCACTTCCAGCGGGTGAACCATCAGCTTCTGGCCTTGCCTCAGGCCGGCCCGGCGGACCTGCGCACGGTGCACAGTCACGTGCATGCGCTCAACCAGTGCCGCCAGATGGTCCACCGTCGGGGACTCACGCCGGTGGTGGCGGCGGACACGGCCGGCGCCGCCGCCGAGCTGGCCGCCCGGCGCGACCCCTCGGCCGCCGCCATTGCCTCCCGTCTGGCGGCGGAGATCCACGGCCTGACGGTGGTGGAAGCGGACGTGGAAGACGCCGACCACAACACCACGCGCTTTGTGATCATG
>CAZHRQ010000176.1:0-4743 GCA_964535075.1 uncultured Rhodobacterales bacterium | reverse complement strand
TTTGGTATTCCCCCCCAACCCAATGGCGTTGGCTTATCCTGCCTTTGAACACATTGGGCGGACATGAATGGTTGGTGTGGGCTGACCGCACCGAGCGCCCGGGGCGCGAACGCGCATGAGCGCAAGGGCGACCACGCGAACGGGGTCGACCGAGTCGAGGGGCAGTGGGTCGAAGGTTGAGCGGCCAGCCGTCCCGGACGGTATCGGCGGCTGCGGACGGTGCCGCCTTCGGTCTTGGCGAAGGCGACGATAAAGCCCTCACATCCAGTGAGATCGGGCGACGATGTCATAGACTGTCTCCAAACGGAAAAGGGGGGTGGCCGGCATGGGAACCGGACACCCCCCGATGACGGGCAGCAGGGTAAGGCGGGCGTCAGGTCTTCCCCGACGTCGTGTTGTGTTTGTTGGCGGCCTCGATGGTGCTCGCGACCACCTGAAGGACGACGACTACGATTGGTGCCCAGTTCAGCATAGGGAACTCCTTTGGGTTGGGACAAGGCATAGGCGCTACCGGGGGTCGACCCGCGACGGCCAGAAGGGGGATATGTCTGCGAGACGGTGGGCCCGGATGTCGGGCACGTCCGGCGCCGGGACCGGGCGGTGCCCGCGCTCGAAGACCACCGGGTCGTCGTGGTGGGGCCCGAGCAACTCACCAATGTGAAAGTGCCTCCATTCCGGCACGACACGGCTGGTGAAACCGAACAGGACGTTGCCCGAGCGCTCGACCGGATACCAGTTCATGTTGTGCCACCGGCAACGGAAGCGCAGAGGCAGGATCAGTTCGGCGGTCTCGCGTGCTTCGGTGGTCCACAGCGGCGGGAGGCGTTCAATGATCGCTACGGGGCTTTCGTCTCTCACGTTCGGTCCTCCAGAAAGAGGAACCAGCTACCATCGCTGGCGTGGCTGACCGCCAAGCCCTCGCGGCACCAGTGCGCGGCCAACTCCTCTTCGTCAGACAGGCCGTTTATGCCGTCGTGCAATTGGTCGAGGGTGGGGGCCAGGACGCCCAGATCGCGCAGGTAGCGCAGCACCATTCGCGGGTCCTGGTCCGGCGGCGGCCCGCCTTCATCGAAGGCGGCAAGTGCGACGAAATCCTCACCACCGGCGGGTTCGTCGGACGAGCGATAGTGCTTTCGCACAGCGGTAAAGGCAGGGCTCTCGGCGTAGTTCATGGGGTGCATCTCCTGTTGTGTTGCCGGCGCAATCAGGCCGGATCACAGGAAATGAAATATGATTGTGGGCCGGGGCAGATACGCCACGGCACGGGCACAAATGCCCCAGCACCGGCCGGTGCTGGGGCTTCTGGCGCTGCCGCCCGGTGTTCGGGCCGTTACGGCCGCTGGGCCCGCCGGCGCCGCGCCTGGGTCAGGATTGATGACACCCGGGACAGCACCCCGGCGGAAGGTAGAGGAATCCTAGAGCGGATCGCACCCAATCGGGTTCACATAGTGAACCGGATTGGGTGCATGAATCCGCTCTAAATCAAATAGATAGAGCCGATTCACGCAGTCAATGGGACCCGAAAATGGGTCCCATTGACCGCGATAGGCTCTAGGAAAATGTTCGAACACCCTGAAAATTGCCGTCGACGGTCGGTCGGGATCGGCCACCCTCACCCCTGTCTCCCCTCGCTTGAGAGCAGGTGATCGAGGGCGCGCACCAGCGCCTGCTCACCGGTTATTCCCGCACGGGCACAGAACCCCTTGAACGCAGCGTACCTCTCGAGGTCCAGCCGGACACCAACCTTGCGGTAGGTCTTTCCCTGCGGCTTGCCGAGGGGAGTTGGCCTCGGACCGCTGCGCTTTAGAAGGCCGGCGTGTATTGGCTTTGCGTCGGTCATGCGGAGCCCCCCTTTTCCGGAGCCAGAAGTTGTCGCTCCACCGCGCGCCAAAGGGCAGACACCTCCGAGGCGGCCTTGCCTCGCGGTCGCAGTTCGCCGGCGGTGCGCCCGTCAGTCATGCTGGCGGCGAAGTCGACGCGCTGGTGCAGAACTCCCGAAAGGCAGCCGTGCCGACGGAGCGCGAGGACCCCCTGATCCAGCAGTTTGGTCCGGGGGATCGCCCGGTTCAGGACAAACACGTAGGGCGCGCCGGCCTGCTCAGCGATATCGACTGTGGGACCGATAGCGCGAAAATCCGTCGGACTGGACTGACTGGGGATCACGACGAGGTCGGCCAGGGCGATGGCCGACGCGATGGTGGCGGTGTGACCGGGCGGGCAGTCGATGAAACAGATCCCGAAGCCCTCCCGGTCCAGGCGCGTGAGGGTGCGGCGTAGCCCCCCACTGACTTCGACCAGGACCGGTTGGAGCGCCCTGCGCTGCTCGTACCAGTCGGTCAGGCTGCTCTGGGGGTCGGTGTCGATCACGGCGACTTCACCGAACCGATCGCGGGCGGCAACGGCGAGGTGGGCAACGAGCGTCGTCTTCCCGACCCCACCCTTTGTCGCCCCAATGACAATAGTTTTCATAGGCTTGGTGCTTTCACAAAACGAGTTGAAGAATGAACACATGAGCGTTTGCGCCCGTGCTCATTCGTCTGTTCTCGCCAGTGCGCACGAAACTGCTCCATTACTTGCAGCGGCCTCAGACCGGAGGCATCCCTTGGCCACTGCAGTGGCAGCACCCAAGTTGGCCCGGCACGTCACCGGTTCGCACCGTCGGACGCCGTGCTGGTGGCCACCCGGCCGGACAGGAAGGCCTCGACGTCCGGCCGGCGGTAGCGGATGACCTTGGGCGACACCCTGATGAACGGGGGGCCGTCCCCGGTCATGCGCCAGCGCTCGAGGGTTTTGGTCGTGACCCCCAGATCGCGGGCAAGCATCGCCGGGGTGAGAAGCGGTTCGCCCAGGATGTCGGAGGCGGCCGTGCGGGAGGGGAGGGTTGTGCTGTTCATGCGGGTTTCTCCTCAGTGGTGGCGGGCACCGGTGCAGCGAGGTTCCAGGCCTCGGCAGCGATGGCAGCGGTCTTGATAAGGCGGTCGGGTGCGTGGTGGGCGTAGCGCTGGGTGGTGGATAGCTGGCTGTGTCCCAGGATCACCGCGACCTCGTGCAGGGGCACGCCGCAGTTGACCAAGGCGGAGGCAAAGCTGTGGCGGAGGTCGTGAATGCGCAGGTCGGCCGGCAGATCAGCGGCCTCCTTCACCCGCTTCCAAATCCCCCGCAAGTCAGACAGCGGCTTGCCTGCCTTGCTTCCCGGGAAGATGTAACCCTCGGAGGTGCCGAGGCGCTCCCGGTGCGCCTCCAGCAGCGTGACGGCGGGGGAGGACAAGGGGATGCGGTGGGCACGCCCGCTTTTAGCGCGCGGCACAAGCAAAAGGCTGCGGCGGAGGTCGATGTGCTCCCACCTGGCATTCAGGACCTCCCCTTTGCGCGCGCTGGTAAGCATCAGAAGCCCGACGGCCGCTGCGGCGACCTGATCGCCATCTTGACCCAACGACGCGACAAGGTCCCGGACCTGGGCAGTGGTCAGGTATTTGTCGCGGCCCTGCTCGGGCAGCATGCCCAACCCAACCGCAGGGTTTGTCCCCCCGTAGACGCCCCACTTCTCGGCCTTGTTGAAGGCGCTACGGGTGAAGGCGAGGTGTCGGTTGACGGACGCGTTGGACAGGCCCTCGCGCCTCAGGCTTTCCCTGAAGGCGGTGACGTCCTCGGCGGAGACTTCGTCCAGGTGCTTAGCACCCAGAGCGGTGGCAAGCCTTCGGGCGAAGGCCTCGGTGGTTGCTGCGCTGCGGTTGTTATCGCGCACGTGCGGCATGGGCCGTTCGTCCAGGAAGGTGGCCAGTGTTGGGATGCCACGCACACGGTCACGATCAGCGGCTGGGTCACCGCCCAGGGCGACCGCTGCGCGCAGTTCCTCGGCCCTGCGCCGGGCCTGGGCGACAGTGACGTCCCCAAAGCGGCCGAGGGTGAGGGTGCGCTCGCGGTGGCGGACGTCAAAGTAGCGGAACCGGAACGTCGCCCTGTTCGGGCTGAATTCGACGGAGAACCCCTTGCAGGCGTCGTCGTGGACCCTGAGGCGCCGTCTGCCCTCGGGCAGCGGCGGCGGGGCCTTGAGGAGGCTAATTGTGATGCGGCTAATCATGGCGGTCTTGGGGCATGTTGATCCTCGTTCTGCGGATGACGCGCCCACGGCGAATGTGGGGCTCTCAAGGCTGGAGCGTGAAGCGGCGCGGACCCGACCCTTCTGTGCCTCCGCACAGATCGGTGGGGGTCCGGAAACTTCATACTTATCAACGCCTTACAAGGTTCCCGTCCTCTCCCAAATTATTTTCCTCCTATCCCGATGCCTACATCCGTGCCGCCCATGTGTGCCGCCACTGGCTTACCCCCCCCCTGTGGTGGAACCCGCACTTCATGAGGCTTCACGCTCCCTTTATTGCAGCCGGATCAGCCGGCCCGGATATTTGGGAGGTGAAATGGTAGAGGAAGGTGAGGAAAGCGGGGCGAAAGGGATTGACGTGCTCCTGGATAGGATCGTCTTCGGACTGACCGTGGAGATGCAGACTGCGGTCTCGATGATCGAGATCTCCAATCGGCTCTGCCGTGGCGAAATCGCTCATTTGGCCGGGGCGGCGCGCGCCGACCGGGCCACGATAGACCTAGACTACAGCGTGACGAGTCTGCCCTATGGCGGCGTGGCGGCGGTGTCGGGGCGACTGCGCCTCGATGCTGGGCCGGGATACGTCCGCCTTCCTGGTCACCAGCATCGCCCCCGAGGCGATGGACGCCGAGGCCGTCCTGGAG
>CAZHRQ010000175.1:0-4746 GCA_964535075.1 uncultured Rhodobacterales bacterium | reverse complement strand
ATCCATTTCAAGCCCGACCGCTACCCCGATTTTTCAAATGCGATTCCCCTGCCCCCCTGGCTGGAAACAACACCACCGTATTGCCGAAACTTCATCAAAAACACCGTTAAGGTTCCACTCACCCCATCCTGCACCAAAGAAACGAGCGCCGCCGCCCCGCCTTGCCCCTGCCCTCGACGGTGCGGTAGAATGTGGTGATCGGTTTTGTGCCGTCTGCCTTGCGAATCGTTGTTGTTCCATCCCTGCCCTTCCCCTGGAGCCTCGCCCCATGCCCCGAACCGCCGTGGCACTGCGACATGTGCCGTTTGAGGACCTGGACGGCTTCGCCCCAGTGCTGGCGGCCAACGGGTACAGCCTGCGTTACCACGACCTGGGCCGCGACGATTCCGCCGATCTGGCCGGGCTGGCCGACCCGGCGGATTGCTCCCTGCTGTTCGTGCTGGGCGGCCCCATCAGCGCCAACGACGAGGCCCGCTATCCCTTCCTGACCGACGAGCTCAGGCTGCTGGAACGCCGGCTGGCTGGCGGCCATCCGGTGATGGGGATCTGTCTGGGCGGTCAGCTCATGGCCCGCGCCCTGGGGGCGGCCGTGCGACCCGGCGCCCGGCCGGAGATCGGCTTCGCGCCCCTGACCCTCACGGACGCCGGGCAGCGCTCGGCCCTGGCCGCCCTGGCCGAGGATCCGGTGGTGCTGCACTGGCATGGCGAGGGCTTCGACCTGCCCGAGGGCTGTGACTCCCTGGCCCACACCCCCGCCTGCCCTCATCAGGCCTTTTCCCGGGGCCCCAAGGCCCTGGCGCTGCAATGCCATCCAGAAGCCACCGGCCGCGCCCTGGAGGCCTGGCTGATCGGCCATGCGGTGGAACTGGACGCCCACGGCATCGACATCCCCGCCCTGCGGACGGAGGCCCGGCAACGCGCCCCCGCCCTCACCGCCCGGGCCACGGCCGTGATGCAGCGCTGGCTGGCGGGGCTGGAGGCGTGAGGGGCATGGAAAACCGTTGCCACAAGGGCCGTATGGCATCACCCTCGGTCCCCTCTTCTGCCCCCTCTATCGGAGGCCCATGACGGTGGTGGACACTTTTCTTGATCTGGCCCTGGTGGAAACGCCCGCCGCCGTGGTGGCGCACCTGTGGGATGCCGCGCTGACCGCGCCAGCGCCCTGCCGGCTGGTGGTGGTCCCGGAGGCGGGCCCCGCCGCCTGGGTGGAGGGACCGCCAGCCCATCCCACCCGCCAGCAACAGGCGGGGGCCTTGGCCTTGGCCCTGGCGCCGCTGCTGGGACCAGCCCCGCCCGTGTGGTTGACCGACCGCACCGAAGCCGTGCCAAACGACCCCACGACCCATCATCCCCAGGGCTACGGCCCGGGCCGGGCCTTTCCCGGTGACAACAGCGCACGCGGCACCCTGCGCAGCGCGGAAGGGGTGATCACCGTGGCCCGTTTCTGGCGGCTGGAGCGGCCGCTGGCCGCCCTGACCGTCCCCGCACCGGCGCTGACGGCGGCCCGGGACTGGCTGGCGCAGCATGTGGATCCCGCGCGGCCGGTGACGGCCGTGAGTCCGGAAAGCGCCCCGGGCCAAACGCTGCATGCCGACGACGTGGCCCGCCGCCTGACGGCCGCCGGGCACCAGCCGGTGCTGCTGGGCCCCGTGCCGGGGCCGTGGCCGCTCTATGCCCCCGGAGCGACCCCGGGCGTGGCCCGGGCGGCCATGATGGTGGCCGCCGGCCGGACGGTGGTCGCCACCGAGGCCGACGCCCTGCTGGCGGCGGCCCTGGGAACGGCTCTGATTCATCTGGTGCCCGATCCCCTGCGGGTGCCCCCGCTCCTGCCCGGCCAGCACTTTCCGTTGGCCGCCCTCTGTGACGCCGAGGGCCGTCCCTGGATTTTTACCGAGGCCCAGCACCGTCTGGCACCCGAGGCCCTGGAACAGGGCCTCACGCCGGTGCCCCGCCTCATGCCCGACGCGGCCGCCCTGCGCGATCTGGATGCCCGCCTGATGGCGGCCATTGGCGAACGGCTCATGCAGGCGAGGGGCTGGCCGCCGGAAACGGACGCGTTCCTGGCCCGGCTGGCCTCACACGGCGATCCCGCCCTGCATCCCCAGGTGCGGGCGCTTCAGGAAAAGCGGGCTTCCCGGTAACCCCCACAGCGAGACCGCCCCATGTCGGAACGTGTGTTTCACCCTGCGGACTTTTATCGGATCGTGGACGGCCGGCCCGTGCGACGGGGCCATCGGGCAGCCGTGGTGGCGGCGGTCCCCAAATCCGGCTCCACCTACCTCACCCGGCTGCTGGCCAACCTGCCCGGCCAGTGCGAAGGCAACGTCCGCAGCGGCTTTGGCAACCGGGAACAGGAGCTGGGCCTGGAGCAGTTGCTGCTCAACACCACCTTTGATTACGCCGCCCAGGCGCATCTGCGCTGTTCCCATCCCACGGCCAGCATGCTCTACTTGTTCGATGTGTTTCCGGTGGTGCTGGTGCGGAACCTGTTCGATTGCGCGGTCAGCATTCGCGATCACCTGCGGCGGGCGCACGACTGGCCCATGGCCTTCATTCCCAGCGACCTGCACCGCTGGTCCGACGAGGCCCTGTTCAACTTCATCGCCGAAATGGTGATGCCCTGGTACTTCAATTTCTATGTGAACTGGGCCAGTTACCGGGGGCCGATGCGGCTGATCACCTATGAATGGCTTAACCGCGATCCCCACGGGGTGCTGGCGGCGGTGGCGGGCGACCTGGGCTTGGCGGTAAGCGACGCGGACATCGCCGCCGCCGTGGACGAGGGCCAGGGCCAACAAACCCGGCGCAACAAAGCGATCCTGGGCCGGGGCGTGGACGTGCCCGACGACGCCCGTGCCCGCATCATGGCCCAGGCCCGCTGGTATGAAGGCGTGGATTTCCGGCCCCTGGGGTTGCCGGGCCCCGACCAGCCCGGAGAGGCCGGCCATGTCCTGGCCACCGCCCGGGGCGGCGACAGCGCCCGTCTGCTGGAGACCGGCACGACCCTGCGGGTGGTGCTGCCCCTGCCGGCGACGCCGGATGCCGACGCCATTCTGGCCGTCCTGCTGGCGGCGGAGGCCCGGCGACGGTTGTTCAGGCTCCCCACCCTGGCCGTGATCTGCGTGGGCGATGCCGCCGCCTATGCCGCGGTGTTGGCCCTGCTGCCCGCTCTGGTGACGGTGTTGCCCGCGCTCATGAGCCTCACCCTGGCCTCCGATGGCCCGGCGGTGGACACCCTGTTGGCCGACCATCCCGGCCACGCCGTGTATCCTCCCAACCCCACCCGGGGGCCGGCCGAGGATCCGCTCACAGCCCTGGCCGCCGCCCGCCTACGCGACGAGCCCCTGCCCCCCCTGGCCACCGATGCCGAGGGCGATCGGCGGCTGCTGGCGGCCCTGCCCACCGGGCCCTGGATGAGTCTCACCCTGCCCCCGGACCTGCCCGCCGCCACGACCGCCGCCCTGGTGGCACGGGCGCGGCTGCTGGCCCGACAACGCACCCTGACCCTGGTGGTGCGGGGCGGCGATGGCCGGATCCCCACCCTTCCCACCCCTGATCTGCGGCTGGCGGCGGCCTTGTACCGCAAGGCCACCGTGAACCTGTGCCTGCGGGCGGAAACGGCCCTGATGATCGCCGCCAGCGGCGGGCCTGTTACCATACTGGCCGACAGCGCGGCGGATCCCGAGGCGGCGCGGGCGGGGGCGCTGCTGGCGGACCTGGGCGCCGGTTGGGAAACCGGCTGGCGCCCGGCAACCGCCTCTCCCGCCGAGCCGGATACCCCGCTCACCACCGACCATCGCCGGGCCCTGGCCCTGACCCTGGCCGAGGGACGCATGGCCCGCCGCCACTGGGTCACCAACGAGGACGTGGCCACGCTAGAACGATTAGCGGAGGGCGACGATGCCCAGGTCGCCCCAGCCGCCGCCCTGCTGGCCGCCCTTCGCGCCGACCTGGGGGCGGGCGGCTGATCAGCCGTTGGCGTCGCGCTCGGCCTGCAATGCCGCTAGCTGTTCCTGTAACAGCCGCACCTGCTCGCGCAGCATGACCACCTCGGGATCCGGGGTCTCGGGAGCCGGGGTCTCGGGAGCCGGGGTCTTGGCCCGAGTCCCACCGCCGGGCTGGAACATCTTCATCGCGTTTTCCATCAGCGCCATGTTCTGGCGACCCAGTTCCTCCAAGGCATTGAAGGGCATCAGGCCGTCGAAGGTGTTCTGCATGGTGCGCTGCATCTGCGCCTGGTGGCGGGCAAACACCTGCATGGACTGCTCCAGATAAGGCGGCACCAGCGTTTCCAGGGAATTGCCGTAGAGGGCGATCAACTGGCGCAGGAAGCCGATGGGCAGCAGGTTCTGCCCCTTGGATTCCTCTTCCACGATGATCTGGGTGAGCACGGAGCGGGTGATGTCCTGCCCGGATCGGGCATCGTAGACCACGAAATCAGTCCCTTCCTTCACCATGGCGCACAGGTGCTCCAGGGTGACGTAGGAACTGGTGGCCGTGTTGTACAATCGGCGATTGGCGTACTTCTTGATGGTGATGGGCGTTCCCTTGGGGCCCGGCGAGTCTTTTTCTGTCTTGCGGGGATCGGTCCCGGCCATGGTGTCCTCCGGCCTGTGGCTCACGGGCGGGGAGCGGTGCCCTGAGCGATCCGCTCTAGTGTGCGGCGCCGCATGCCCGCTGGCAACCCTGGATCCAGCAGATCTCATTTTAGCAAAAAGGGGCTTTGCGTCGGACTCAGGATGTGAT
>CAZHRQ010000174.1:0-4758 GCA_964535075.1 uncultured Rhodobacterales bacterium | reverse complement strand
GGCGGCATAGGTGGCCCGGGCCTTGTATTCGTCCTCCAAGGCCTCGGTGAGGGCGGCGACGGTGGCGGCATCAAGAGACATGGGTCAGATCCTCACGGGCAGGGTTCGGGTGGTGATGTAACGGACGGTCTGTTCCAGGGCGGCGCGAAAGGCGGCCTGACCGAACGTCCGGCCTAGCGCGACGGCGGCCTCAGGGACCCGGGGCATCACGGCGGCCCCGGGCCCGCCAGGCGCGGGCTTGCGGGGGGGATCCAGCCAGGGGCGGGGATCCACCACACGCGGGTCGTAATGAATGACCACCGTCCCCGCCTGGGGGCACAGATACACATGCTCAATACCGGGGCGATTGGCCAAGCCGCGCCATAGCGCCCGGGCCACGGTGGGGCTGTCCCGGAGTTCCGGGACCGACAGCCGCAAGCGGCCGGGAAGATGCGAACGGAGTTTGGACATAAATGGGCCTCCTTGCAAACGCCGGGTCTGCGCTAAGCACCAAGAACCCGGTGCTGTGAGGTGGACTCGGGACACCTTTGCCCGTCATCGCCCTCGCACGGTAATGATAGTCACTCGCATCTAAGGAGTCTCGCCGAAAATGGGCTCTTGCGTTTCAATAACCAACGGCCGGGTCTCGTTTCCCACGGACCCGGCCGTTGGCTGCAAACCGACCCCCGGGGGGACTGCGTGAATCGGCTCTATTTATTTAATTGAGAGCGGGGCACGCCGCACTGGCCCGGCCAGGGCCCGCAACAGGGTGCCCACGGTCACTCCATTATGGATCAGGGCCGAGGCGGTGGGCGAGGCGCGGCCTGTCACCGCGCCCAGGAACAGCACCGTATTAAGGCCCACGGCCCAACGAAAGTTGGAGCGGATCAGCGCCAGGGTATCGTCCGCCAGTTCCCGCGCGTCGGCGAGCCCGCTCAAGTGATCGCGCAACAGCACCATGTCGGCGGTGGCCCGGGCCAGATCGGCGCCCCGAGGCATGGCGATACCCATATGTGCGGCCACCAGGGCGGGCGCATCGTTCACGCCGTCGCCCACGAATCCCACCACGGCGCCTTCCGCCTGCAGGGTCCGCACCACGGCGGCTTTGTCCTCTGGTGTCTGCTCGGCAAACACCCGGTCGAACCCCAGCGAATCGCCCAGCGCCCGGGCTTTGGCTTCCCGATCCCCGGTGAGCAGCACCAGGGACCGCACCCCGGCCGCCCGCAGCCGCGCCAACACGGCGGCGGCCTCGGGCCGGGCATGGTCGCGCAGGCCCACCAGCCCCAGGGGCTGACCGTCCTGGGCCGCATAGAGCAGAATACGGCCCTCCGCTTCCAGCCGGGCGGCCAGGGTCTCGAAGGCGGCGAAGGGCACGCCGTGGTGTTCCTCCAGGAAATGGCGGCTGCCCACCACGATGCGGCGGTTGTCCACCTCGCTGACCACCCCGTGGGCGATGATGAAGTCCACCTCGTCGTGGTGTACGTGCTCCAGGCGATGGCGCCGGGCCTCGGCCACGATGGCGTCGGCCACCGGGTGAGTGGCGTGTTCCTCCAGCGACGCCAGCAGGGCCAGCAGCCGGGCCCGTCCCTGGGCGCCGTCCAGGGGCACCACGTCGGTCACTTCCAGGCGACCATGGGTGAGGGTGCCCGTCTTGTCGAACACCACCGTATCCACGCCGGCCAAGCCTTCCAGTCCCGGCCCCCCCTTGATCAGCACCCCGGCACGCGCGGCGCGGGCCAGAGCGGCCTTCACCGCCACCGGTGCGCCCAGTTTCAGGGCGCAGGAATAATCCACCAGGAACACGGCCGCCAGCCGGCGGGGATCGCGGGTCAGGGCGAAGGTGAGCGCCCCCAGGCCCACCGTCAGGGCCACCCGCTGGTCGGCCAACCGCTCCGCCGCCGTCTGAATCGCCGGCTTATGGCCCAGGGCCTCCTCGATGAACGTGGCGATGCGGGCGGTGGTGGTGTCCGCTCCCACCTTCACGGCACGGATGCGCAATCGGCCCTCGGCCACGACGCCGCCGGCCAGCACCCGCTGCCCCGCTTCCCGGTCCGCGGGCACGCTTTCGCCGGTAATGGCGGCCTCGTTCACACTGGCGGCGCCGCTGACCACCTGACCGTCCACAGGGACCGTGTCGCCCGGCCCCACCACCAAAATGTCATCCACCCGCACGGCATCGGCGGGTCCCTGCACCAGGGTGCCATCGGGCTGTTCCACCCAGACGACCTCCGGCGGCCGGTGCAGCAGATGGCGCAGCAGATCGTCGGAGGAGGCGGTGGTCATGGCCTCCAGGGTTTCCCCCAGGTGCAACAGCGCCAGCGTGGCGGCGGCGGTGGCGTGGTCGCCCCGGCCCCAGGCGATGAGCAGGGCCAAGGCGTCCAGCCCCTCCACGGTCAGGCCCCGTTCCACCAAGGCGGCCGCCCCCCGGGCCACCAGCGGCGCCATCAGCACCCCGGTGAGCACGCTTCGCCAGGGCGCGGGCAACAGCGGTCCGGCCAGGCCCACCCCCACGCTGAGCAGGGTGTTGCGCAGGGCGGCTCCGCCAGGGGACTGGCGCCGGGGGCGGGGACGGATGTCGGCAGGGGTCGCCGCCAGCAGGCACCATAGGCCGTCCCGGCTCTCCGCCTCGCCCTCATGATGAATCACCAGGCTGCGGGCGGCGGGATTGGCCCGCACCGACCGCACCCCGGCCACCCGCTGGCGCAGGGTTTCCGGAAAGGGCGCGTGCAGCCGACTGTCCCAGGGGCTGTCGAACCGCACCCGTAGCCGGGTGGCCGTTTCGTGAACCAGGCGCATGGGATCAGGCGGTGGGCGCAGGGTCGGCCGGGGAATCACCGGCCGGCGTGCCGTCGGCCGGGGTGACAGGGTGAGCCGCCGCCTGCACTTCCGCCTCGGCATCATGGAAGCGCTCGCGCATTTCGGCGGTGCCGGCGCGAACCGTCTGCACAACCCGGGCCGCCGCCTGCATCAGTGACCGCTGCACCGCTGGATTGGTGATCAGCAACGTGGCCACCGCCCCGGTGGCGGCGCCGGCCAGAAAGGGCCCGCGGGTCATGGTATGCAAGCTATGATTCAGTTCTTGGGTCCACATTGCGATGTCTCCGTGTGGGGTTGAGCAAAAACACGCGGCCTGCCAATCAGTGGTCGGGCGAAGGCGGCGGCGCCGGCTGGGAGAGCAAGGCCAGAGCACCGATTCCGGCGGCGGCCAAGGCGGCGACACTGAACAGTGGGTGGGCGCGCACCATCTGCGAGGCCACGGAGGCCACCGCCATGGTCGCCGCCCCCTGAGCGCTGCTCTTGACCACGTTTTCCAGGGCCTGTTGGCGGGTGATCTGGCCCTGGCGCACCCGGGCCAGTTCCATCACGCCGGTGCTCAGCCCGCCCAGGGTGGCGCCGAAGGCCCCTGCCTGCAGCACGCTGCTGGCCCGGGGCAACAGGCTCTGGGCTTCCGCTTCCACCAGCGGTTCGCCGGCGGGCGAGAGGGCCCGGCTTTCATCGCCGGGAAGACCGCTGCCGGCTGGGTCATGAGAGTGATGTGTCATGAGACCTCCATGGTTGCGGGCGGTGCGCTGCCTTCCGCGGGGCGGCCGGCCGCGCCCAGATGGTTTAGCACCGCCCGGGCGGCACTGTCGGAGCCGTGGATCAGCGTTTCCCAGGTCCCGGGCGCCAAACGCCCCGGGTTGTACTCGATCACCGCCGAGAGGCTGGCGGGACTGATCCGCAGGGCGCGCACGCCCTCGGTGCGTTCCAGGGTGGTGCGCAGGCCGGCCAGGGAGATGCCAGCACGCAAGGCCGAGGGGTCTACGCGCACCCGCAGACGTCCCGGCACGTGGTGCACGATGCGCACGGCGCCGCGCAGGGCAAGGGCCGCGCCCACGAACGGCGTACTCATTCCTCCGCCGATCCCATCTGGCTTTGCAGGTAGTTTTGCAGCCCCATCTTGCCCAGAACGAAGATCTGGGTTTCCAGGTAGTCGATGTGCTCTTCGGTTTCCTTGAGAATCAGGTCCAGGAGCTGGCGGCTGACGTAGTCCTGGGTCTGTTCCGCCAGCGCCACGCCGGCCACCAGATCCTCGCGGGCGGCCCGCTCCAGGGCCAGATCGTTGTCCAGGATTTCCGGTACCGCCTCGCCAATGCGCAGGCGCCCCAAATCCTGAAGGTTGGGCAGGCCCTCCAGGAACAGGATACGCTCGATCAGCTTGTCCGCGTGGTTCATTTCCTCGATGGATTCTTTGTATTCGTGGGCCGCCATGGCGGCAAAGCCCCAGTCCTTGAGCATCCGGGAATGGAGGAAATACTGGTTGATGGCCGTCAGTTCATTTTTCAAAACGGTATTGAGATGCTTGATGATGTCGGCGTTGCCACGCATTCCTGTCTCCTGGATTCGCCGTGGATAAAGAGTGGGCCCCTAGAGCCGATCGCGGTCAATGGGACCCATTTTCGGGTCCCATTGACCGCGTGAATCGGCTCTATCCATTTGTTTTAGAGCGGAGTCACGCCCCCAATCGGTTCACGACGTGAACCCGATTGGACGCGATCCGCTCTAGAGCCGATCGCGGTCAATGGGACCCATTTTCGGGTCCCATTGACCGCGTGATCCGCACTATGCCCCTGTTGGCGGTGGCAGACCAGGGCGGGCCGGGGTCGGGCGCGTCTCATAACCCCGTTGGGGGCTGGGGTTTGGGCCCCGGTGCGGTGGGGGGGTGGTCAGCAGGGCCGCCAGCACCCTCTGCCAGTCCAGTCCATACAAGGAGGGGGGATCGGGCAAGGAGGGGGGATC
>CAZHRQ010000173.1:0-4928 GCA_964535075.1 uncultured Rhodobacterales bacterium | reverse complement strand
CGTCATTAAGGAAGTGCGGGCCATCACCGGCCTGGGCCTGAAGGAAGCCAAGGAACTGGTGGAAGGCGCGCCCAAGCCGGTGAAGGAAGGGGCGCCCAAGGAAGAAGCCGAAGAGCTGAAGAAGAAGCTCGAGGACGCGGGTGCGACCGTCGAAGTCAAGTAATCGCCCGATGCAGGCCATCGGTTGACCCCCTGGCCCGGCACGTCCTTGCGGCGTGCCGGGCCGCCGGTGTTTCGTGCCCGCGCGGAACAGGCGGTATGGCGGCACGGCCGTCGCCCGGCAAGGCGGGCGGCCGCCGGGCGCGGGCAGGGATCAGAATCTGCGAACGGTTTCCCGCCGGGAACCCGGGCGCCCGTCCCCCCGAAAAACGGCGGGAGACGCGCGGCGCCGGACCGGCGCGGGTCCGACAGACGGGACGATCCCGGCCCCCCGGCCGGCGATCATCCACCACGGGGGCGCCCGGCGGCGGGGCGGGCGCGGGGACGCAAGGACGAGGACACGGCAATGGCACTTTCCTATACCGGGCGCAAGCGGATTCGTAAGGATTTCGGGCGAATCCGCTCGGTGGCGCCCATGCCCAATCTCATCGAGGTGCAGCGGAAGTCCTACGAACAGTTCCTGCTGATGGACACGCGGCCGGAGGACCGGCCCGACACGGGCCTGCAAGAGGTGTTCAAGTCCGTGTTCCCCATCCGCGATTTTTCCGATCGCGGCCGGCTGGAATTCGTGCGGTACGAATTCGACCCCCCGAAGTTCGATGTGGAGGAATGCCAGCAACGGGGCCTGACCTACGCCGCGCCGTTGCGGGTCACCCTGCGCCTGGTGGTGTGGGACGTGGACGAGGACACGGGCGCCCGTTCCGTGCGCGACATCAAGGAACAGGGCGTCTACATGGGCGACATGCCCCTGATGACGGAGAACGGCACCTTCATCATCAATGGCACCGAGCGGGTGATCGTCTCCCAGATGCACCGGTCGCCGGGGGTGTTCTTCGACCACGACAAGGGCAAGACCCACTCCTCTGGCAAGTACTTGTTCGCCGCCCGCATCATTCCCTATCGTGGGTCCTGGCTGGACTTCGAGTTCGATGCCAAGGACCTTGTGTATGTGCGCATCGACCGTCGGCGCAAACTGCCGGTGACCACCCTGCTCTATGCCCTGGACAGCCCCCGCGACGTGGCCTTGCGCGACGCCCGCGCCGCCGAAGACCGCACCGTGGACGCGGCGGAAATCAAGGGCATGAGCGCCGAGGATATTCTCAATTACTATTACGGCCAGGCGCTGTACACCCGGGGTCCCTCCGGCTGGCGCACCGAGGTGAACCTCGACCGGCTGCGCGGCAACAAGCTGGATCATGACCTCATCGACGCCAACACCGGCAACGTGCTGGCGGCGGCGGGCAGCAAGGTCACCCGCCGGGTGGTCAAGGACATGGAAGAAAAGGGCGTGACCGCCCTTCACATCAGCCACGAGCAATTGACCGGCGGCTACATCGCCGAGGACGTGGTGAACCCCGACACCGGGGAAATCTATGCCGAAGCCGGCGACGAAATCACCGAGCCGCTGCTGGTCACCCTGGCCGAGGCCGGGGTGACCGACCTGCGGCTGCTGGACATCGACCACATGACCGTGGGCGCCTATCTGCGCAACACCTTGATCCTGGACAAGAACACCAACCGGGACGAGGCGTTGATCGACATCTACCGGGTGATGCGCCCCGGCGAGCCCCCCACCGCCGAATCGGCCGAGGCCCTGTTCCAGGGACTGTTCTTCGATGCCGAGCGCTATGATCTCTCCGCCGTGGGGCGGGTGAAGATGAACGCTCGCCTGGGCTTCGAGGACGTGCCCGACACGGTGCGGGTGCTGCGGCGTGAGGACATCCTGGAGGTGATCCGCATCCTCATCGAGCTCAAGGACGGCCGGGGCGAGGTAGACGACATCGACCACCTGGGCAACCGTCGGGTGCGGTCCGTGGGCGAGCTGATGGAGAACCAGTACCGCGTGGGCCTGCTGCGCATGGAGCGGGCCATCCGCGAGCGGATGAGCAGCGTGGACATCGACACGGTGATGCCCCACGACCTGATCAACGCCAAGCCGGCGGCGGCGGCGGTGCGGGAGTTCTTCGGCTCCTCCCAGCTCAGCCAGTTCATGGACCAGACCAATCCGCTGTCGGAGGTGACCCACAAGCGGCGCCTGTCGGCCCTGGGCCCGGGCGGTCTCACCCGGGAACGGGCGGGCTTCGAGGTGCGGGACGTGCACCCCACCCACTACGGCCGCATCTGTCCCATCGAAACGCCGGAAGGCCCCAACATCGGCCTGATCAACAGCCTGGCCACCTACGCCCAGGTGAACCAATACGGCTTTATCGAATCCCCCTACCGCCGGGTGCGGGACGGTCACGTCACCGACGAGGTGGTGTACATGTCCGCCATGGAAGAAGGCAAGTACACGGTGGCCCAGGCCAACGCCGAGTTGGACGCCAACGGCGCCTTCGTGGCCGATCTGGTGTCCTGCCGGCAGGCCGGGGACTTCAAGCTGGCCCGACCCGAAGACATTGATTACCTGGACGTGTCTCCCAAGCAATTGGTGTCGGTGGCGGCGGCGCTCATTCCCTTCCTGGAAAACGACGACGCCAACCGCGCCCTCATGGGCTCCAACATGCAGCGGCAGGCGGTGCCCCTGGTGCAGGCCGAGGCGCCGCTGGTGGGCACGGGCATGGAACACCCGGTGGCCCGGGACTCCGGCGCCGCCATCAGCGCCCGACGCGGGGGCGTGGTGGACCAGGTGGACGCCACCCGGGTGGTGATCCGCGCCACGGAAGACCTGGAAGGCGCCCCCACGGCGGTGGACATCTATCGCCTGCGTAAGTTCCAGCGCTCCAACCAGAACACCTCCATCACCCAGCGGCCGCTGGTGCGGGTGGGCGACACCATCCGCCGGGGCGACATCATCGCCGACGGCCCCTCCACCCAGTTGGGCGAACTGGCCCTGGGGCGCAACGTGCTGTGCGCCTTCATGCCCTGGAACGGCTATAACTTCGAGGACTCCATCCTCATCAGCGAACGCATCGTGAAGGACGACGTGTTCACCTCCATCCACATCGAGGAATTCGAGGTGATGGCCCGCGACACCAAGCTGGGCCCGGAAGACATCACCCGCGATATCCCCAACGTGGGCGAGGAAGCGCTGAAGAACATGGACGAGGCCGGCATCGTCCACATCGGCGCCGAGGTCAAGAACGGCGACATCCTGGTGGGCAAGGTGACCCCCAAGGGCGAAAGCCCCATGACCCCGGAAGAAAAGCTGCTGCGGGCCATCTTCGGCGAAAAAGCCTCCGGCGTGCGCGATACCTCCCTGCGGGTGCCGCCGGGGGTGACCGGCACGGTGGTGGAAGTGCGGGTGTTCAACCGCCGCGGCGTGGACAAGGACGAGCGGGCCAAGGCCATCGAACGGGCGGAAATCGAGCGTCTGGCCAAGGACCGGGATGACGAGAAGGCCATCCTGGAACGCTCCTTCGTCAACCGCTTCCGCGATCTGGTGATGGGGCACACGGCGGTGGCCGGCCCGCGCGGCCTGGCCGCCGGCACGGTGATCACCGAGGAAGTGCTCAACCGCTTCACCGTGGGGCAGTGGAAACAAATCGCCGTTGACGACGATGCCGTCATGACCCAGGTGGAGGAAATGGTCCGCCAGTTGGACGACGGCATCAAGCGCCTGGAACACCGCTTCGACGACAAGGTGGAGAAGGTGCACGCCGGCGACGAAATGCCCCCGGGCGTGCTGAAGATGGTCAAGGTGTTCATCGCCGTGAAGCGCAAGTTGCAGCCCGGCGACAAGATGGCCGGTCGCCACGGCAACAAGGGGGTGGTCTCCAAAATCGTGCCCATCCAGGATATGCCGTACCTGGAGAACGGCACGCCGGTGGACATCGTGCTCAACCCCCTGGGCGTGCCGTCGCGCATGAACGTGGGGCAGATCCTGGAAACCCACCTGGGCTGGGCCTGCGCCAACCTGGGTCGCCAGATCGGCGAGATGGCGGACAGCTATCAGCGGGATCCGGCGGTGCTGGGCGACCTGCGCGACCGACTGAAGGACATCTATGGCGCCACGGTCTATGACCAGGACATCGCCACCATGACCGACGTGGAGGTGCTGGAGCTGGCCCAGAACCTGACCCCCGGCGTGCCCATCGGCACCCCGGTGTTCGATGGCGCCCGCGAGCCCGACATCGTGGAAATGCTGGAGAAGGCCGGCCTGGACTCCTCCGGCCAGGTCACCCTGTACGACGGCCTCACCGGCGAAGCGTTCCACCGGAAGGTCACCGTGGGCTACATCTACATCCTCAAACTGCACCACCTGGTGGACGACAAGATCCACGCCCGGTCCATTGGCCCCTACAGCCTGGTGACCCAGCAGCCCCTGGGCGGTAAGGCGCAGTTCGGGGGCCAGCGTTTCGGGGAAATGGAGGTGTGGGCCCTGGAAGCCTATGGGGCCGCCTATACCTTGCAGGAAATGCTCACCATCAAGTCGGACGACGTGTCCGGCCGTACCAAGGTGTACGAGGCCATCGTCCGCGGCGAGGACACCTTCGAGGCGGGCATCCCCGAATCCTTCAATGTGCTGGTGAAGGAACTGCGCAGCCTGTGCCTGAACATGGAGCAGGTCACCCGCGCCTGATCCCGTCATCTCCCCCCGGGCGCGCCCCCAGGGCGCGCCCCGCCGGGCCACGATCTTCAACGAGGGTCTGTCATGAACGACGTCATGAACTACACGGGGCAGGTGGGAAGCGCGCAAGGCTTCGACCAGCTCCGCATCTCCATCGCCAGCCCCGAACGCATCCGCTCCTGGTCCTTCGGCGAGATCAAGAAGCCCGAGACCATCAACTACCGCACCTTCAAGCCGGAGCGGGACGGCCTGTTCTGCGCCC
>CAZHRQ010000172.1:0-5174 GCA_964535075.1 uncultured Rhodobacterales bacterium | reverse complement strand
CCATCGAGGCCCGCCACGCGGACCTCTGGACGCGCCTGTGGCGTCGCATCCAGAGCTGGGCCTGGGCTCCGGCGGCGCCATAAGGCCGCCGCCTCCCCGAAATGCCGCTGCCACGGTTCCGCCCCAGCTGGCCCCCCTGTCGCGCGGGCAGAGGCACTCGCATCGCGCGCAAATCCACCCCGCCCGGACTCGTGCTCTTCAACCAGGACTCGCCAAAACGGTGACGCCACCATTCCCCGCCACCCAGACGCGAGACATCCCTCCCAAAGAGGAGCGGGGCACCCTCGTGGTGAATTATACCGGGTAAGGGGCCCTAAAAGGTGAACAACTCCCAACAACGCCCCTCCCCTAATATTTTGGCGTTCCGCAACAAGGCCGCTTCGTCAATGCGCCAAGTATGATCGTGGGGATTAGCGCTGCGGAAGACATTTAAGGAATAGGCATCAAAGCAACAAGCGACAATATCTCCATCTGTCAGAGACTCGTAAAAGGATGCATCTACAGCACCACGGTTATAAATCGGGAACCGATGTTTACGGAAAAAAGATGTCTGTCCCGAATGAGTTGACCCCGCAATATGGGCACGGCGGGCGGCTAGGGCCTGACGGTCAAAAACCTGAAATTGACGACTCCCTTTCCCGCGACGGTAGGTTCGATTCTCGCTCTCAAGGTAATAGAACAAGGATGGTTTTCCATAAAGATCAGCATCAATGGACCTTAAATTAAGAACCATGTCCATAAGATACCGTGGCCCATAATAATCATCATCATCCATTTTTATCGACTGCTCGCCGCTAGCTAGGTCAATAGCAATATTCATTGCCATGCCAACATTATATTCTTGTCCAAGACATATGATGCTGACATCAGGGTGATTCTGATTCATCCTTGCAACAGACTCTCTGTTCACATCCCTAGTATTGACAACAATTATTAATTCTCTATCAGGGTATTCCTGAGCCCGATATGCTTCTATAATATTTGGTAAAAGGTGCGGACGCCGTGTGGGGACAAATACCGTTACCCGTGGCCATGGCTTCCAGTGCGATTCTAAACCCACCGCCTTGGCAATCACGGACAATCGATCAGCAAGACAAAAATCTCTCAGTGCTGCTCGTCGCCGTGGCAGCATTTCTCGTTCCCAAAAACCCTCATCGGTTAAGGCAAAAGTCGCAACGCTTATGACTTCTTCAGATGTTTTGCATGTCCGTACTACTAACTTTTCTAGCGCCTGTTCAGGTAGAATACCCGGATAAATAACCAGAACGCCTGCGGCGGCTCCCTGGATGGCCAGACGTAATTGCCATGGGTCTCCCAGTGGGGGCTCTGCACTAAGAATAAGAACACGAGATGCTTTTAGGATGAGAGGGCGTTTTTCTTCTTCTTCTGGAAGAATTTCTGGCTTGAAATGGCTCAATAGCCCTAAAAACATGCTGTCGTCGGATGACACTATCAGTTGTGAATGCGTGATAGCAGACGACTCTGCTCTTGTGTTCAGGAAAGGATTAAAGATCCCTCCTTCTACAGCGGGAAGCAATGTATGTTTTCCATAACAATGACGTGTATCGCCGTTAAAAACATGATCAAAGTGGATGCACATGTCAGAGTTAATATCTTCTACGGATGTTTCTGTGAGCCATAAAACAACACGGCACCCAGCAGAACGGTACCTCTCTATCAGGCGTCTTAGTGAAGTGCTGCCCGAAGGATTTGTCCGGAAATCAGCCCAGGTCGTGGTCCACCATCCTGTGTCAACAGATGCTGGCTCTTTGATTAGCAACAAATGAGAAACAGGCGGTGTTTCCAAATTCATATCACGCTGATCTAAGGAATTAACAAGAGAGCAGCATTTTGTCAGTTCTTCTATAAATAAATTGCTGCCAAGAGCATTTATGGAAATCTCGCACTTTGGCCGGCTGTGTAGCTTGGGCGTAAATTTCATTTCATTTTTTTCAAAATCATATTCACAATGGCTTGCTTCGTTATTTTTTATAAAACCATTTTTATTTGAATGGGCTTGCTTAAGGGGGCCTGGATGCCGACGGGTTGCTTTCCATAGGTGCCAGAAAAAACCAAAACTGTGTAGACCGGGGCGAGAGAAGCTACGAACAAATGCGTCTCCGATACGCCAAGTTCGTGTTTGTTTAATATTTGAAAGTTCAGACTCCAAGTCCTGTCGGGACTGCCGTTGCTTATCACGATTTTTACGAGCCCTATTGATTTGTTTTTGGGCTTCATTTACTTCTTTTTTTGCCACAGTAAGAGCGCACAATGCTAATCTGGAGTCTATGTGCTGCTTTTCATAATCAATTAATACCTGCAAGCGCGCGCGCCGCAGGCTGTTGATAGGTGATGCGTCCATGTTCTTCACAGAAAATAGAGTTGCGCCTGACACGCAATATACGGTACTGGGCATTTTCGTCTCCAGTTTGCGAAGAAAATCATTAACACACGGACTATGCCGTAGCGGCAGACTAGAGTTGCCGTTTGGCATGGTGCATATGGCGCTCAGAGCAGAATGGCCGTACATGTGGCCGGTGTCCACCATGGAACGGGAAGTAGCGCACCTAGAGTGGCCGCGACCTGGAGACAGAACTTCGATAACGAGAAGATCGCCGTCAGAAAAGGCCATCCCGCCCGTGCGTTATGGCGCGTTTTGGCCGGAGAAGCAGGCCCAAAAAGTCGTTGATGCCCACTGGACGGTGAACTTCGCCCAGGCTACGGCGGCGGCAGACGGCACGCCACGGGTGGACGGTGCCGGCTCAACAGGAGACGTATGCCCGCATAACTTGGAACAGCAGAGAAACCGACCGTTCCAAGGTCAGGAAGCGCCGCAATTGGCAGAAAATGTGGCAGCAAAACGGACCGCGGCTGTCCCAAAAGGCGCTACCAGATCGCTCAATTTCCCTTCAGAGAAGGATTTCCGGAGGTGTCCATCTTTGTTAACAAGATCTGGAGAAGATCTTGGCCAATGACAGACCAAATGGTCATCCCCACGGATCAATGACCAAACATGAGTGCGTCATAGCACCGAACGAACACCTCAATGTAGTTGCCACTGCCACGGAACATGAGCTAGAAAGGCATGCTGTCTATGATGATCACTCCGACACCTCCTGATAGCCTAGTTTGAAGCAAGCAGCATAGATTAGCTCAGCACTCCAAAGGAGCGTAGAGATTTCCTTTGAACTTACATCGTTATCATCATTGCCCTGATCAACAAAAACAATGAAAGAAGTGCCACTAAAGCCTATAACGGGCAATTTATGTATCTTAAAAAGACTCTTTTAGGTGCATTGCGGACTGTACCACTTGTTCGATAAACTTGGCCCGGGGAAATCCGTTGTTAGCTACCAGGAAAGACCTATGGCCAAAGTTGATGCAGACTGGTTCGGCTTCCTCAGAGATAGGACGGAAATTAGATCATGGCTAAGCTTGACGGGAAAGTTATTCTTATCACCGGTGCGTGTGGAACCGTTGGTCAGGAACTTATACACCAACTCTTGAGTGGACACCTAGCAAATCCACACGAAGTTATTGGCATAGACAATAATGAAAGCGGACTTTTCTTTATTGACCAACTTTACCTGGAAGATACACGCGCGCATTTTTTTGTCGCTGATATCCGGGATAGGGATGAGCTCGTACGCCGTATGGCCGGAGTGGATGTTGTGTTTCATGCAGCAGCTTTGAAACATGTTATTCTTAGTGAACTGTCCCCAGATCAAGCTGTTCAGACCAATATTATGGGTGTTCAAAACGTTATTGCTGCAGCAATGGCACAAGGCGTAGAGACAGTCATTTTTACAAGTTCTGACAAAGCAGTTAATCCTACTAACGTTATGGGAACATCGAAACTCATGGGCGAACGGCTCATGACTGCAGCTAACAGCAATAAACGTGATAATGGTCCGGTATTTGCTGCAACCAGATTCGGGAATGTTCTTGGGTCTAGCGGATCTGTTATCCCAATCTTTCATAATCAAATTGCCCAGGGTAAGGACGTCACCCTAACAGATCCAGAAATGACTCGATTCGTTATGAGTATTACGGATTCTGTCCGTCTTGTGATCGACTCTGCTGAACTTGCTCAGGGTGGTGAAGTGTTCATTACCAAGATGCCCGTAGTCCGCATCAAAGACCTTGCTGAGGTAATGATTGATATTTTAGCTCCAGGTTATGGAAGAGATCCTCGTGATGTTAATATAAAAGTAATAGGAACAAAGCCTGGGGAGAAGCTTTACGAAGAACTAATGAGCCAAGAAGAAACACGGCGTTCTATAGAACTAGACCGGTATTTTGTGGTAAAACCAGCATTTCGAGGTATATATCAAGATATTGGCTACAGCTATGAAAATGTAGTTTCTGATAATTTAAATAATCCTTACATTTCATCTGAGGAGAGGCCAGCTAGTAAAAATGAGATACGCGATATTTTAGAGAAAAATGACCTCCTAGGTGCCCCTGCAAACCAAACATCTAGCAGATACTGGCCTGGAGATAAAGAAAAGAAGAGCTAGCCCGGATTTCTCACGAGGGGTGATGCATCGGGGCGTAAAATCGGCAAAAATGTAAGTGCAACCAAACACATAAGCCGATCTTACGGGAGCCTCCGATGCCGACAGAGTGTACCTCAGCCGTGATGGGTTTTGCACGTGTCGACGGCCGTGCCGTCGTGGCCGATTTCGATGGCGGCGCCATCACCTCGGATGCCGGCGCCGCTGCTGCTGGGCGCCACCGACCGGGCTATTGGTCTGGTTGATCGCTTTGCGGGATGCTTTTCGGATGGGTGCGATCCGGACCGCGTCATCCACGACCTGCGCACCCTGGTGGGCCAGCGTGTGTTCGGCATCGCGCTCGGCTACGAGGACCTGATCGACCACGACGAGCTGCGCCGCGATCCGGTTCTCGGCGCGGTCCTGGGCAAGCTGGAGGCGGCCGCCCGGGTCTGGCGCCGCTGGCCGGCAAGTCCACGCTGAACCGGCTGGAGCACGCGCCCACCGGTACCCATCGGTATCACAAGGTTGGCCACGATCCGGATGCCGTCGAAGACCTGTTCGTCGACCTGTTCCTGGAGGCCCATGATCGGCCGCCGAAGCGCATCGTCCTTGAACCTGGACGCCACCGACGACCCGCTTCATGGTCACCAGGAGGGGCGCTTCTTCCACGGCTAT
>CAZHRQ010000171.1:0-5206 GCA_964535075.1 uncultured Rhodobacterales bacterium | reverse complement strand
AGGCAGGGCGTCCTTGGATGCCAAAATCCGCTTGACCATAACGGATACTCTAGCGATGACGAAGCCGCATCAGCAGGGACAGAAGCCGCCTTTCCGGCGTGGTCACCGGTTGTTGCCCGTGGCATCGCAGGCCGGCCTGTCGCAGGACCCGCCGCCAGCCCAGGGCATCAAGCCCGTACCAGGGCATGGTTTGCCAAGAGTCGTCAGGACCGCCAAAGCCGGCAAATGTCTCCACCCGCCAGCCCGTGCGTCGCACCGGGGGCAGGGTCTGAACCAGCATCACGCCCCCCGGCGCCAGATACCGGGCAAAAGCCGTAAGAACGGCGGCGGTCCGGTCGCAAAGCAGGGCAAAATTGAACACCACCACATCCACCGGCAGGGGCACCGGTTGCTGGCCGGCACACACCGCCTCGTAGGATAGGATGCGATAACGTGTCCGAACCCGGCCATCCGCCGCCCGCGCGGCGTGAACCAAGTCCCCGCTTCCCTCCAGGCCCCAGAGACGAAGCCGGGGGTCGGCGGTCGCCAACGCCCGGGTCAGCCACCCCTCCCCGCACCCAACATCCAGAACGCGCCGGGGCTTCTGCTCCAGCACGGCCTTCAAGATGGCTGCGTCGGTCTGTCGGCGACTGGCGATGCCCCCTGCCCGTACGGTCTGCTGCCAGGAACGGGCATTGCCCTGCCAGCTTGTCCGCAATCGGTGCCGAAGGGGGACGTCAGGCATCCTGTCGGGCGTTGAGGGCGCGAGCGATGCCCGTGATCACGTTCTTGGGGGTTACGGGCTTTTCCAGCAATTCGTCCACCCCGGCGTCACGGGCCCGGCGCTCGAAATCATCATCGGCATAACCGGTCATCATCACCACGGGCAGGGTGCTGCCGTCGGCGCGCAGCTTGGCCACAAAATCAAGACCATCCATTTCGTCCATGCGCCAGTCGGACAGGATCACATGGGGGGAGAATGTCGGGAGACGCTCCAGGGCCTCGCTGGCACTTCCCACTTCGGCGATTTCCGCCACCTTGACCGCTTCCAGGATGGTTTTGGTCAAACGACGGAAATTGGCGTTGTCATCCACCACCAGGATCCGCAGGGATGCCCAGTCGATGCTCGCCATGGGCTCATCCTTTCCTTTTCACCAGCACAACCGCCCTCGCGGCGGCAAAAATTTTTGGGGATTTCCCGCTCAAAACGACTCGTCGGCGCCGTCTAGGTCCACCACATCCACAAAGGAGACTTCCTCGGCCGCGGCGATGGCTTCCGGCTTTCCTTCCACATAGGGTCGGTATTGAGTGTCTTCCTGCTGGATATGGGTAAGAAGCCAGTCCTTGAGAAAGTGCAGCAGTTCGGTGCCCACCACCGCCTCGCCCTTGGCGTAGCGCTGACGAATGGCATGTACTTGGTTTTCCAGGGAATGGTGGCGTTCCCGGTGCTCGGCAAGCTTGGGATAGCCCACGGCTTCCATGGCCCGCTCCTCGCGGGTGAAGTGGTACTCGGTGTAGTCGGCCAGGGCATTGAGCACACTGCCCACCACCACGGCCGACTCGTCATCATCAAGAGAGTCATGGAGCTGATTGATGAGGCTGATCAACACCTGATGGTCGCTGTCGACCAGCGGCACCCCCACACTGAGAGAGTCATCCCACTGGAAAAAGGTCATTTTCGTATCCTACCCCTTCGGGACTGGTGATCTATCCGGCCCGGCCGGGATCACCGGGAGGTTTTATCTCCGAACCACACCCCAAACGACTATCCGAGACAAAAGCCACCCGCCTGACGGCGGTGTTTCCGTGGCTCACGCTCGTTTCCACCGTGCCATGCCGGTGGCGCACACGTCCAGGCTTCCTGCATATGGCGCAGTCTAGCCCATCGCCGCAGAGGGGAAAAGGGAAGAACCATGGTGGCTTTGCACTCGTTTCCTTCCCTCTGGCACAACGGACGCGCCCCCCTGTCAGACTGGAAAGGGCGTGGGGGATTCCGGCCAGTCCGGAGCGGCCACCACGGTCCCGGGCGCGATCTGCGTCCGGGCGGCCCGCAACGCGGCGTCGAAACGGGGATCGGCCAGGCGATGCTCGGAGGCGAACCCGGCCTCGACCGGAGTGGGCGCCGCTTCCTCGAACACCGCCGCCATCAGGTCGGTCATCATGCCGTACCGGGCGGCCATCAGGGCGTTGACCGCCTGTTTCACCCGCGCCGTATCGGCGGCCCCTTCGGGCATGTGTAAGGCCGTCACCAGCATCACCGCCACCGCATGCAGCACATCGTACTTCACGTGGGCAATGAACACTTCCAGGTGCTCGGGCGTCAGGGGCGTATGCGTGGCCGCCGCGTGCCGGATGAGGCCGCCAAGGATAAGGCTGAAAAACTCGGGCACCCCCCATTCCATGCCCAGTCCCACCGAGGCCAGCGCCTCCAGCGGGGAAAAGCGGGGGTCGGAGGCCAACATGCGCTGGGTGAGCACGTTGTCGGCCACCCCGGGCCGCAGGGGCACGTCCTGCGCCGCCACCGGCACCCCCAGGCCCGCGAATAGTTGCCGGTACATGGTGGGGTGCGTTCGCGCCCGCAACAGGGCCCCCAATCCGGGATAGGCGTCGATGTCGTGGGTGGTCACGCCGTATTCATCGGCCAGCAACTGCCCCAGCACGGTTTGGGTGAGTTCCGATACCCGCTCGTTGAGGGCATTCCCATACGGCAGGACCATCAGGCCGTGAAATCGTCCTGTGGCCAAGGCCACGCACTGACGGGTGTTCTTGACCTGATTGAAATACGCCACCGCGAAACGCTGGATCTGGTCCTCGGTGAGAGGACCGGCAAACAGGCGCAGGAAAAAGGGGTGTCGCCACACGGGATGCGCCATCACGTGGTCGTGCAGGTCCAGGAACAGGGCCCGCAGCTGTTCGGGATCTTCCTGCCCCACCGGCGTGCGGCGGAAGGGATTGTCGGGACCGGCCAGGGCCCGCAATTCCGCCATCACCGCCCCCAGATCCGTGTCCGGCCGGGCCAGCCCCGCCAGCATGGCGGTAAAATCTTCCTGCTGGCTGGCGCGGAAGGCATCCAGGATGGCCTCTGGCGACATGAGCAGCAACGACGGCAGATGGTGCACGGCTTCCGGCACCAGCAGACGACCGCTCTCGTCGTGATAGTAGAGCCTGGCGGTTGATGTCACGGCCATCCCTTCCCTATTACCCGTGGGCATACCCCCCCGGAATCCCGAGCGCCCTACCGCGACGAGCCCAGGCGGGTTTCCGCCGCGGCCACGTCGCGCACCGCCCCATCACTGGCACTGGTGGTCATGAGGGCGTAGGCCCGCAGGGCCGGACTGACGGCCCGTTCCCGAGCCATCGGCGTCCATGCGGCCGTGCCCCGGGCTTCTTGGGCGGCCCGACGTTGGTCCAGGGTTTCCTCGTCCACGCGCAGATGGAGGCGTCGGGCGGGGATGTCAATGTCGATCATGTCGCCTTCCTCCACCAGGGCCAACCCACCCTCGGCCGCCGCTTCCGGCGAGCAGTGACCAATGGACAGACCCGAGGTGCCACCGGAGAACCGGCCGTCGGTGATCAAGGCGCAGGCGGCCCCCAGGCCGCGCGACTTAAGATAACTGGTGGGATAGAGCATTTCTTGCATTCCAGGTCCGCCGCGAGGGCCCTCGTAGCGGATCACCACCACGTCGCCTTCCTTTACCTCACCGCTGAGGATGCGGCTCACCGCCGCGTCCTGGCTTTCGCACACCACCGCCGGGCCGGAGAACCGAAGGCAGGCGGCATCCACCCCGGCGGTCTTGACGATGCACCCGTCGGTGGCGAGGTTGCCATACAGCACGGCCAAGCCACCATCCTGGCTGTAGGCGTGTGTCACATCGCGGATACAGCCACCGCTGCGGTCCAGATCCAGATCGGGGTAGCGGGCCTCCTGGCCAAAGGCCTCAGTGGTGCGCTGTCCGCCGGGAGCGGCCCGGTAGAAGATTTGCACCATGGGCAGGTCGTCCGCGGTCACGTCCCACTGAGCCAGCGCCTCGCTCAGGGTGGGCGCATGCACGGTGGGCACATCCTGGTGCAGCAGCCCCCCCCGGGCCAGTTCGCCCAGGATGCCGTAAACCCCGCCGGCCCGGTGTACGTCCTCCATATGATAGTCGGGAGAGGAAGGCGCTACCTTGCACAGGTGGGGCACCTTGCGCGACAGGGCGTCGATGTCGGCCATGGTGAAGGGCACCTCCCCTTCCCGCGCTGCCGCCAGCAGGTGCAACACCGTGTTGGTGGAGCCGCCCATGGCGATATCCAGGGTCATGGCGTTCTCGAACGCCTTGCGCCCGGCGATGCTGCGGGGCAACACGGCCGTTTCGTCGGTTTCGTAATAGCGCCGGGTGATGTCCACGATCAGGCGGCCCGCCCGCAGGAACAGTTCCCGGCGGTCGGCATGGGTGGCCAGCAGGGACCCGTTGCCCGGCAGAGCCAACCCCAGGGCCTCGGTCAGGCAGTTCATGGAGTTGGCGGTGAACATGCCGGAGCATGAGCCACAGGTGGGGCAGGCGTTGCGCTCGTACTCCTGCACCACGGACTCGCTAACCCGGCTGTCGCCCCCCTTGATCATGGCGTCCACCAGATCCACGGATTTTCGGACGCCGTCCTCCACCACCTTGCCGGCTTCCATGGGGCCGCCGGAGACGAACACGGCCGGGATGTTTAACCGCATGGCCGCCATGAGCATGCCGGGGGTGATCTTGTCACAATTGCTGATGCACACCATGGCATCGGCGGTGTGGGCGTTGACCATGTATTCCACGGAATCGGCAATCAGTTCCCGGGACGGCAGGCTGTACAGCATGCCGCCATGGCCCATGGCGATACCGTCGTCCACGGCGATGGTGTTGAATTCCTTGGCCACGCCGCCGGCCGCCTCGATTTCGCGGGCCACCATCTGGCCAATGTCCTTCAGGTGTACATGGCCGGGCACGAACTGCGTGAAGGAATTGACCACCGCGATGATGGGTTTGCCGAAATCGCTCTCCGCCATACCGGTGGCGCGCCACAGGCCCCTGGCGCCCGCCATGTTGCGGCCGTGGGTGGAAGTGCGGGAACGGTAGTGAGGCATGGATTAGCTCTCCGGCAGGTCTCGATCGGGAAAGGCTGCCCCCGGACGGGAGCCGCTGTCATTTCATCGCGCTAGAGCCTATCGCGGTCAATGGGACCCAATTCTCGGGTCCCATTGACCGCG
>CAZHRQ010000170.1:0-5274 GCA_964535075.1 uncultured Rhodobacterales bacterium | reverse complement strand
CCCGATTCTATCAAAACGGGATCCGGCGCCAAGCGTTTTTCGAGGTGCCCTTATGACGCTGCCGTGCGTGGTGATCTTGTGCTGATAACATCGACCCTGAGCCTTTCAGAGGTCTGCAAGGTCCGTTGTGAGGTGGGCGCGCCGCGCGAGGACTTTCAGGAGGAGAGTGACTACATCCTCGATAAATTCTGGAACAATGACTTTTTTCAAATAGTGGAATTGACCACCTTTATCGCCAAACATGCTAGAAACCTGTTTCGGCGTCATCCAAAAATAAAAAAGACAAATGACGCGATACATTTGGCGACAGCTTTATTTGCCAATGCGGACGAGATGCACACCTATGATGATAATGATCTGATTGGGCTGGAGGGGAGTTTCCGTAGGCGAGACGGCGAACCACTCCCCATCATGCGCCCAACGCCATTGAAGCCCGATCTGATGACGGTGGCAGAAGACAAGGGGCGCCCCGAATGACTTCAGAGCGTCACCCCTCCCAAGCACAATCTCAGGCATTAAACGGGCTCATTTCACGTCCGTACGAGAATGGCTGTGGGAGGTATATAATAAACGCCAAAAACAACACCCCGCAACGAAGGCGCGCTGCGGGGTGTTGGTGTCGAGAAGCCGGGTGAGAGCGGATCAGGCCTCGGCCGCTTCGGCGGCGGGCTGGTTCGCGCGGATGCGCGTGATCCGCCGCTTCACCTGCCGGGCTTCCTGGGTCAGGTGGCGGTCGGAAGTGCTCAGCAGCCAAGCGTCCAGGCCGCCATTGTGTTCGATGGTGCGCAGACCGTGCGTGGTCAGCCGCAGACGCACCGTGGTGCCCAAGGTCTCCGACAGCAGGCTGGCCTGATGCAGGTTGGGCAGGAACCGACGGCGGGTCTTGTTGTGGGCGTGACTCACGTTGTTGCCGGTCAGCACACCCTTGCCGGTGACAGCGCAGCGTCGTGCCATGGTTCGGGGTCCTCAAGGTTGGCAACGGAATGCGGCCGCCGACCCCGGAGGGCGGGCGACCGGAAAGCGCTATTCCTAGGCGGCCCGCCCCTATCCGTCAAGGAAAAATCCGGCCCCGATCCCCGGTTGCCCTGTTTCCCGTGGCCTGGGATAAAGGGTCATGCCCTGATCAGTCGAGGATCCCCGCCATGCCCCTGTCCGACGCCGTGCTTTCCGCCCTCAGCGCCGTGGTGGGGCCCGACCACGTGCTCACCGCGCCCGAGGCCCGGGCGCCCTTCGAGCAGGAATGGCGGGGCCGCTTTCCCAGTCACGCCGAGGCCGTGGTGCGTCCCGGCAGCACCGCCGAGGTGAGCGCCGTCATGGCCCTGTGTCACGAAGCCCGGGTGCCGGTGGTGCCCCAGGGCGGCAACACCGGGCTCGTGGGCGGCGCCGTGGCCGACGGCGGCCTGATCGTCACCCTGGGCCGCATGGACCGGGTGCGGGCGGTGGATGCCGCCAACTTCACCATGACCGTGGACGCCGGCTGCATCCTGGAAACCCTGCACACGGTGGCCGCCGACCACGACCGGCTGTTCCCGTTGAGCCTGGGCGCGCAGGGAACCTGCCAGATCGGCGGCAATCTGGCCACCAACGCCGGCGGCGTGCAGGTGCTGCGCTACGGCAATGCCCGGGAGCTGACCCTGGGGCTGGAGGTGGTGCTGGCCGACGGCCGGGTGCTGGACGATCTCAACGGGCTGCGCAAAAACAACACCGGCTATGCCCTCAGCCCCCTGTTCGTGGGGTCCGAGGGCACCCTGGGCCTGATCACCGGCGCGGTGCTGAAACTGTTCCCCCGTCCGGCCCAGACGGAAACCGCCCTGGTGGCCTTACCCGACGAAGCCTCGGCCCTGACCGTGTTCCAGGCCCTGCGCGCCGCCACCGGCGATGCCTTGACCGCCTGCGAGGTGATCACGCGCTTCCCTCTGGAACTGGTGTTGGCGCACGTGGCGGGCACCCGCGATCCCTTCGCCGCGCCCCACCCGGCCTATCTGCTGGTGGAGGCGGTGGCCGGTCGGCCCGACACCGGGCTGCGCATCGCCCTGGAGGATACCCTGGCCGCAGGGGTCGAAGGGGGCAGCGTGGCCGATGCCGTGCTTGCCGAAAGCGAAACCCAGCGCCAGGCGCTGTGGCGGCTGCGGGAAACCATTCCCGAGGCCCAGACCCGCGAGGGGGCCAGCATCAAGCACGACGTGGCCGTGCCCACCTCCGCCGTGCCCGCCTTCCTGCGCGAGGCCGAGGCCCGGGTGCAGGCGGCAATGCCGGGCATCCGCTGCTGTCCCTTCGGCCACCTGGGCGACGGCAATCTGCACTTTAACCTCACCCAGCCCCGGGACATGACCGCCGAGGCGTTTCTGGCCCGCTGGGACCACATGAACGCCCTGGTGCATGGGGTGGTGGCCGAGCATCACGGCACCATCAGCGCCGAACATGGCATCGGGTTGCTGAAACGGGATCTGCTGCCCCGGTACAAGAATGGGGTGGCCCTGGAGGTCATGGCCGCCCTGCGGGCCGCGCTCGACCCCCGGGGGATTCTCAACCCGGGCAAGCTGCTGATTCCCTGATCCCCCCGCGCCCCGCCCCCCCAACGTCGATCATGGGAGGGCGATCATGGGGGGGCCGGAATCAGGCCCCGCGCTGCAAATCCTCCTCGGTGAGGTCGGCCATGCCCCCCAGGGACTTGGCCAGTTCGAACACCCGTTTGCGAATCACCGGATCGTTGATGCGATAGTAGGCCCGCACCAATTCCAGGGTTTCGCCGCGGGCCATGGGGTCCTCGTCGCCGCCCTGGGCGGCTGCCAAGCCCAGCTCTTCCTCCGCCTCCGGCGGCATGTCGTCGAAGAAGAACGTGACCGGCACCTCCAGCACCCGGCTGAACTGGTAGAGTCGGCCGGCACCGATGCGGTTCAATCCCCGTTCGTACTTCTGGATTTGCTGAAAGGTCAGGCCCACCGCCTCGGCGAGTTTTTCCTGGCTCATTCCCTTCAGCGTCCGCCGCAGCCGAACCCGACTGCCCACATGCACATCAATGGGATTCGGCTTGCGAACGTCACTGCGATCCTGTCGGCTCATCATCCCCGGGCCTGTCTACCTAGATTTGCGTTGGTCCCAACATTCAACGGTAGCGCTAGTGCGCTGGTTCTGCTGCCATAGCGAAGGACACCCCAAAGCGTCACGGTATTTTCATGGGGGCCGTCCTCACCGGTTCCGTTTTTCTTCCGTCCTGTTCCCCATGTCGTGGTGTTTCCGGCCGGGAACAATCCCTGTGGGGTTTTTTTCCCGTGCTGGCCGGCGATTTTCCCGTGCCCCTGTGGGGGGGGCGTCCTATACTGTGGCCCATGGCCATCATGACGCGTTACATACTGCGCCAGCTTCTGGCGGGGCTGGTGGTGGTGACCCTGGGCCTGCTGGGCATGGTCTGGCTGAGCCAATCCCTGCGTTTCATCACGTTGATCGTGGAAAAGGGGCTGGGGCTGGGCACCTTCCTGGTGCTAACCGGCTTGATGCTGCCTGAATTTCTGGCTTCCGTGTTGCCGCTGGCCGTGGCGGCGGTGGTGTTGTTCACATATAATCGGCTGTTGGCGGATCGGGAACTGACGGTGTTGCAGGCGGCGGGCCTAGGCCCCGCGCGCACCGGTCGGGCGGCCCTGTTGCTGGCGGTGGCGGTGCTGGCCGTGGGCGAGGTCCTCACCACAACTGTGATTCCCGCCTCCGCATTCACCATGAACGACATGCGTTGGCGCATCCGCAACGGCCTGGCCAACGTGTTGCTGGAGGAAGGCCGGTTCATGACCGTGATGCCGGGGGTGACCGTGTACGTGCGCCAGCGGGAGCGCGACGGCACCATGCGCGACGTGGTGGTGCACGACAGCCGTAATCGCCAGAACCCGGAAACCTTCATGGCCACCCAGGGCGCCCTGGTGCCGGAAGGGGACGGCGGCCTGCAGGTGGTGTTGGAGCACGGCTCCCGCCAGCAGGCCAATCCGGAAACGGGTCAATTCTCTATTCTCTATTTCCAACGCTACGCCATGGCCCTGGCCGCCCCCCGCACCGAGGGCCTGCGCAATCCCGGCAGCAGTGAACGCCCGCTGCGGGATTTGCTGACCGCCGATCCCGCCACCCTGTCCCCCGACCGTTATCGTCAATTCCAGGCCGAGGCCCACCGCCGTCTGTCCGCCCCCTTGCTGAGCCTCACCTTCACCCTGATCGCCCTGGCGGCCCTGCTCTCGGGCACCTTCGACCGCCGGGGCCAGGGGCGGCGGCTGCTGGCGGCGGCCGCGTTGGTGGCGGGGGTGCAGGGGAGCTATTTCGCCGTGCTCGGCCTGGCCGAAACCTCGCTGGCTGCCCTGCCCCTGCTGTATGCCGTGGTGCTGGTGCCCGCCGCCCTGGCCGCGTGGTGCCTGTGGGCGCCGCCGGCCCGTCCCCGAACCGGAGTCTGAGTCCCATGCGCCACCCCGTGTCTCCCTGGCGTCTCGTTCGCCCCGCCACCCTGGTCCTGGCCCTGGCCGCCGGCGTGGCGACGCTGTGGAGTCCGCCCCTGGCCCCACCCGCCGCCGCGGACAGCATGGGCCGGGTGATGCGCATCGCCGCCGTGGTCAACGGCGAGGTGGTCACCGCCTACGATCTGGCCCAGCGCCTGAAGCTGTTCATGATCTCCGCCCGGCTTCCCGACACCCCGGAAAACCGCCGCCGCCTCACCCCCCGTATCCTGGACGAGCTCATCGACGAGACCCTGAAGATCCAGGAAGGCCGCAAGATGGACATCGACGTCTCCGACGAGGATCTGGCTCAGGCCGTTCAGGGCATCGAGAAACAGAACGGACTGGCGCCCGGGGCCCTGCTGCCTGATCTCGCCCGGCAAGGGGTCAGCCGCGAAGCGTTTCTCACCCGCGTCAAGGCCGACCTTATCTGGGACCTGATCCTGCGCCGCAGGTTGGAACCCCGGGCCGTGGTCAGCCAGCGCGACATCGCCCGCGTGGTCAACCGCATCCGCAACAGCGGCAACCAGACCCTCTATCACGTGGGGGAAATTGTGCTGCCGGTAACCAATCCGTCCGAGGCCGGGCAGGTGCCTGGGCTCCACCGACGGAAGGAGCGACGACATGAGCCTGATCGAGACCGTATCGGTCAAGGACGCGACCGGCGAGGTCGCGGCCATCTACGAGCAGATGAAGCAGATGTTCGGCATGGTGCCCAACGGCGTGACCGCCTTCAGCGCGAGCCCGCACCGGCTCAAGGTGCAGGTGGGCGAGATGGGCTACTACGGCGCCCACCCCAACCTGT
>CAZHRQ010000169.1:0-5463 GCA_964535075.1 uncultured Rhodobacterales bacterium | reverse complement strand
GGCGGGGCCGACGTCACGGTGCTGGCCGGCCACGTGGCCGAGGTGCTGGGCCCCATCCAACTGGCCGGACCGGCGCTGCTGGTGGTGGCCCGACTGCCCGCGGGGGCCTCCCTGCACCTGCCGGTGGCCGGCAACGAGGCGCCCGAGATCGGCGTCTATCCCCTGGACGCCACCGTGCACGTGGGAGAGACGGCGGTGCCTGCGGGCACCCTGGCGGTACTGGACGATACCGGCGCCACCGTTCCACTGCACGCCACCGCCGAAACGCCGGTATTGGTGTTGGGGGGCCCCACCGTCACCCATCCGCTGCTGTTCGCCGGCTCTTTCGTGGTGGACTCCACCGAGCGCCTGGCCACCGTCAAACGCGATTTTGCCGCCGGCCACATGGGCACCCTGGACGGCGTTCCCTTCTGAGCGGCGCCCTCCCTTGCTTAAGGACACCCCGCCCATGGCCCGCCCCCTCCCCTTCCTGATGGCCCTGCTGCTGATCAGCGGCCCGGTGGCAGCCCAGGACGCGGCGTTCAACCGGGCCACCGAGGCCTATGCCAAGGGCGACGACGCCACCGCCACCACCGCTTTCCGCACCGCCGCCGGTGACGGCAGTGTGGACGCCGCCCTGTCCCTGGCACGAAAGAATAGGGATCGCCAGGCGGAACGGTCCCTCCAGGCCCTGTCCGCCACCATGCCCCCCCAAGAAATTGATGCCGGTAAGGCCCTATTGGCAGAGAGCGAAAAATGATGGCTGATACCCTGCGGAACACACGCCTGTGGGCCGGACTGGCCCTGGTTCTCCTGCTGTTGAGCCCAAGCCTCCCGACCCAGGCCGCGGCGGCTGACGGATCCAGCCCCGCCCGCCTTTCCGAGGGACAGATTGCCGCCTTTGCCAGTGCGGCCCGGGAAATCACCGCGGTACGCGCCCGCATGGCCCCGCGCCTGGCCCGGGCCGACACCGCCTCCACGCGCCAACGCTTGCAAAGCGAAGCCAGCCAGGAAATCAACGCCATCCTGGCCCGTCATGGCCTGTCGGCGACGGAATACAATCATATCGGCCACCAGGCTAGCACGGATCCAGTATTGCGACAGCGGGTCTTGGCGGTCCAACGCACCCTGACGGCGGCCGGCCCCACCCAGGCAACAGCGCCCGTGGCACCGGCCACGCGGTCGGCCCGCCCCACCACCACGCCGCCCCCCAGCACCACGCCAATGGAGAATGACTTCCTCAAGGTGCCGGACGCCCTGCGGCGCAAACGTCAACCTTAAAGCGGGTCGCGCCGTCTATGGGACCCGAGAATTGGGTCCCATAGACCGCGATAGGCTCTAGAACGCCTGGAAGGTGGTGGGGCCGGGCTCCACGATGGCGAAGCCGGTGGGGGTGAGCTTCAGCAGCGCCAGCCCCCGCTGGGTCAGGCCATTGGCCTGGAAGCGGAAGATGCCGTTGACCCCCCGGAAGCCATCGGGATTGGTCAGGTTCTGGATGGTGTACTGACCCCCATCCCGGCTCAGAGCGGCCGCCAGCGCGGCGCCGTCATAGGCCAGGGCGGCAATGCTCAGCGGATTGCTGCCATAGGCCTTCTTGTACAGGGCCTCGAACCGGTTCAGGGATTGGGGCGGCGCGGCAGCGAAAATAGCGTTGTTCAGGGCCGCCACCTTGCCCAACTCGGGCTCGTTCTGCCACAACATGGTGCCCATCATCTGCACCGAGCCAGGGTTCAGACCGGCCTTGGGCAGGGAATCGGCGATCTGGCGCATGCGCTCGCCCCGGTCGGCCAGCAGCACCGCCTGGGCGCCGGTGGCGGCGGCCGGTTGCGCGGCCGGGGCGGCGCCGTTGGCCACCGCCGGCTGCACCACCGCCTGGGGTCCGGCGTAGCTGGCGAAGTCCTTCACGGCCGAGCCATAGCTGCCCTGGGACGGGTAGAAGCTCAGCTTCACGACCTGCCCACCTGCGGCCCGCACCGAGTCCTGGAAGGCGTTGGCCACACGCTTGCCCAGTTCGTTGTCGGGCAGCAGGGCCGCGAAGCGCTCGCTGCCGTTGGAGCGGGCAAAGCCCACCACCCGGGTCACCTGGGTACGGGGCAGGAAGCCCATGATGAACACGCCATTGCCGGCCACCTTGCGGTCGCTGCTGAAGCTGACCATGTTCACCCCGGCCTGACGGACGATGGCCGCGGCGGCCCCGGCGGAGGTGCCGAACAGCGGCCCCAGAACCAGGGCGGCCCCATCGTTCACGGCCTTGCGGGCAGCGGCGCGGGCGCCGGCGGGGGTGCCCTTGGTATCCAGCGGCATCAGCTCGAAATTGTCGCCGGCTATATCGAACACCGCCATCTGGGCGGCGTTCAGCATTTGTTGCCCCACAGGCCCGGCACGACCCGACAGGGGCAGCAGCAGCGCGACCTTCTGGCCGGTCTTACCATAGGTGGGGGCCAGCATGGCCGTGCCCTCGCCGGACACGGGACCGGTCCACACGGTATCGGACTGGGCCTTCTCGGGCTTGGCCGTCCCCGGGAACCCTCCCCCGAAGGACGAAAAGGGTGTGTGCATACCGGCACACCCACTGACCAGAACGGCCGACAGGCTCAAGGCCGCGGCCGGGCGCCACCAACGGCGCCGGACGTTTGTTTTCATACCGTTCTCCTCCTCGCTCACCAGGGTCGCGGGCTGGCGGCACGGTAGCCAGGGGGGCGCCAACTGTAAATGGCGCAAGCGGGGTTTCCGCCCGCTCTTTTCTCCGGCGCTCGGCAATGATAGGGATGGAGGCCGGGGTTCTCAGGGACTTCCGGACCTTTGTTAAGACGAGGGATGGACAGCCCATGCACAGATGGCGCGCCGCTGTGGCCGGGCGGACACACCCCGATCCCCGCCGCCAGCGGGCGCGGCGTCGGGGACAGGGCAGCGAACGCTTGTGTGCCCTGTGGCTGCGGCTCAAGGGCTATGGCATCGTGGGGCGCAATCTGCGCACCCCCCACGGCGAAGTGGACATCCTGGCCCGCCGGGGGCCGTGGCTGGTGGTGGTGGAGGTGAAGCACCGCAGCGACGGAACCGCCGCCCGCACCGCCCTCACCCCCCGCCAGCAGGCGCGGCTGGTCCGGGCGGGGCAATGGCTGCTGGGCCGTCAGCCCGCGGGCCTGACCCTGCGCTTTGACCTGATGACCGTGGCCGCCGGTGGGCGCCTCCATCATCTGAAAGGGGCCTGGCGCCCCGCCTCCGACCCCTGATCCCCCGCACGGGAGCACCAAACCATGATCCGACCAACAGACTCGACCCCATGGCTTCTTCCCCTGGTGGCCCTGGCGCTGGGCACGGGGCTTTCGGGATGCGTGCCCGCCGTGGTGGCGGGCGCCGGGGCCGTGGGGACCTCCGCCCTGCAGGAACGGGGCATGGGCGGCACCGCCCAGGACACGGCCATCCGCACCGGCATCAACGCCCGCATGTTCGACAGCGACGTGGAAATGCTGCGCCAGGTGGACCTGACCGTCTATGACGGCCGGGTGATGCTCACCGGGGTCGTGGACACGGCGGCGCAAAAGGCCCGCGCCGGCGATATCGCCCGCAGCACCAACGGCGTGCGCGACGTCTATAACCATATTCAGGTGAACCCCACCGAAGAAGAGGAAACGGCGGTCCGGGACCGCATCATCGCCACCAAGCTGCGCGCGTTCCTGGCCGGCGACCGCGACGTGCGGGGGCTCAACCTGGGGGTCACGGTGAGCGAACGGGTGGTCTATATCCTGGGGGTGACCCGCAGCGCCGAGGAACGGGAGCGGGTGCTGGCCCACGCGCGCAACATGGACTATGTGCGCGGCGTGGTGTCCCATATCGAGGTCGTGGAGACGCCGGGCGGCATGCCCCTGGCCCAGGGGCCCACCGCCCTGCCCCCCTCGGCAACGCCGCCCCTCGCCACATCGCCCGGGGCCACACCGCCCGGGGCCTCCCCGGTGGTGGCGCTGCCGCCGGCCACACGCGCCTCTGACCTTCCCTGAGGGCGGCCCCCTCTTCGGCCAAAAGGAATCCGTTGCATGATCCGGCACATGGTGATGTTCAGCCTACGCGCCCACGCCCAGGGGCGCGACCGGGAGGCCAACCTGCCCCGGGTGGTGGCGGCGCTGGGCCAACTGGGCTCCATCCCGGGGGTGCTGAGCTTCGAGGTGGGGGAGAACGCCAACCACGATGCCTGGAGCGATGCGGCACACGTGGCCCTGACCGCCACCTTCGCCGACTGGAAGGCCCTGGCCGCCTATAAAGCCCACCCTCTTTATGCCGAGGCCATTGCCGTGGTCCGCCCCTTGCGCGAACAGCGTTGGGCGGCGGATTTCGAGGTGGGAGGCCCCGCACCCGGGCCATGACCCGCAACCCGGGACGTGACCGGCTACCGGGGCGTGACCGGCTACCGGGGCGTAATGGTGAAGGTTCGGGCCAAGCGGGCCACCTCGGCACCGTCACGCGTCACCCACACGGTGCCCTGATAACCGCCGACGGGCCAGCCGCCCGGCGGACGCTTGCGGCCGATGTAGCGGAACATCTGCAACATGGGGGCATCCATCACCTGCCGATCCCGGGCCACCGTGCCGCCGCCGGGACCGGTCAGGCGCGTGGTGATCACGTCACCGGCCTTCAGCCCGAAGATCTCCACCCACCACAGCAACACCGGCGCCGACGCCCCGGCCGCGGTGGCGGTGAACGCCCCGTCCCGTACCGCCAGCCGGTCCGGTTTTTCCGTGGCAAAACCCGCGTTGTAAAGGCTCACCGGCCGATAGGCCCCCAGGGCCGCCCGCGCCGCCTTGGTCCACAGGTGACCGGAGTCGTCCCCACAGGCCGCTTCCCCCAGGCCGCCGGTGAAGGGGTCCACCACCGCATCCCCGTGCCGCACCACGAACTCCATGTGCGGAAACTCGGTCAGACCGGAAAGCCCCACCGCGCCCAAGGGCGCCCCGCGGGGGACCCGCTGGCCCTTGCGCACCCCGATGGAGCCTTTCTTCAGATGACAATATTGGGTGAACCAGCCGTCGCCGTGGTCCAGCAGCACCCCGTTGCCGCATTCCCGATCCTTGACTCGGGCCCGGTCGGTGCGGCGGATGTTCACATCGGGCATACCGTCGCGCAGCCCCACCACGCGGCCCGGCGCCGCCGCCTGCACCGTCACCCCCCTGGCCATGACCGTCCCGTCGCGCACGGCAAAATCGGTGCCCGTGTCGTCCACACCGGTAAGACGGCCGCAACCCCAGTCCCGGCGGGGCTCCCCGGGGGCGTGATCCACATGCTTCACGATCCAGCAGCTTTCGCCCGGGTCACAGTCCACGGGCAGATCCAGCCGGGGCGGCTCCGCCCAGGCCGGCCCCGCCATCCCCCCCAACAACAGGGCAAGAACAAACCAGCGCACCATGCCGCCCCCTGAGGATTCTAGAGCGGGTCTTCGACCCGCTCTAAAACAAATAGATAGAGCCGATTCACGCGGTCAATGGGACCCGA
>CAZHRQ010000168.1:0-5550 GCA_964535075.1 uncultured Rhodobacterales bacterium | reverse complement strand
CCTGATGACCCCCGCCATCATGGACCGCATTGTCAACGGGGCCCGGTTCCTGGGGGTCAACGTGCAGACCAACAGCGCCAACCTGGGTTTCAATCTGGCCACCAAGTGGTCCCGAGCCGACTTCATGAGCCTGGACAACGCGGAGGCGCGGCTGGTGGCCGGCGCTCGGCACCATGGTGATGAGGACCTGGTGGGTAAGGTGCTGCCCCGCATCATCCCCTGTCCCCGGCTGGTGGTGACGCATGGCCGTCATGGCTCTCTGGCCTGGAGCCGGGAAGAGGACGGCGTGACCCGGGTTCCCGCCCTGACCAGCGAGGTCAAGGATCCCGTGGGGGCCGGCGACGCCTTTTTCGCGCTGGCCACACCCTTGGCTGCCCTGGGCTACCCCATGGACGTGGTAACCTTCCTGGGCAACGCCGCCGGTGCCATGAAGGTGGGCATCATCGGCCACCGCGCGGCGGTGGAGAAGGTGGCCCTGATCAAGTTCCTCACCGCCATGCTGCGCTAACCACAGGAGCCTCCCCATGACTGCCCTGGCGCTTACCCCTTACATGGATCATCTGGCGGGCCTGTTGCGCGCCACCGAAGTCACTCGCGCCGATGGCACGGCCCTCAGCCTGGATGCCGGCATGAGTGAAACCCTGGCGCGCATGCGCGATGCCACCGCCGGCCCCAACAAAATCCTGTTCATCGGCAACGGCGGCAGCGCGGCCATCGCCAGCCACATGGCCGTGGATTTCGCCAAGAACGGCGGCATGCGCGCCCTGTCTCTCAACGATGCGGCGGTGCTCACCTGTCTGGCCAACGACCTGGGCTATCCCCGGGTGTTCGCGCAGCAGATCACCAACATCGGTCAGGCCGGCGACATCCTGGTGGCCATTTCCGGCTCCGGCCGTTCCCCCAACATCCTGGAGGCGGTGGCGGAGGCGCGGAACCGGGGGCTGTGGGTGCTCACCCTTACCGGATTCGCGCCCGACAATCCCCTGCGGCCCCAGGGCGATCTGAATCTCTATGTGCCCGACGGCCATTACGGGCCGGTGGAAGTGGCCCACGCCACCCTGCTGCATGCCCTGCTGGACCTGGCCATGGGCTGGCAACCCCCCGTGCCGTCTTGATTGAGGAGCGTCCGTCCATGAGTCATCAACCCCAATCCATCCTGGTCACCGGTGGGGCCGGGTATGTGGGGGCCATGCTGGTGCCGGCGCTGCTGGCGCAGGGCTATGCGGTCACTGTCCTGGACCTCTACCTCTACGGCCGCGATGTGCTGGCCGGCGTGCGGGATCACCCTCGCCTGCGGGAAATCCAGGGGGATCTGCGGAACGCCGCCGTGGTGCGGGACGCCCTGCAGGGCTGCGACACGGTGATTCACCTGGCGTGCATCTCCAACGATCCGTCCTTCGAGCTGGATCCGGTGCTGGGGCGCTCCATCAATCTGGACGCCTTCCCCCCCCTGGTGCACATGGCGCGGGAGAGCGGCGTGGGCCGGTTCATCTATGCCTCTTCCTCCTCGGTGTATGGCATCAAGCAGGGGGTGGAGGTGACCGAGGACCTGGCCTGCGCGCCCTTGACCGACTATTCCCGATTCAAGGTGGAATGCGAGCATATCCTGGAAGCGGTGCGGGCGCCGGGCTTCACCACCGTCACCATCCGCCCGGCCACCGTGTGCGGCTATTCTCCCCGCCAGCGTCTGGACGTGGTGGTGAACATCCTGACCGCCCATGCCTGGCAGAACCGGCGTATCCGCGTGTTTGGCGGCGATCAGCTACGGCCCAATATCCATATCGGCGACATGGTGGGCATCTATGAGCTGGTGCTGTCCCTGCCGGCGGACAAGGTGGACGGCGGGGTCTACAACGCTGGGTATGAAAACCACAGCGTGCGGCAACTGGCGGAGATGGTGCAGACCATCGTGGGCCCCGACGTGGACATGACCGTGGAGCCCACCGACGATCCCCGGTCCTATCACGTGTCTTCGGCGAAGATTCAGCGGGAGTTGGGCTTTGTGCCCCGCTTCACCATCGAGGATGCGGTGCGCGATTTGGTGGTGGCCATGGACGACGGCCGCCTGCCTGATCCGCTGGGCGACATCCGCTATTACAACATCAAGACCATGCAGGCCCTGAATATGAAATGACCGCGATAGGCTGTAGGGGCCGGCCCCGCGCGAAATCGTCGCCCGGGGCCGCGCTTTCTTGTTATTCGTTCTCGGCGATGGCGGTGATGGTACGGGCCAGCATGCGCACCTCCCCCCGCACGTGCCGCATCATTTCCTCGCGGCCGTTGTTCATTTCCTGAATGAACTGACCCATCTGCACATCCAGGTTGCGGATATGGCCGCGGGTGGTTTCGTCCATGCCGCCGGTCATGGCGCTCTGGGCCATTTGTTCCATCACCGGCTTCAACTCCATCTGTGCTTCGGCCATGCGGGCCATGAGCTGCTGGCTGTTGCGCATCTGGTCGGACAGCCCGGCCAGACGCTCGGCCAGTTCCAGCATGCGGCCTTCGCTGCTGCGGCGGCTTTCCTCGGCCCGCTGCAACACCCGTTGCAGGTCCTCCATGCTGTCGTTCATCTGCTCGATGAGGGCGCCCAGATAGGCCCCCCCCCCGCCGCCCCCGCCGCCGGCGGCCGCCGGGGCGGCGGCATCCAGTTGCGTCATGCTGGAGAGCCATTCCTCCAGGTCATTGAAAAAGCGGTTCTGCGCTTGGTTGGATTGGAGGTCGAGAAAGCCCAATACCAGCGAGCCCGCCAGACCCAGCAACGACGAGGAAAAGGCCGTGGCCATGCCGTTGAGGGGCTTTTCCAGGCCGGCCTTCAGTTCCTCGAACAGCATGCCCATGTCGTCGGCGCCCAGGGACAGGCTGTTGATCACGTTGCTCACCGAGCCGATGGTTTGCAGCAGGCCCCAGAAGGTGCCCAGCAGGCCCAGGAAAATCAGCAGCCCCACGAAATAGCGCGAGGTTTCCCGGGATTCGTCCAGGCGGGCGGCCACCCCGTCCAGCAGCGAGCGGGTGGCCAGGGTGGACAGTCGGGGGCCTCCGCCATAGCGCAGCCGGTCCCCCATCACCCCCGCGATGGGCGCCAGCAACCGGGGGGGCGTGGGCAGGGCCGAGCCGTGCTCGTGGGCGCTGATGCGCTTAAGCCAGCGCACTTCCCCGAACAGCCGGACCACCTGCCGCAGATTGAGCAGCACCCCAAGCACCAGGACCGCCAGAATTAAACCGTTGAGCGGCACATTGGCCATGACCGCATGGCGCAGCATGGGGAACAGCACGGCGGCCACGCCCCCCACCACCACCAGAAATATGAGCATGCGGATGAGAAAGCGTCGCGGATGGGTCATCACCGTCTCCCCTGCCTGCCGGACTCCCGCGGGCGGCTGCCCGGTCGCCGGATCCCGGCTCTGTTCGCTGACCGTTGGTGGGACCTTGGCACAAACGGGCCGCAAATGCGTGACCGAATTCCGGGCCCCCGTTTTTTACATGACGATGCCTTTTACATGATGATGTCCGTTACATGACGATGCGGAACACCACCTGTCCCGAGTCCGTTTCTTCTTCATCGGGCCCGTGGGCCACCACCTCCAGCCGAGGGAGCGGCACGCCCTTGTCCAGCAGATAGCGGCGCACGGCGAATCCCCGTTGCAGCGACAGGCGCCGCGCCGCCGAGGTGGCATTGGTGCTGTAGGCGTCCACCCGCAGCCGTCCCGCCACCTGGTTCAACGTGGCGGCCAGGTGATCCAGGGAGCGGCGCGCCTCGGGGCCGAGCGTGGCCGTGCCCGGGCCAAAGGGAATGCGGCCCTGGCGTGCCCCCACGGCCACCGGCGTGGGGGCGGGACCGGGTTTCGTTTCGGCCGGCGCGGTCTCCGTGGATTGTTCCGAGGGCGTGGGGCGCGTGAAGGCGTCCCGCCCCATGAAGGCACCGGGATCCAGGAACGCCTCGGTGCCGGGAATGGGGGCCGGCCGGGCCAGGGCGGCGGCGGCGGTGGACTCCACCTTGGGGATGGCGAGGTCCGGTCGCGGCGGAGATGCGGGGGGCGGCGTTGACGGCGCAGACTGCCGGAGGGGAACCGGTTGTGGCCGCGTCACGGCCGTAGAGGCGGTTTCTTCCCCGGGGGAGGGCGAGGGCGGGACCGTGTCCGCTTCCTCGGTCTTGGTGGGCAGGGCAGGGCGTTCGGCCGGGGGGGGCGTGGCCGCCACCCGGGGTTCGGGGGAGGCTTCTGGCGCCGCGTCCCGTGGGCCGGGGATCATGTCCCCGGGCAGGGGGGCCAGGTCCTCGGGCCAGGGGGCGCCGCTGAGAATGAACACCACGGCATCGGCCGTGCCTCGGCCCGGGGCGCCGTCACGCATGCGCACGGGCACCTGGTCGGGGCCGGCGCCGTTGCGGATCAGGGCGGCACGCACGGCCATGGCCCGGGCGAAACCGATGCGGCGGCTCTCCCGGGTGAGGGCGCCTCGGGCGGGATAGCCCTCGATCTCCAGACGGGCGGTGGGGGTGTCGCGCAATAGGGCCCCCAGGCGGGACAGGGTAGGGCCTGCCTGGGGCGGCAGCACCCGCGACCAGCCGCTGAAGGCGAGTCCATACACGGGGGGCGCCGCGAGCGGGGTGCCGGCAGGACTCCCCACCAACACGACCAGCAGCAGGGCCAGCAGGGAGCGCCGAAGATGGGCCAGGGGCATGGGCGACCTCGTCACCCCATCAGCAGCAGATCGACCCGGTCGGGTCGGGGGCCGGCTCCCCGGCTGCCCAGGGCCCGTACGTCGATGCGGGGGCCGCGAATGCCCTTTTCCATCAGATAGGCACGAATGGCCAGGGCTCGGGACAGGCTCACCCGGCGGGCGCGCCGCTCGCCTTCGGGGGCGGAGGCATAGGCTTCCAAACGCAGACGCTTGTTGGGATTGGCTTCCAGGGCTCGGGCCACCCGGTCCAGCACGGCCTTGGCCGGTCCGGATAAATCGGCGTCTTCGCCATCGAACTGCACACTGGCGCGATTGTCCGGCAGGGTGGCCACGGGAGCGTCGCCCAGGGCCGCCACCTGGGGGGCCGTCTCGTCGGCGGTGGCGGGCGCCGGGGGGGAATCGCCGGGTTCCTGATCGTTCGTCTGTGCCGCGTCCTGAGCGGAAAAGAGAGAGTCGCTCGTTTCCGGCAGGGGCAGGGCCTGGGGCGCCGCGTCTTGTCCGGAGGCCGGGGAGTCGCGGAAGGACTCGGTCACCAGCGACGGGGGCCTGGGGGCGGCGTCTGGGGGGGCGGCGTCTGGGGAGGCATCGGTGCTGGTGGCCCCGAGGGCCGCCACGTTCCGGGGCGGCGTCGCTGGCTTGGTGCGGGGGCGGCGGCTCAGGGCCGCGGCTTCAGGCTCCGCCTCGACGGCGGCCACCTTGGCGGCCGGCAGGGCCGGGGGCGCCGGCGGTGCCACGGGCGCGGGTGGCGTGGGTTTGTTCAGGGGCCGCGGGCGTTCAGCCGCCGTTTCCGGTGCCGCTTCGGCGGTGTTGTCCTCCGCCGGCGCCCCATCCTCGGGAACGGCCGCCTCGGGAACGGCCGCCTCGGGCGCGGCG
>CAZHRQ010000167.1:0-5558 GCA_964535075.1 uncultured Rhodobacterales bacterium | reverse complement strand
TCACGGATCAAGCCGTTTGGGAATCCTGAATCAGAAAGCCCGCAACACGCTCTAGTCGAGGGGCGTGGTGCCCGGGATATCGCCGATCACGTTCCAGATCTCCCGGGCATATTCCTTGATGGTGAGGTCGCTGGAGAAGCGGCCCATGCGCGCCACGTTGAGGATGGCGCAATGGGTCCAGTCTTCCTGCTGACGGTACAGGGCGTCCACCCGTTCCTGCGCGTGCAGATAGTCGGCGAAATCGGCCGTGTGCAGGTAGTGGTCGCCGCCATCCAGTAGGGCATAGAGGATATCCCCCACGCGTTCGTGATCGCCGTCGCTGAAATAGCCCGCCTGCAGGGTTTCGATCACCCGCCGCAGCGGCGCGTGCATCTCCACCTCGTGCCAGGGATTGTAGCCGTGCGTGCGGCGTTCTTCCACTTCATCGGCGTTGAGGCCGAAGAAGAAAATGTTTTCCTGCCCCACTTCCTCGGCGATTTCGATGTTGGCGCCATCGCGGGTGCCCAGAGTGAGGGCGCCGTTGAGGGCCAGCTTCATGTTACCGGTGCCCGAAGCCTCGGTGCCGGCGGTGGAAATCTGCTGCGACAGATCGGCCGCCGGCATGATGCATTCCGCCAGCGACACGTTGTAGTCGGGCAAGAACACCAGCTTGAGATGGTCGTGGGTGCGGGGATCGTGGTTGATCACCTCGGCCATGTCGTTGGCCAGCCGGATGATGTGCTTGGCCATGACATAGGAGGGGGCGGCCTTGCCGGCCAGGATCACCGTGCGCGGGACCGGATCGGGCTCCTGACCGTCGCGCAGACGCAGGTAGCGCTCCACCACCCCCATCAGGTTCAGCAGTTGGCGCTTGTATTCGTGAATGCGCTTCACCTGCACATCGAACAGGCTGTCGGGATTGACGGCATAGCCGGTACGGGCCTGGATCACGGCCGCCAGGGTTTCCTTGTTTTCCCGTTTGACGCGGCGGAAGTCTTCCTGGAAGCCGGGATCCTCGGCCAGGGGCGTGAGGGCGCGCAGCCGTTCCAGGTCCCGCACCCAGTCATGGCCCAGGTTTTCGGTGATCAGCAGGCTGAGCCCCCGGTTGCAGCCGTGCAGCCAGCGGCGGGGCGTGATGCCGTTGGTTTTATTGACGATGCGGTCGGGGAACAGGGTGTTGAGATTGCGGAAGATGCCAGAACGCATGAGATCGGTGTGGATGCGGGCCACGCCGTTCACCTTGTGGGCGCCGACAAAGGCCAAGTGGGCCATGCGCACGCGGTGGCCCCCGCTTTCGTCGATCAGGCTCACGGCGCGCAACAGGTCCAGATCACCGGGATGCCCGTGGCGCACCTCCTCCAGGAACCGGCGGTTGATTTCGTAAATGATCTGAAGGTGCCGGGGCAGATGCTGCTCGAACAGGTGCACGGGCCAGGTTTCCAGGGCCTCGGGCAGCAGGGTGTGGTTGGTGTAGCTGCAACAGCCCACCGTGATGGACCAGGCCGTGCCCCAATCCAGGTGATGGTGGTCCAGCAGCAGCCGCATCAGTTCCGCCACGGCGATGCTGGGGTGGGTGTCGTTGAGTTGCAGCGCCACCTTGTCGGCCAGGGACAGCACATCGGGATGACGGTCCAGGTGGCGGCGCAGGATGTCCTGCACCGTGGCGCTGACAAAAAAGTATTCCTGGCGGAAGCGCAGTTCCTTGCCCATGTGGGTGGAGTCGTCGGGATAAAGCACCCGGGTGAGGGTTTCCCACTGTTCTTCTTCGGATACGGAATCGATATAGTCGCCGCGGTTAAAGCGGGCCAGGTCGAAGGCGCGGGGCGCCTTGGCCGACCACAGGCGGATGTGGTTGACGGTCAGACCGCCGACGCCGGCCACCGGCATGTCGTAGGGCAGGGCCCGCACCTCGTGCGCGGGGCGCCAGTGATAGCGTTCGCGGCCGTCGTGGTCGGTGATCATCACCACTTCGCCGCCGAAATGCACCGAATACACGGCGTTGGGACGTTCGAATTCCCAGGGATTGCCATAGCGCAGCCAGTTATCGGGCTGTTCCACCTGTTCGTTATCGTGCAGGGCCTGGCGGAACATGCCGAACTGGTACCGCAGGCCATAGCCGTAGCCGGGCATGCCCAGGGTGGCGAGGCTGTCCACGAAACAGGCGGCCAGCCGGCCCAGGCCGCCATTGCCCAGACCCGCCTCGGCCTCGGCCTCGGCCACGTCGGCGAATTCCACACCCAGTTCGCGGAAGGTGGCCACGCACACATCGTACAGGCCCACGTTCAGCAGGTTGTTCACCAGCGACCGACCGATGAGGAATTCCAGCGACAGGTAATAGATGCGCTTGCGGTCGTCTTTCACGTAGCGGCCGGTGGTGTCCAGATAGGCTTCCGCCAGCACATCGCGCACGGTGTGGGCCACGGCCTGGTACCAGTCGCGAATCTGCGCCCGGGCGGGGACCTTGGCGATGGTGTGGGTCATGTGCCGCAGCAGTTCCCGCTTGAAATTATCAATATCATCGCGGGACGGATCCTGGCGCGTGGCCTTGGGCGACAGGGATGTGTGCATGGTATGGCCTCCCGGCAATGGGGCTGGAGTCCGGCGACTCTAGTCCCTGGACCGGGAGGGCGAAAGCGACCCTATTGTTGCAGAACCCCGGCGCCCAGGGCCTGATCTTTAAAGGAGAAAAGCAAGGCCGATTGTCGCCACAGAGATGATCCCGGTGAAGGCCCATTGGCGACGGTGCGTGTTTTGCATGGGATCCAACAGGCGGATGGCGATCTCCACCACCGCGAACAGGATGGCCGCTTTCAGCAAAATGAGCAGAAGGCCCATAACGTGCTCCGCAGGGCTGGGGAAGGAGAGCCTCACCCTGCCAGAGGCCGCCCTCGGGGGCAATGCCCCCGGCACGGGGTGTCTAGAGCGGATCGCCCCCAATCGGGTTCACGCTGTGAACCGGATTGGGTGCGTGAATCCGCTCTAAATCAAATAGATAGAGCCGATTCACGCGGTCAATGGGACCCGAAAATGGGTCCCATTGACTGCGATAGGCTCTAGAGCGGGCCGCTTTAGGCGTGGGGCGGATCCAGGGGGTCGGTGCCAGGCCGGGACAGCGCCACCGGCCAGCCTTCGCATTCGTGGGGCCGGGGACGCTTGAAACGACGGCCCAGGCGGCCGGCGGCCGGGCCCAGGCGGCGGCCCAGACTCTGGGCGGGACCAAAGCGGGTCAGGCCCCGGGCGGCCCCGCTGATCCAGCGGCGGCGGGGCAGGCGTGGCCCCTCGTCGCTCAGGGGCGTCATGCCCGGCCAGGACAATCGGTAGCCACTGATTTGCCGCCGACGGCCGGCGGCGGCATCCTTCGGGTCACCCTCTTGTGTCATGAACGCCGGTTCCCTTGCCTGATGGCCTTGTCATGGTCGAACGAGTATAGCGAAGCCCCCAACCGGAAAAACGTGACCCTTCCATGACGCCCACCGCCCCACGCCTCGGCTCGGTTGGGCCACGCGGTCTCAATCCCCCAGCAGGGTACGCAACTGGCGGCTGCCCACCATCACCTGGGCCAGATCCACCTTGTCGTAGGCCAGGATTTCCGCCAGCACCTGGTCGGTGCGCTCCACCTCCAACTGGCGGGTGGGGATCCATTCGTCCAGCACGTGGGCCGTGGGCAACACCCGGGTATCGTCGGCGGTGAGCACGCGCCAGGTGATATCCCGCTGGTGGCGGTAGAGATCCTCCAGCACCGCCGCCACCGCCAGCTTCTGCCAGTGCGAGCCCCCCTCGGCCAGGGGTTGGGCCAGGGCGCGCAGGTGGCCTACCTGGAACCGTTCCCCCACCCGGAAATAGACCCGCGCCGTTTCCTCCACCGGCAAGCCCCGGTGGCGGGTGATGCGCACGATGTCGCAGGCGGAGGCCAGCAGGATGCTCTGGGCCACCCGGGTGGCGATGCCCGGCGGCACCCCCTGGTCGGTATAGCCCCGGGTGCGTCGGGCCACCGAGTCCCGGGGCGCCTCGCCCATCACATCGTCGATGCAGTCGGTGAGAGCCTCGATGGCGGGGCGGAAGGCGGCCACCGTTTCCCCCACGGCCAGCGGCCGTTCCTCGTGGCGCAGGAACCACTGGGTGGCGCGGTCGATGAGGCGGTTGGTTTCCAGCCGCATGGCCAGCTGCACCTCGGGGGAAACCCGGCCGTCCAGGCCCTCGATACATTCCCACAACTCGCGCAGGGCGAAGGAATCGCGGGCGGCGATATAGGCCCGGGCCACCTCGGCCGGCGGCACCCCGGTTTTTTCCATGATCTGGGTGACGAAGGTGCCCCCCACCCGGTTCACCAGGCTGTTGGTGACGTGGGTGGCGATGATCTCCCGGCGCAGGCGGTGGTGGGCGATGGCCGCGGCGTGGTCGCGTTGCAGCGGCGCCGGGAAATAGCGTTGCAGGTCGCCGGCCAGCACCTCGTCGTCGGGCAGGTTGGAGTCCAGGATGTGGTCGTAGAGCCAGATCTTGGCATAGGCCATGAGCACGGCGATTTCCGGCCGGCTAAGGCCCTGGCGATGGGTGATGCGCTCGGCCAGGGTTTCGTCGTCGGGCAGGAATTCCAGGCGCCGATCCAGCCGCCCGGCCCGCTCCAGCAGGCGCATCAGCCGCTGCTGGTGGTCCACCAGCGACGGCCCCCGCGCCACCATCAGGCTGATGGCCTGGGTGGTGAGATAGTTGTTCTTCAGCACCAGCGCCCCCACCTCGTCGGTCATGCGGGTGAGCAGGGCGTTGCGTTGCTTGGTGGTGAGGTCGCCATCACGCACCCGCTGGTCCAGCAGGATCTTGATGTTCACCTCGTGGTCGGAGCAGGTGACCCCGGCGGCATTGTCCACCGAATCCGTATTGAGGGCGCCGCCGGCCAGGGCGAAGGCGATGCGGCCCCGCTGGGTGACCCCCAGGTTGGCGCCTTCCCCGATCACCCGGCAGCGCAGGGCCTCGGCATCCACCCGCAGGGCGTCGTTGGCGCGGTCGTCCACCTCTGCATTGTTTTCCGCCGCCGCCTTCACGTAGGTGCCGATGCCGCCGAACCACAGCAGGTCCACATCCAGGGTGAGAATGGCGCGCAGCACGGCGGCCGGGGACACGGTGGCCGCCTCCAGCCCCAGCAGCGCCTGGGCCTCCGGCGACAGGGTGACGCTTTTGGCCCGGCGCTCGAACACGGCGCCGCCGGAGGACAACAGGGCCGGATCGTAGTCGGCCCAGGTGGTGCGCGGCGTTTCAAACAACCGCCGCCGTTCGCGAAAACTGGCGTCGGGGTCGGGATCGGGGTCCAGGAAGATGTGCTGATGGTTAAAGGCCGCCACCAGCCGGAGGCGGTCGGTATACAGCATGCCGTTGCCGAACACGTCGCCGGCCATGTCGCCCACGCCGGCCACGGTGAAGGGCTGGGTCATCACGTCATGGCCCCGTTCGCGGAAGTGGCGCTTGACCGATTCCCAGGCCCCCCGGGCGGTGATGCCCATGCCCTTGTGGTCATAGCCGTGGCTGCCGCCGGAAGCGAAGGCATCGCCCAGCCAGTAGCCGTACTCCAGGGACAGCGCATTGGC
>CAZHRQ010000166.1:0-5581 GCA_964535075.1 uncultured Rhodobacterales bacterium | reverse complement strand
AAATCAGCCCCCGCCCATGACACCTCCGCCCGGACCCATACTGAGAACTGCTGGCAACAACCGCTTGCCCCAGGTGATCAAGGGTGTCAGGTTCCGCGATGGCATTCAGGTGAAGAACGCCGAACAATCCGCCGCCGCCTGATCATGCCGTCACCCACGATTGGTCATAGCTCGTGCGTTACCTGCGCATGTTTGACATGACCAACGACTCCCATCTGTTCCGCACCCGCCGGGAACTGGAGGAAAAGGAAGGCGCCTGGCCCATCGGCGGCAACCGCTTCCAAAGCGCGGCCGGGGAATGGGTGCCGTTGTATGAAGGCAAGATGGTGCAAGCTTACGACCATCGAGCAGCCAGTGTAGTGGTGAATCTGAGCAACCAACACCGCCCGGCCCAGCCCCGCGCGACCCTCCCAAAGCAATACGGCGACCCCAGTTGGTTGCCCGAGCCGCAATATTGGATCAACGACAGGGAGCTCCCGATTAGGGACGATCACACCTTCCTGACCTTTAAGGATGTAACGGCTCCCACCAATATCCGCTCTATGATCGCGACTCTGATCCCCAGGTCCGGTGTCGGAAACACCCTCCCCATCGTTATTCTAGATGAAAATCATGAGCTACATTACCAGCATAAGTCTATTATGCTGGCTCAGCTAAATGCTCTCCTGTTTGACTACATCGCCCGTCAAAAAATCCAGGGACAGCATCTCAACTGGTACATCGTCGAACAGCTCCCCGTCATTCCGCCAGAGCGGTTCGAAAGCACCCTGTTCGGCCCCAAGAGCGCCGCGCAAATCGTGCGCGAGGCCGTCCTGGAACTCACCTACACCGCCCGCGACCTGGGGCATGTGGATGACGCCGGCAACGTACGACCGCCGTTCGTCTGGGACGAACACCGCCGGCTGCGCCTGCGTGCCAAACTGGATGCGGTGTTCTTCCACCTTTACGGCATCACCGACCGTGAGGACATCCGCTATATCTATAGCACCTTTCCCATCCAGGAACGTGAGGAGCAGGGCGCCCACGGCACCTATCTCTCCCGTGATCTGTGCCTGGCCTGGGTGAACGCCCTCGCGGCCGGCACCCCAGACGCCGACATCGCGTTGTGACTCACCCCGTCCGCCCTTCCCGTCAGCCATACAGGCTGGCGGGATCCACTTCCACGGCCAGGATGTCCTTCATGGTGCCGCTACGGATGGCGCGGTAGAAACAGGAACGCCGTCCCGTGTGACAGGCCACCCCGTCCTGGTCCACCACCAGCAGCACCGTATCCCCGTCGCAATCCAGGCGGGCATCCACCAGATGCTGCACCTGGTTGGAGGTCTCCCCCTTGCGCCAGGGCTTGTTGCGCGACCGCGACCAGTAGACCACCCGGCCGGTGGTCAGGGTCTCGCGCAGGGTCTCGGCGGTCATCCACGCCATCATCAACACCTCCAGGGTGTTCACCTGCTGGGCGATCACCGGCACCAACCCCTGATCATTAAACACCGTCTCGGCCACGAAGGCCGCCGCCCCGGATTCGCTGAAGGGGGTGCCCTTGTTCTGCTGTTCCATGGTTCCTCCTGGCTTAGCCATGCCTAGAGCGGATCGCACCCAATCGGGTTCACGCTGTGAACCGGATTGGGCGCGTGAATCCGCTCTAAAACAAATAGATAGAGCCGATTCACGCGGTCAAGGGGAGCCGAGAATTGGGGCCCATTGACCGCGATAGGCTTTAGGCCCCCGCCGCCCGTAAGCGTGCAAACCCATCCTCAAGATCGGCCGTCAAGTCCGCCACGTCCTCCAGCCCCACGTGCAACCGCAACAACGGCCCCTCCCCGGTCCAGGAGGTGGCGGTGCGGATGGCCGTGGGGTCCGAGGGCAGGATCAGGCTTTCATACCCGCCCCAGGAAAAACCCATGCCGAACAGACGCATGTGATCCAGCATGGCCGCCACCGCCGCCGGCGACACCGGCGCCAGTTCCACCGCGAACAGACCGCTGGCGCCGGTGAAGTCCCGCTGCCACAGGGTATGGCCCGGGCAGTCCGGCAGGGCGGGATGCAGCACCCGTTTCACCTCCGGCCGGTCCAGCAACCACCGTGCCACGGCCAGTCCGCTTTCCTGGTGCCGGGCCAGCCGCACCGCCAGACTGCGCAGGCCCCGCAGGCCCAGTTGCGCCTCCGAGGCCCCCACGCTCATGCCATAGAGCGCCATGGCCCGGCGCACCGCCGTCTGCATTTCCGCCGAGCGGGTGGTGACCACCCCCAGCATGGCATCGGCATGGCCCACGATGTACTTGGTGGCCGCCTGGATGGACACATCCACGCCATGCTCAAAGGGCTGGAAGTAGTAGCCCGCCGACCATGTGTTATCCAGCAACACCAGGGCGTTGTTACGGTGGGCCACCTCGGCGATGGCCGGCAGGTCCTGCACCTCGAAGGTGAGGCTGCCCGGGCTCTCGGTGAACACCGCGCGGGTCTCCGGCCGAAACAGCCGGGCGATATTGGCGCCCTCCAGCGGGTCGTAGTAGGCCACGCCGATGCCCAGCGCCCGCAGCACCCTGTCGCAGAAGGCGCGGGTGGGATAGTAGACCGAATCCGCCACCAGCACCTGGTCCCCCGGCTTCAGCACCGCCAGCAGGGCCATGGTGCAGGCGGCCAGCCCTGAAGGCAGGGCCACCGCATGGGTGCCGCCCTCCAGCGCCGCCACCGCCGCCTCCAGGGCGCGGGTGGTGGGGGTTCCATGGCGGCCGTAATGGGGCGGATCGGCTTCCGGACCCTGGCGCAACGCCGCCGCCACCGCTGCCGAGTCCGGCAGCAGCACCGTGGAGGTATGGAACACCGGCGGATTCACCGCCCCCTGCCAGCGGGCCGGGTCGCGCCCCTCATGCACCAGCCGCGTATCGGTGCCCGCGCCGCCGTCCGGCGCCTCGCTGTGCGGTTCGTCGTTCATGCCAAGGTCCTTTGTGATCACGTCAACGGGGCTTCAAGGGTTTGCTCATGGGCACATGGGGCAGGGTACTATAGCCCAACCGATGGTAGAACCCCATGGCCGCCCGGTTTTCTTCCCGGACCAGCAGCGTCACCCGGCGCACCCCCTGCCGCCCCATCCATCGTTCCGCGTGATCCACCATCATGCGCCCGACCCCGGTGCCCTGGCACTCGGGGTCCACCGCCACGTAATAGAGCCACCCCCGCTGGCCGTCATGCCCCGCCAAGGCCGAGGCCAACACCCGCCGCTGGCGTTCGCCCACGAACAACACGCCGTGGTCATCGCCCACACACAGGGCGGTTTCCCACGCGCCGTCGGAGACGGGAGAGGTCATGCCGCACCGGGACCACAGCCGGGCCAGGGCCAGGCGGTCCCGACGGTGGGCCGGACGGATGGCCAACGCCTCGTCGCGGTGCCAGGACCACCAGCGCCGCCCGGTTTCAGCCATGCCGCCCCAGCATCCGCACGGGGATCACCCTTCGCCGTCCACGCGGGGCAGCTCGGGGTGGTTGCCCCACTCCGCCCAGGAGCCGTCATAGAGCGCCACCTGCTCATGCCCCAGCAGATAGGCCCCCAGATTGAGCACACAGGCCGTCACGCCGGAACCGCAACTGGTCACCACCGGCCGGGCGAAATCCACGCCGGCCTCGGTGAAGGCCTGTTGCAGGGTGGTGGCGTCGTGGAAGGTCATCTCCCGCGGGTCCACCAGGTCCAGGAACGGCAAGTTGACACTGCCGGGAACGTGCCCGGCCACCAGCACCGGATAGTTCTCCTCACCGCCGCCGGCGAAGCGCTGAGCCGGGCGCCCGTCCACCAGCAGTTCGGCACCGCTGTCCACGTTGGCCTGCACCTGATCGCGGGTCCGCAGCAGCGTCGGTCGCAGGGTGGCGGTAAAGGACGTGGGGGTGGGCGTGGCGGCCCCTTCGGCCAGGGGGCGATCCTCCCGGAACCATTTGGGCAGGCCGCCGTCCAGCACGGCCACCTTGTCGTGCCCGAACAGGCGGAACATCCACCACACCCGTGCCGCCGCGCTGGCCACGCCGGTGCCGTCGTAGCAGATCACCCGGTCGCCGTTACCGATCCCCAAGGCGCCCACCGCCTCGGCAAAGGCCTCGGCCGTGGGCACCATGTGCGGCAGGCCGGTGCTGGTGTCGGCCACCGTGTCGATGTCCAGGAACACCGCGCCCGGGATGTGGCTTTCTTCGAATTCCTCGCGGGCGTTGCGGTCCATCTTGGGGGCGTAATGGCTGGCGTCCACCACCTTCACGCCGGGGGTGTCCAGGTTGGCCGCCAGCCACTCGGTGGTGACCAGGGCATCGGGATTCGCATACGCCATGGTGTCTCTCCAAAAACCCTTCGGGACAGAAACGAAGGACCGGGGACGCGCCCCGGCTTCAGGTCATCCACGGCGGCACGGGCAGGCCCTTGCCGCGCAGGAACTCGGGATTGAACAGTTTGCTTTGGTAGCGGCTGCCGCTGTCGCACAGCATGGTCACCACCGTGTGCCCGGGGCCCAGGTCGCGGGCCACGCGCACGGCGCCGGCCACGTTGATGGCGCTGGAGCCGCCCAGCACCAGCCCTTCCTCCTGCACCAGACGATAGAGCACCGTCAGCGCCTCGTCGTCGGCAATCCGCACCGCATCGTCCAGGGGCGCGTCCGCCAGATTGGCGGTGATCCGGCCCTGGCCGATGCCCTCGGTGATGGAGCCGCCCTCGGCCTTCAGCTCGCCGTGCTTCACGTGGTTGTAGAGGGCGGACCCCATGGGATCGGCCAGCACCACCCGCACGGCGGGATTGTGCGCCTTCAGGGCCCGGCCCACGCCGACCAGGGTGCCGCCGGTGCCCACCGCTGCCACGAAGGCATCCACCTCCGGACACTGTTCGCGAATTTCCTGGCCGGTGGTGGCCTCGTGGCCATCGCGGTTGGCGGTATTGTCAAACTGATTGGCCCACAGCACGCCGTGGGGTTCCGTCGTCGCCAATTCCTCGGCCAGCCGGCGGGAGACATGCACATAGTTGCCGGGGTCGCGGTAGGGCTTGGCCGGCACCAGCCGCAGCTCGGCGCCACACGCGCGGATCATGTCCTGTTTTTCGCGGCTCTGGGTTTCGGGCATGACAATCACGGTGCGATAGCCCAGGGCGTTGCCCACCAGGGCCAGACCGATGCCGGTGTTGCCGGCGGTGCCTTCGACGATCACGCCACCGGGCCGCAGAGCCCCCCGGGTCTCAGCGGCGCGGACCATGGCCAGGGCGGCGCGATCCTTCACCGAACCGCCGGGATTAAGAAACTCGGCCTTGCCATAGAGGGCGCAGCCGGTCTCCTCCGACAAGCGGCGCAGGCGGATCAGCGGGGTGTGACCGATGGCGTCCACCAGCCCCTCGCAACGGTGGGGGCAGGCGGTGGTGGCAGGGATGGCGGCTTGGGGCATGAGACGGTCTCCCGTGGCGGGCCCGGAACAGGACCGTCAGGGTAGCCCCCGCCCTGCCCCCGATCAAGCGCGGCCGCGCCGACGCTCCCGGGGGCTGACATCGAACAGGGCGGTGAGTTGCCCCAACATGGCGCCGCCCAGTTCCTCCTGGGTCACCACTTCGTTGGTCACCGTCTTCACC
>CAZHRQ010000165.1:0-5629 GCA_964535075.1 uncultured Rhodobacterales bacterium | reverse complement strand
CGGTCAATGGGACCCGAGAATTGGGTCCCATTGACCGCGATAGGCTCTAGAGCGGGTCGCACCCCCTTGGTCTCTCTCAATTGTCGTGATGTCGGTTTTCACACTTCCCTCAGGTTGCGATACGCCGCCAGGGCTTCCTCCCGTGCGGTGGCATGATCCACGATGGGGGGCGGAGCAGGCATTCCCGGCCTTGGTCCCCAACGGTGTTGATAAGTGTTGTCCGGATCAAAACGACTGGCCTGGCGCGCGGGGTTTAGAATGCGGAAGTAGGGCGCTGCGTCGGCGCCGCACCCCGCTACCCACTGCCAGCCGCCGGCGTTATTGGCGACGTCGGCGTCCACCAGCGTGTCGCGGAACCACTGTTCGCCCCACGTCCAGGGCAGGCGCAGGTGTTTCACCAGGAAGGATCCAGCTACCATGCGGACTCGGTTGTGCAACCATCCAGTGTGCCACAGAGCCCGCATGGCCGCATCCACCAGGGGGTAGCCGGTGCGACCGGCCGTCCAGGCATGGAACAGGTCCTCGTCTTCCCGCCAGGGGAACCGGGTGAAGGCCTGCCTCAGGGGCGTGGTGGTCATGTGGGGGAAGGCAAACAGCAGCTGATGACAGAATTCCCGCCACGCCAGTTGCCGGCGAAAACCCTCGCCCGTATCGCCGGCGGCGTGCCAGAGGGTACGGGCGCTGATTTCTCCAAAGTGCAACGCGGCCGACAGGGCGCTGGTGCCGTCCCGGTCCGGCCGGTCCCGGGTCTGTTCGTAGTTTTGGAAAAATCCGGGGCTTAGCCGCGCCAGCCGCGCCAGGGCACCAGTTTCACCGGGGGCACCAGTGGGGTCCCTCAGCCAGGTGTCGCGCAAGCCGCCGGCCCAATCGGGGCGCGGCAGCAGCACGGCATCCAGGGATTCACTGGGTGGGGGTGCCCCTACCGCCGGCAGCGGTCCCGTTGGTGCCGGCAGGGGAGGAGAGACCGCGCGGGTGCGTCCCTGCCGCCAGAAGGGGGTGAATACCTGATACGGGGTGTTGTCAGCCTTGTGTCCGGCATCGGGGTGATCCCACAGAAGGTTGGCTGCGTGGGGGCGGGGAGTAAGGCCGTGGGCGATCAGGGCTTCGTGCAGCACGTCATGGGCTGCATCGGGGGTGCTCGGGCGGTTCCAGACCACGGTGGTGGCACCAATGGCGTGAGCCAGCGCGGGCAGCAGGGATTCTGGCGCCCCCCGGGTCCGCACTAGTGGTATGCCCCGGCCGGCCAGGTCCTTTTCAAGGGCGGAGAGGCTGTGGTGCAACCACCAGCGTCCCGCCCCACCCAGCGCCAGGGGCGCGCGCGAATCGAGCACGAAGACCGGCAGCAGGGGCCGCCCCAGGGCGATGGCCGTGGCCAAAGCAGGGTTGTCGGCCAATCGCAGATCGTGCCCCAGCCACCACAGGGTGGTCATGTGCCCCGGGTCCAGCCATCTAACAGGGTGGGCAGGGCGGTGAAGTCGTCGATACGGGCGTCGGCCTCCAATTCCGCCACCGGCTCGCGGCTGTAGCCCCAGGTGACCAGCACCACCTTCAACCCGGCGGCACGCCCTGCGTGGGCATCGTGCTCGTTGTCGCCCACCATGACCGCTCGTTCGGGGGGGCGATCCAGGGCCTCCAACACCGCCAGCACGTGCCGGGGGTCGGGCTTGCGTTTCGGGGCCTTGTCGCCGCCCACGGCCGCGCCCAGGAAAGGCCACAGCCCCACGGCCTTGAGCAGGTTTTCCGTGGCTACCTGGGGCTTGTTGGTGCATACCCCCAGGGTCCAGCCGGCGCCGGCCAGGGCAGCAACCGTTTCCGGCACCCCGGGGAAAGGGCGGGTTAGCTCCGCCGGTGCTGCCTCGTAGAAAGACAGAAAACGGGCGATGAGGGGCTCCAGGTCGGGGCCGGGCGGCACTGGGGTGCCGCTGGCCGCCAGCATGCGCTCCACCAGCTTGGGCACGCCGTCGCCGATCATGCGCCGCACCTGTGTGTCTTCCAGAGGCGGGCGTCCGAGCTCTGTCAGCAGCCGGTTGCCGGCCGCGCGCAGGTCGGACACGCTGTCCACCAGGGTGCCGTCGAGGTCGAAAATCACCGTGTCCAACAGGGGCGAGGGCTGTACCATGTCACGTTCCGCAACAGTTTTTGACTGGGGACGCTTTGACTTGGGGGAAGGGGCGCGCTATGCCAAGACCCCAGGGCACGTTGTCCCGGTCACGGTGATAGAGCAGAAACGGCCCTGAGAAAACCGGAACCTGCCTTGTTTCCAGAAGAGAACAACGGAATCCGCAGATCATGAGCAATTCCCGCACGGTCGCCGTCATTCTCGCCGCCGGCATGGGCACGCGGATGAAATCCGCCCTGCCCAAGGTCATGCATCCCCTGGGGGGACGCCCCATGCTGGCCCATCTCCTGGAGACGGTGACCGCCTTGCAGGTGGCGGAAACGGTGGTGGTGCGGGGGCCGGACATGGCCCAGGTGGCGGCGCTGGCGGCGCCCCGGCCCTCCGTGGAGCAGACGGAACGCCTGGGGACCGGCCATGCCGTCTCCGTGGCGCTGCCCGCGGTGCAGCAAGCCTTCGGCGGCGATCCCGACACGGTGCTGGTGCTCTACGGGGACACGCCGCTGCTGACCGAAGAGACCTTGGTCCGACTTCTGGCGGCGCGGCAGACGGCGGCGGACCCGGCGGTGGTGGTGCTGGGGTTCCGGCCCGCGGATCCGGGGGCCTATGGCCGCCTGTTGCTGGACGACGGCGGTCACCTGGACCGCATCGTGGAGTTCAAGGACGCCACCGAGGCTCAGCGAGCCGTGCCTCTTTGTAATTCCGGCGTGATGGCGCTGGATGGCTGGTTGCTGCCCGACCTGCTGGCACGTATCAACAACAATAATGCCAAGGGCGAGTACTATCTCACCGATGTGGTGGCCCTGGCCCGGGCGGCGGGACGGGCCTGCGCCGTGGTGGAAGGTTCGCCCGAAGAGCTGTTGGGGATCAACAGCCGGCAGGAACTGGCCCAGGCCGAGGCCGCCTTGCAACAGCGGCTGCGCGCCCGGGCCATGACCGCCGGCGTGACGCTGGTGGCGCCGGAGACCGTGTTCCTGTCCGCCGATACGGTGTTGGCGCCGGACGTGGTGGTGGAGCCCCACGTGGTGTTCGGGGCTGGAGTGCAGGTGGACAGCCACGCCACCATCCGCGCCTTTTCTCATCTGGAAGGGGTGCATGTGGCGACCGGCGCGACGGTGGGCCCCTATGCCCGGCTGCGGCCCGGCACGGTGGTGGGCCCCCGGGCCCGGGTGGGCAATTTCGTGGAAGTAAAGAAGGCTACCCTGGAGGAAGGCGCCAAGGTCAATCACCTCACTTACATTGGCGATGCCCGGGTGGGGGCGGGGGCCAACATCGGGGCCGGTACCATCACCTGCAACTACGATGGCGTGAACAAGCATCACACGGACATCGGCGCGGGCGCCTTCATCGGCTCCAATACGGCTCTGGTGGCCCCGGTGACGGTGGGGGAGGGCGCCCTGGTCGGCGCCGGCAGCACCATCACCCGCGACGTGCCGGCCGATGCGTTGGCGTTGTCCCGCGTGCCCCAGGACACCCGGGCCGGGGCCGCCCGTCGCCTGCGGGCCCGTAAGTAGCGCCGTATTCATTACTCGGGTCAAAGGAAAGAGTCCCCATCATGTGTGGCATTATCGGCATCATTGGCGTGCAACCGGTGGCCCCGCTGCTGGTGGAGGCGCTGAAGCGTCTGGAATACCGGGGCTATGATTCGGCGGGCGTGGCGTCCCTGGTCAACGGCCGGGTGGACCGCCGGCGGGCCGAGGGCAAGCTGGTGAACCTGGAAGCCCGTCTGCAGGACCACCCCCTCTCCGGCACCACTGGCATCGGCCACACCCGCTGGGCCACCCACGGGGTGCCGTCGGAGATCAACGCTCACCCTCACGCCACCGAGCGGGTGGCGGTGGTGCATAACGGCATCATCGAGAATTTCCAGGAGCTGCGCCAGGAACTGTCGGCGAAGGGGCACGCCTTCAGCAGCGACACCGATACCGAGGTGGTGGTGCACCTGTTGTCTCAGTACCTGAGCGAAGGCGCCTCGCCGGAGGACGCCACCCAGCGCATGCTGGACCGGTTGGAAGGCGCCTATGCCCTGGGCATCATCTTCGCCGGCCATCACGATCTCATGATTGCCGCGCGCCAGGGCAGTCCGCTGGTGATCGGCCATGGGGAAGGCGAGCGCTACCTGGGTTCCGACGCCATGGCCCTGGCGCCCCTGACCCGTTCCCTGGTGTATCTGGAGGATGGCGACTGGGCGGTGCTGCGTCCCGAGGGTGTGACCATGCATGACCGCAACCATCAGGTGGTGGAGCGGCCGGTGACCACCTCCAGCCTGTCCGGCGCCATGATCGGCCGGGGCAACTATCGCCACTTCATGCTCAAGGAAATCCACGAGCAGCCGCAGGTGATCGGCGACACCCTCAACGCTTTTCTCAACCCGGCCGAGGGGACCGTTACCCTGCCCCTGGACGGTTTTGACGCCGCCACCCTCAGTCGCCTGACCCTCGTCGCCTGTGGCACGTCCTACTATGCGGCCATGACCGCCAAGTACTGGATCGAGACCGTGGCCCGGCTGCCGGTGGAGGTCGACGTGGCTTCCGAGTTCCGCTATCGCCAGGGCCCCATGCCCGAGGGCGGAGCGGCGCTGTTCATCTCCCAGTCGGGGGAGACGGCCGATACCCTGGCCGCGCTGCGCTACGCCCGGGAGCAAGGCCAGACCATCCTGGCGGTGGTCAACGTGGAGGAAAGCTCCATCGCCCGGGAATCGGACATTGTGTTGCGCACCAACGCCGGCCCGGAAATCGGTGTGGCTTCCACCAAGGCCTTTACGACCCAGTTGGTGGTGTTGGCGGCGCTGGCGCTGGCGCTGGGGCGGGCACGAGGCACCCTGGCACCGGCGGACGAGGCCGTTCTCTCCCATGCCCTGGCCGAGGTACCTTCGCGGGCGGTGGAGGTACTCCACCGGGAACCCTTGATCGAGGAGATGGCTCAGGCGGTGGTGCATGCCCGCGACGTCCTCTATCTGGGGCGGGGCAGTGCGTATCCCATCGCCCTGGAGGGGGCGCTGAAACTCAAGGAAATCAGCTACATCCATGCGGAGGGCTATGCAGCCGGCGAGATGAAGCACGGTCCCATCGCCCTTATCGACGAAAACGTGCCGGTGGTGGTGCTGGCGCCGGGCGATGGCCTGCTGGACAAAACCTTGTCCAACATCCAAGAAGTGGCGGCCCGGGGCGGGCGGGTGCTGGTGCTCACCGACCGTCGTGACCGTTTGCCGGAGGGCATGGCTGGCGTGATCGACCTGCCCACGGTCAATCCCTTCGTGGCGCCGCTGCTCTATGCCATTCCCCTGCAATTGCTAGCCTATCACGTGGCGGTGGCCAAGGGCACCGACGTGGACCAGCCGCGCAACCTGGCCAAGTCGGTGACGGTGGAATAGGGCGCCCCGGCGTCTTTCACGGAAGCGACCCGCTTTAAGACAAATAGATAGAGCCGATTCACGCGGTCAATGGGACCCGAGAATCGGGTCCCATTGACCGCGATAGGCTCTAGAGCGGATCGCCCCCAATCGGGTTCACG
>CAZHRQ010000164.1:0-5718 GCA_964535075.1 uncultured Rhodobacterales bacterium | reverse complement strand
GACCGCGTGAATCGGCTCTATCTATTTGTTTTAGAGCGGATTCACGCACCCAATCGGGTTCACAGCGTGAACCCGATTGGGTGCGACCCACTCTAGGGTGCCCTGATTTGGTCCGCTGATCAACCACACAGAAAACCGTTCCTCCTCTGTGGGAGAAACGGCCTCCGATGGTGGTGCGGTGCGGCAGTTACAGGAGACCGGTCAACACGCCGACGCCCAGCACCAGAAACACGCTGCCGGTGACGCGGGAGACGGTCCGGGTCGGCCCCTCGGCCCGAATCAACCGTCCGCTGAGCAGACCAAGGCCAAGCCCGGCCAGATGCAGCAGCGCTGTCCCCAGCAGGAAGCCCAAGGCATAACTGGCGCCGGCCGCCGTGGTCGGCATTTCCGTGCCGTGAGCATGGCCGTGGAACAGGGCCAGCCCGCCCACCAGCATCATGGCCAGCGCCAGGGGCGCCTGCCAGCGCAAGGCCACCACCAAGCCCAGCACGATAATGGAAAGAGCAATCCCCGTTTCCACGAAGGGAAGCGAGACGCCAGCCATGCCCAGGGCCCCCCCGACGGCCATCACCGCTAGGAAGGTCAAGGGCACGGCCCACAGGGCCCGACCGCCAAGGGTGGCGGCAAACAGGCCCACCGCCACCATGGCCAACACGTGATCCAGACCGCCCAGGGGGTGGCCGAAACCGATGCCAAAGCCGGTGGCTTCACCGGCTTGGCCATGGGCCAGCGCGGCCGAGGTGCTGGCACCAAGGAACAGTATGCTCAGGAAAAGGGTGCGCGTCATATCCTGCCTCCTTCAAGGGCCTTGCGTGCCCAGAGTCGGGGGAAACGGCGCCGTGCCGAAAGAGGTGCACAGCGGCCCCCTCCCCCACGGCGGGCCCAGCATGCACGGCTTTGCCGGTTACCGGAACCCCCTAGAGCCTATCGCGGTCAATGGGACCCGAAAATGGGGCCCATTGACCGCGTGAATCGGCTCTATCTATTTGATTTAGAGCGGATTCACGCACCCAATCGGGTTCACAGAGTGAACCCGATTGGGGGCGATCCGCTCTAGGCACGCCGCCGTACCGGCGCCCTCAGGCCCGTTCCAGTTGCCATACCCGGCGGCCGGCGAAATACTCGCCGATGGGGCGGTCGCTTTCGATAATGTGATCGGTCAGCCAGTCGGACAAAAAATCCATCATCCGGTCATCCACGCCGCCCCGGGGGTTTTCCACGAACCCCTGGGCCATGCGCAGCACCTGTAGGCGGCCGGCATCGTGTTCCTTCTTGTGGTCGTTGAAGTCGGGGTAGGAGACGGCCACCATGGCCTTTTCCTCCCGCCGGAAATGGGCATCCGTATAGCGCACCAGATTGATCATCACCCGGGCGCTGGCCTTGAAATCGCCCCCCGCCTGACGGGCTTCCTGCAATTCGTTGAAGTACCGGATCAGCTTGCGGTGGTCGGCGTCCAGTTCGGGCACGCCCACGCTCAGCGCCTTGCGCCATTGAATCAGTGCCATGAGGCTCCCCCGGGGTTCCAAGGCGCCGGGGGCGTTCCCCGACACCGTGTTGACGGGCCCCCTCCGGGGCCGACGTCCGGGACACCCTGCGTGGGGTATCCTTCTGGTCCGTCGGCCGGCGACCCACTCTAAAACAAATGGATAGAGCCGATTCACGCGGTCAATGGGACCCGAAAATGGGTCCCATTGACCGCGATAAGCTCTAAATCCTTACCCAATGGTTACCGAGCCTGCCATACGGCCCCGACCCGGCAAAATCTGCCGAGGTAGAAGGATTGTCATCTTCGTGTCATCGCCCTGGATCATTTGGATTTTTTACAGGAATCCCCCGTGTTTACCCCCCCCACGCCCGTAGGTAGAGCGGAAGTTATAGCCGGGGGGCGACTCGGCGAAGAAGGCGAGACGGTGCCCCGGACAGCCCGCGGGGAGGCGCCCGGGGAAAGCCATTGACGGCCTGGGGGGTGGGGGTCTATCCCCACTATGGGCCACGATCCCCCAACGGGTCGCAGCCCTTCTGCGAGGAAGGGAGGATTCCGCATGAACACCGTTGCCAAACCGGCCACCCGGCCGGCCCGACCCCATTTTTCCTCCGGCCCCTGCGCCAAGCGCCCCGGCTGGACGCCGGCGGCCCTGTCTGACGCGCTGGTGGGCCGCAGCCACCGCTCCGGCCCCGGCAAGAAAAAGCTGGCCGCCGTGATCGACCAGACCCGCGCCCTGCTGGGCGTGCCCGACGACTACCGCATCGGCATCGTGCCCGCCTCGGACACCGGGGCGGTGGAAATGGCCCTGTGGTCGCTGCTGGGCGCCCGGGGGGTGGACGTGCTGGCGTGGGAGAGCTTCGGCGCCGGCTGGGTCACCGACATCACCAAGCAGCTCAAGCTGGAGGACGTGCGGGTGCTGGAGGCCGACTATGGCCTGCTGCCCGACCTCACCCAGGTGGCGCCCGACCGCGACGTGGTGTTCACCTGGAACGGCACCACCAGCGGCGTGTGCGTGCCCGACGGCCGCTGGATCGCCGAGGACCGCACCGGCCTCACCGTCTGTGACGCCACCTCCGCCGTGTTTGCCATGCCCTTGCCGTGGGATCGCCTGGATGTGGTGACCTACTCCTGGCAGAAGGTGCTGGGCGGTGAGGGGCAGCACGGCATGCTGATTCTCTCTCCCCGCGCGGTGGAACGCCTGGAGAACTACACCCCCCCCTGGCCCCTGCCCAAGCTGTTCCGCATGACCAAGAAGGGCACGTTGAACGAGGGCATCTTCAAAGGCGAGACCATCAACACCCCCTCCATGCTGGCGGTGGAGGACGCCCTGGACGCCCTGGCCTGGGTGCAGGACGTGGGCGGCGTGGCCGGGACCATCGCCCGTTCCCGCGCCAATGCCGACGCCGTGGCCCGCTGGGTGGAAAAGACCGGCTGGGTGGACTTCCTGGCCCAGGATCCGGCCATCCGGTCCAACACCTCCGTGTGCCTGAAGGTGGTGGCCGACTGGTTCCAGGCCCTGGACGCGGACACCCAGGCCAAGGCCGCCAAGCGTCTGGCCACCGTGCTGGACGCCGAGGGCGTGGCCCACGACATCAGCGGCTATCGCGATGCCCCGCCGGGTCTGCGCCTGTGGTGTGGCGCCACCGTGGACACCGCCGACGTGGAGGCCCTGCTGCCGTGGCTGGACTGGGCCCACGACACCGTACACGCCGAATTCGCCGGGGGGACTGCCTGATGCCCAAGGTTCTGATCAGCGACAAGATGAGCCCCCGCGCCGCCGAGATCTTCCAGGCCCGGGGCATTACGGTGGACGTGAAACCGGGCATGAGCCCGGAGGAACTGACGGCCTGCATCGGCGCCTATGACGGGCTGGCCATCCGCTCCGCCACCAAGCCCAAGGGCGCCATCCTGGAAGCGGCCACCAACCTGAAGGTGATCGGCCGGGCCGGCATCGGCGTGGACAACGTGGACGTGGCCACCGCCACCCAGCGGGGCATCGTGGTGATGAACACGCCCTTTGGCAACTCCATCACCACCGCCGAGCATGCCGTGGCCATGATGATGGCCCTGGCGCGGCAGATTCCCGATGCCAACGCCTCCACCCACGCCGGCAAGTGGGAGAAATCCCGCTTCATGGGGGTGGAGCTCATGAACAAGACCCTGGGCGTGATCGGCTGTGGCAACATCGGGGCCGTGGTGGCCGACCGGGCTCTGGGGCTGAAGATGAAGGTGGTGGCCTTCGATCCCTACCTGTCGCCGGAACGGGCGGCGGATCTCGGGGTGGAGAAGGTGACGCTGGAGGAGGTGTTCCGCCGCGCCGACTTCATCAGTTTGCACACCCCCCTGACCGACACCACCCGCGACATCATCAATGCCGAAAGCATGGCGCAGATGAAGCCGGGCGTGCGCATTATCAACTGCGCCCGGGGCGGTCTGGTGGACGAGGCGGCCCTGGCCCAGGCCCTCCGCGACGGCAAAGTGGCCGGGGCGGCGCTGGACGTGTTCGCCGAGGAACCGGCGCAGGAAAATCCGTTATTCGGGCTGGAAAACGTGATCTGCACCCCGCACCTGGGCGCCTCCACCAGCGAGGCGCAGGAGAACGTGGCGGTGCAGGTGGCGGAACAGATGGCCGATTTTCTGCTGACCGGGGCGGTGACCAACGCCATCAACATGCCCTCTGTCTCGGCGGAGGACGCGCCCCGGCTCAAGCCCTACCTGGCGCTGGCCGGGCAGTTGGGCGGGTTCGCCGGCCAGATCACCGAATCGGGCCTGCAAGAAGTGGTGCTGGAGTTCCAAGGCGACGTGGCCCACCTCAACACCAAGCCGCTGGTGGCCACGGCGTTGCAGGGTCTGCTGGCGCCGCTGCTGGATTCGGTGAACATGGTGAACGCGCCGGTGCTGGCCCGGGAACGGGACATTCACATCAAGGAGGTGCGGTCCGAGGAAGCGGGGGCCTATCACACCCTGATGCGGCTGTCGGTGACCAGCGAAAGCCAGACCCGCAGCGTGGCGGGGACGCTGTTCAGCGGCTGCCCACGCATCACGGAGATCAACGACATCCCCATTGATGCCGAGGTGGGACCGCACATGCTGTTCGTGCGCAACCTGGACAAACCGGGCTTCATTGGCGGCCTGGGGCAGGCGCTGGGCGAGGGCGGCATCAACATCGCCACCTTCCACCTGGGCCGGGCCGAGGCCGGCGGCGATGCGGTGGCCTTGATCCAGGTGGACCAGCCCCTGGACCCGGCCACCCTGGACCGGGTGCAGGCCCTGGACCTGGTGGTGCAGGCACGAACCTTGAGCTTCTAGAGCCGATCGCGGTCAATGGGACCCGAAAATTGGGTCCCATTGACCGCGTGAATCGGCTCTATCTATTTGTTTTAGAGCGGATCGCCGAACAATGACAACGCGGTCATCCTCTTGTCAGCCCGGCAGGAGGGCGGTAGGGTAACTCCGCCGGGGCGTAGCTCAGCCTGGTAGAGCGCCGGCTTTGGGAGCCGGAAGCCGGAGGTTCGAATCCTCTCGCCCCGACCAGCCCCGTCCCTGTTGGGGGCGGGGGTATTGTTTCATGAGTGAGGGGAGAGGCTGCCATGTCCACCGTTGACGCGCCGTCCGGCTTTGTGCCCCGGGTCCGCATCCACCGCCCGGCCAAGTCGGCCATGCAGTCCGGCCGCGCCGGCACCCACGGCTGGGTGCTGGAATTTGCCAGCGACGCCCCCCACCACCACGATCCCCTCACCGGCTGGGTCAGTGGCCATGACACCCGCACCCAGGTGCGGCTGCGCTTCGCCACCGAGGAGGCCGCCGTGGCCTTTGCCGAACGCCACGGCTATGCCTACGAGGTGGAGCCCACCCACGACCGCACCGTGACCCCAAAGGCCTATGCCGACAATTTCCGTTTCGATGCCATGGAATAAGGGTTGACGCCTTCGCCGCCCGTGCCACCGAGCCTCTCACGTTCGGGGGGGGGCGAGCGGCTTGGCGGTACAGCGGCCCCGTAGCTCAACTGGATAGAGCAGTGGACTTCTAATCCACAGGTTGAAGGTTCGAGCCCTTCCGGGGTCGCCATTCTCTGAGAGAATGTCGGGAAAATCCTGAAAGGCGCCGTAGGCGGTATTTGTTTGATGCAGGCGCTGAGCCATTGGCGGCTATCGGGCCTTTTCGCATGACGGCGACCATAGCGACCTTGGGAGGTTTTCCCTTGGCCACCAAGGTGTCGTATGTTTCCTTGA
>CAZHRQ010000163.1:0-5775 GCA_964535075.1 uncultured Rhodobacterales bacterium | reverse complement strand
GAGGGCACATTCCGCGCCAGACCGAATCTGGGGCGTCATGAATAATCCGGGTTAGTTCGTAGATAGAAGCGGGTATATTCCTTGAGGGACGGAAGATGGGTGGGAAGTGGGTCTGATTCGTTTTCAGGCAGGCCCAGGGCCGTGCGGCAGCGAGAGATAACCTCTTCTTCTGACTTTTTGTCCTGGTAGCCCAGGGCCAGGGCCAGTCCAAGATGGGCGCTTTTCCACGCCGGCGCTTCTTGGGCGACCTCCTGATACAATCTCCCGGCCTCGTCAGCACGGCGGGCGGTATCTGCGCCAGAATTGATCGCTGCATGGATCAGGGCCGTTGCCCGCACCAGTCGTCCCAGCAGACCATGGTGTCGGGCTAGGTTAAGGTCCATCATTGCGAGTACATGAGACAAATGCCCTAGATCAAATGTGATCATGGCGAGCAAGAATCGCGCCTCGGGATGCCCGGGATGCAGGGCGAGGGCCGCCTCCAACGGGGCCACGGCCGCGTGGGGCCTCTCGGTTTTCACCAGGGCGCGTCCCTGCAAAATCAGGCCGATGACCCTCTGTTCCGGAGGAAGGTTGGCCAGGTATGCGTCGGAGAGCAGGGACAGGGCATCCATGGCCTGACCGGCATTGAGGAGCCTGTCGGCCCGGGTCAAGATCGCTTGAGAGTCCATATTCAACCCCGGTTGTCGATTTTGTCTTGAGGGGCTTAGAGCCGATCGCGGTCAATGGGACCCAATTCTCGGGTCCCATTGACCGCGTGAATCTGCTCTATCTATTTGATTTAGAGCGGGTCGCGACTCATTCCAGGCAACAATCCAGACCAGCTCAGCAAGTTTTGACCGCTTGTCTTAGGCGTTTGTTCGTCCTTCTCTATGATGCTAATGCCTTGTTTCATCGCAGGGATTTCTGTGGGTCGGCCGTATAAAGGGTCAAAAACCAAGAGGCGTGTAGTCGAGATGGGCCGGGTAGTGGGAGACCATCTGTTGGAGGCGGGCCCACTGGGCAGGGGAAAGCGCCGTTCGGCCCCGACCCGGTTGGCCCTTGTTAAAGCGGGTTTCCTGGGGGCGGTCTTCCATGTAAGCCACGATCTCCCGCAAACGTCGGTCGGTCACGGTCAGGCCCAGGGAATCCACTATCTGGCGCAGGGTGCCCTCCTTGTCGGCCACCAGGGTGTCGTAGGTCACCATCACGGGGTGGACCCGCCCTTCCCGGGCCGCCAGGGTCCAGCTCACGTGGTGTTCGATCATCCAGGGGCCGAAGCGGTCGATGACCGCATCCAGACGCCGGGCCGGAGACCAGGAGGCCATGTCGCCAAACATGTCCAGATCGCGAAACCCCTGGCCCAAGTACTCGCTCAGGCTGAGCAGGGCATCGGCCAGATCCCGCACCACCACCACCACCGGCAGGGCGAACGCCTGTACCATCTGTACCGTGGCGGGACAAGCCAGGGTGTGCTGGTGCAGCACCAGCGGCTGGGGGCCGTGGTCCAGCAGGGTGTGCAGATCAAGGCTCAGGCTGCTGCCCCGCCCGGTGGGCAAAGCGTTGGCACTGGAGATCGGGGCGCCGATGACATAGCCCAGGGCCCGGGCTACGAAACTGGACCCGCTTTTCATCTGCGCGGCCACCAGCAGCCATGGCGGGGTCTCGGGTGCGGCGGCATCCAGGTCACCCGGGCGGGCGGGCAGGGCATGGTCCCACAGGTGATAGCGCAGGAAGGTTCGGGCCTGGCGGCGCAGGGCGGGAACCTGCTGGGCCAGGGGATCATCGGTCAGGTCGGGGTGGGCCAGGGCAGCGCGATAGAGCGCCACCATGGCAGTCAGGGGGGAGCCCCCCCAGGCATCGGTCACCAGGGCCTCCACCAGGTGGGCGCTGGGCCAGTGGGGGGCGGTCGCCCGCGCCGCCTGTGCCAAGTTGAGGGCTTCCGGGAGGCCGCCGTGGCTTCGGTACAGGGCCAGGGCGCGCACCAGCAGGGCCACGGGACCGCGCCGGTGGGCCAGGGGGGGGGCCAGGTGCTGAATGACGTGGGGATAATGACCCAGATCAAACCGGATCAGGGCAAGCTGGAAGCGGGCGTCCTCATGGCCAGGGTCCAGGGCGATGGCCTGTTCCAGGAAGGGCAGGGCCGCCAGGGAGTCGCCGGTTTGCACCAAGGCCATGCCCAGCAGACTCAACCCCTCCGCCGAAGACGCCAGATCCGAGCCTGCGCCGCGCAGCAGGGCCACGGCGTCCTCAGGCTGGCCGGCCTGGAGCAGGGCGCGGGCCCGTGCGGCGGTTTCCTGCATCCCCGCCCCGGATCGGTCAGCGGTGTACCAGGGTGGACAACAGGCGGTCGATGTCCAGGACCACCACCAGTTCCCGTTCCAACCGAATCACGCCGGCCGACACCTCCCGCCAGTGGGGGGAGAGGTTGGTGGGATTGCTCTCGATAGCATCGGCGCTGAGAGACAGTACTTCCCCCACGGCGTCCACCAAAAGGCTATACAAATCCACACCATATTCCACGGTTGCGCACATGCGTTTGGCCTCGGGCGCGAAGGCGGGCAGGCCCAGGCGTTCACGCATGTCGATCACGGTGACGATGCGACCGCGCAGGTTAATGGCGCCGGCCACCTCCCGGGGGGCCAGGGGAATGCGGGCGATGCGCTCCGGCACCAGGATGTCCTGCACCTGCAGTACCGGGATGCCGAATTTCTGCTTGTTGACGTAAAGGGTGACAAACACCCGTTCGTCATGGTCAGCGCCCTGCTGGGCAAGTTTCTGGTCAGCGGGAACAATGTTGGCCATGGCCGGTCCTGTGTCGCCGGAAAGGGAACAAGTGCCTGTGAGAGGGAAAGTCTAACGCCTCGCCGCCCCCGTGTCACCCTTCCCGGGCACGGTGACCGGGGCGGGCAGCCACAACCGAGCACATAGACCGCCCTGCGGCCGGTTCCCGAGGGTGATTTCGCCGCCGTGCGCCCGCGCCACGGAGCGGGCCACCGCCAGCCCCAGGCCACTGCCGTCCCGGTCCCGGCCCAGGCGTTCGAAGGGGTCGAAGGCCCGCTCCAGGGCCTCGGTGGGCAGGCCGGGGCCATTGTCCTCCACCAGGATGACGACCCCGGGGGGATCGGCCCGCAGGCTGAGTCGGGCCCCCCCGCCATAACGCACGGCGTTATCCACCAAGTTCGCCAGCGCCCGGCGCAGGGCCACCGGGCGGCCGACCACCGGGGGCAGAGTCGGCGCATCGACCACGTCCACCGGCTGGCCCGCCGCGTGCAGGTCCTCGGCCAGGGCGGTGACCAGGGCGGTCAGATCCAAGAGGCCGGCGTCGCGGGCGGTGGCGTCCTCGCGGGCGAAGGCCAGGGTGTCCTCGGTCAGGGCCTGCATGTCGTCCACGGCCCCCAGCAACCGGGTTCGGGTTTCCGGTTCCTCCACCAGCTCCGCCCAGAGGCGCAGACGGGTGAGGGGCGTCCGCAGGTCATGGGACATGGCCGCCAACAGCCGGGTGCGATCCGCCAGGAACCGTTGCAGGCGCTGGTGCATGGTGTTGAAGGCGGTCACGGCCTGCCGTACCTCCCGGGGGCCTTCCTCGGGGAGGGCCGCCACCGACTGACCTCGGCCCAGGGCTTCCGCCGCCTCGGCCAGCGCCCGTACCGGACGGGTCACGCGGCGCACGGTCACCCACACCACGGCCACCACCCCCAGGAACAACAGCGACAGGGACCACAGGGTGGCCGGCGTGAGCAGGGGCAGGGCCGGTGGTGGGGTGGCCCGGGCGATCACCCAGTTCCGGGATTCCGGCAGAGGCACGGCCACCACCAGGCGGCCCTCGATCCGCCCGGCGCGGGGCCGGGGATGCGGCGGGGCCGGATGCAACCGGGCGGGTGGCGGCCGGCGGCGGGGCAGGGCGGTTTCCGGCGGCAGCGGCGAGGTGGGAACCAAGGTGAAGGTCACACTGCCGTCGGACAGGCGCGCCAAGGTGGTGGGGCGCCGGCTGGGCGGCACCCGCCGTACGAAGCGGGCCACGGCCACGGCGCGAGTCACCAGGGCGGCCTCCCGCACCTCGGTCACCTGGGCCCGCTGCTGACCGGCCAGCAGCAGGGTGACCACCGCCTGACTGAGCACCAGGACCAGCACCAGCAGCCCCAGCATCTGCCCGAACAGCCCCCGGGGCAGCCATCGGGTGACCCATCGGGTCATGGCGCGGGGTCTCCCCGGGTCACGGCGGCGGCAAAGCAGTAGCCGGCGCCGCGGACGGTGTGGATGTAGCGGGGCTGGCCGGGATCAGGCTCGATCTTGCGGCGCAGGCGCATCACCTGATTGTCGATGGCCCGGTCGTAGGGCTCGGCCCGCCGCCCCTGGGTCAGGTCCAGCAGCCGGTCTCGGGTCAGCACCACTCCCGGCCGCTCCAGCAGTGCCCGCAGCAAGGCGAATTCACCGCCCGAAAGACTCACCGTTACCCCCGCCGGGCTCAGCAGCAGGCGGCGCAGCGGGTCCAGGGTCCAGCCATCGAATTGGAAGGGGCGCTCTTCCGCGGGGGGCGGTGGGGGGGTGGTGCCGTCGGCGGGGGAAACCCGGCGCAGCACCGCCTTGATGCGGGCCAGCAGCTCCCGGGGGTTGAAGGGCTTGGTGACATAGTCGTCGGCGCCCACCTCCAGCCCCACGATGCGATCCGTTTCCTCCCCCAGGGCGGTGAGCAGGATCACCGGCAGATCGTGGCTTTCCCGCAGATGGCGGCACAGGGTCAGGCCGTCCTCCCCGGGCAGCATGATATCCAGCACCACCAGGTCCACCGGCTCGGCGGCGAGGGCGCGGCGCAGGCCGCTGCCGTCGCCGGTGACACTCACCCGCAGGCCGTGGCGCTCCAGGTAGCGGGCCAGCGGGATGCGGATGTCAGCTTCATCATCAACCACCAGGATATGCGGCACGGTGTGGGACATGATGGCTCGGGCGTTTTGCGACGGTTTGCGACAGAAGGGGGATCACGATGCGACCGGCACAGGGTACAACAGCCCTGGAACGACGGCGAGACCATCGGTTTGCCGTTGGCCGGTCACTTTGTCACTTTAGAGACAATGGAGAATGATCATGAGCAGCAAGACGTGGCAACGCGCGGCGGCGGTGGCCCTGTGTCTCGGTCTGAGCACGGCCCCGGCCCTGGCTCAGCCGGGTCCTAAGGGGGCCCAGGACGGCGGTATGATGGGGTGGCACGGCAAGATGTGCCACGGGCCCATGCATCAGATGGGGTCCCGGGGCAAGGGCTATGGCTCGGGTATGCACCGGGGCCCAGGCATGCATCAAGGAAAAGGGCGTCACGGCGGGGGCTCCATGCTGCGTCGGGAAGAGCCCTACACCCCCGATGAACTGAAGATCCTGGTGGCGGCCAAGCTGTTGCGGACCGCACCGGCCACCCTGACCGTGGGCGAGGCCCGCGATGTCAAGACCGGCGTGGAAGTGGACATCGTGACCCGCGAGGGCGGGGTGCTGGTGGACAAGGTGGTGCTGGATCCCGAGACCGGGCGTCCGCCGCGCACTTGCGCCCGTGGTGACGGCAAGCCACGCGGCATGGGCATGACGGGACGCGGCAAGGGCCGTGGCCCGGGGGCGGCCGCCCAAACCCCTGCCCCGATGGAGGGGGCCGAGGACGGAGAGGAAGCGGCGCCAGTTGAGGATTGAGCCTGGGCGCTTCCGCTGATTCACGCGTCCCATCCGGTTCACACTGTGAACCGGATTGGGTGCGATCCGCTCTAGAGCCTATCGCGGTCAATGGGAACCCATTCTCGGGTCCCATTGACCGCG
>CAZHRQ010000162.1:0-5877 GCA_964535075.1 uncultured Rhodobacterales bacterium | reverse complement strand
CGCCAACAGCACGCCCCGCGCCCCCGCCGCCCGCAGCAGCAGCGCCACCACCCCCACCAGGGCCAGGGCGTGCAGCATCTGGTAGCGGGTGGCTTTTTCCACCCAATCGGCCACCGCCGGCTGGGTTGCGGGGTCCAGGCCATGGGCGGCCCAGGCTCCCACCGCCACGGCCATGGCGCCATTCAAACCCGCCAGAATCATGAAAACCCGTATCATCAGTGTTCCCCTGCGTGGTGTGTCCCGCTACCCTGTTTCCCGGTGGGCGTCGCCGCGCCGCCGGCTTCCCCTGTTTGGTGTGAGGTCTGCCCCATGACCGCCGAAACGACCCTTCTGGTGGTGGAGGATGTTCCCTTGCAGGCGGCCCTGTACGCCGATTACCTGGGGTCCCTCGCCACCGTGCGCACGGCCGGTACCGGTGCCGAGGCCCTGGCGCACCTGGATGCGGGCGGCATCCACCTGATGGTGCTGGACCTGGGCCTGCCCGACATGGACGGTCTGGCCGTGCTGGAGGCCCGTCAGGACACGGCGTTGCCGCCCACGGTGGTGCTGACCGGCGACGGCTCGGTCAAGCGGGCGGTGGCGGCCATGCAGGCCGGTGCCGCCGACTTTCTCATGAAACCGGTCAAGGCCGAACGGTTGCAGGAAGCGGTGCGGCAGGCCCTGGCCCGGCGTCAGCCCCAGGGGGCCCCCCTCGCCGGCACGGTTACCGGCGGTCCGCCCACCGGCCCCAGCGGTTTTCTGGGGGATTCAGTGGCCATGCGCAATGTGTTCGCCCTGATCGAGGCCGCCGCCCCGTCCGCCGCCCCGGTATTCATTACCGGAGAATCGGGCACGGGCAAGGAATTGTGTGCCCGGGCCATTCACCATGCCAGTGCCCGGCGCGATCATCCCTTTCTGGCGCTGAACTGTGCCGCGCTGCCGGGCGGGCTGATGGAAAGTGAAATGTTTGGCCATCGCAAGGGGGCCTTCACCGGCGCCGTGGCCGACCGGCGCGGCGCGGCGGCGGAGGCCGACGGCGGCACCTTGTTCCTGGACGAGATCTGCGAAATGGATCTGGAGCTACAGGCCAAGCTGTTGCGTTTCATCCAGGAAGGCACCTACCGCCCGGTGGGCGACAGCCGCGAGCATCATGCGGACATTCGCTTCATCTGCGCCACCAACCGCGATCCCCAAGCAGAAGTGGCGGCAGGTCGGTTCCGCGAGGATCTGTATTATCGCCTGTACGTGGTCCCCATTCACATGCCACCCTTGCGGGAGCGGGGGGAGGATATCGCCCTGCTGGCGCGGCGTTTCCTGCGCGATCTCAGCACCGCGGAGGGCAAGGCCTTTCGGGATTTCGCGCCCGAGGCCCTGGTACGCATCACCAGCCATGCCTGGCCGGGCAATGTGCGCCAGTTGGAAAACGCCATCCGCACGCTGGTGGTGCTGAACGACGGCCCGGAGGTCACGCCCGCCATGTTGCCAGACAGTCTTCGGGACGGTCCGGCCGCCGCGCCGCCGGATCAGCGGTCATGGCTGGTGCGGCCGCTGGTGGAACTGGAAATCATGGCCATCGAGGCCGCCATTGCCTACCATGAGGGCAACATCAGCCGCGCCGCCCGGGCGCTGGAAATCGCGCCCTCCACCATCTATCGCAAGCAGCAGCAATGGTCGCAACGCCAGACCCGTTCCTGACCGCGCCCCCGCCGGTGCGGGTGTTCAACGCCGACGCCCCTGGTCCCCTCGTTCTGTTATGTGATCATGGGGGAACCGCCATCCCCGAAGCGCTCGGGGATCTGGGCTTGCCGTCGGCGGTGCGGGCCGATCACGTGGCCCACGATCCCGGCACCCTGCCTCTGACGGAGGCCCTGTCCACGCGCCTGGGCGTGCCGGCGGTGATCAGCACCTGGTCGCGGCTGGTCATTGACTGCAACCGGCCGCCGGGCGCGCCTGATGCCATTCCCGCCCACAGCGACGGGCACGCGATTCCCGGCAACCAAAATCTGACCGCCCACCAGCGGACAGCACGGCTGGAAGCTGGTTTTCATCCCTACCACCGGACCATTGACACGGTGATCGCCCGCCTGCGCCATGAGGGACGGGTGCCATGGCTGCTGAGCCTGCACAGTTTCACGCCCTGTCTGAACACCGCGCGAACGCCCCGACCCTGGCATGCGGGAGTCCTGTGGGACCGGGATTCCCGGCTGCCCCGGGCGCTGATAGACGCATTGCGCGCCGATCAGACCCTGGTGGTGGGGGACAACGAGCCCTATTCCGGGGTGACCCACGGCTATACCCTCCAGGCCCATGCCGCCGCCGCCGGCTTGGCCCACGCGGCCCTGGAAATCCGCAACGACCTGCTGGCCACCGAGGCCGGTCTGACCGCCTGGAGCGAACGACTGATCCGCCTGCTGGGCGCGTGGCTGGCCGAGAATCGGTTTCAGGAGGTGTGTTTCGGGTCCCATTGACCGCGTGAATCGGCTCTATCTATTTGATTTAGAACCGATCCGGGCCGGGGCGGCAAGCGGCGACCCAGGCGCCCGCCCGCGCGATTTCCGTGGGAGAAAAGGGCAGTGCCAGCAGGTGGCTGGGGCACTGGCGGCAGTCACTGCTGCCGAAACCCGGCACGGGGATGGTGACCCCGGGCAGATCCCGCACCGCCGTGGTCCACAGGCATTCATCGCCATCGGGCCAGGGAATCACGTCCACGACGGCGGCGGCCAGGGTCAGGGCATCCACGTGCCAGCGCGGACGCTTATCCCGGCGCACATGGCGGCGCGTGCGGGCGGCGATCCCCCCCGGGCCCCGCGCCGAGCCCAGATACACATACACCCCCGGCGGCAGCGTGGCCGGCCGGGGGCGTACAAGAGCGAGAGGCGCTGTCAGACCCATGATCAGGGCATAGGCGCCGGGCGCGCCGGGCACCGTGGACATGCCGGAGGCTCAATCCAGGGTGTGGCCCACCCGCACCGTCACCTGAAAGTGGGCCACGTCACCGTCGGCAATGTGGCCGCGGGTTTCCTTGACCTCGAACCAGCGCATATGGGTGACCATGCTCTGGGCCTTGGTAATGGCGTTACGGATGGCCTGATCCTGCCCGTCGGGGGAGGAACCCACTACTTCCATGATCTGATAGACATGATCGCTCATGACTCGGGTCCTTGTTCCAGGAGATGTGAGACACCAGAGCTGATCGCGGGCACTTGGACCCACCCTCGCGTCCTGTTCCGATCCAGGAACATGGGGGCAGAGGTTCCGGTTGTCCAGGGGGCCGATGGCCCATGGACGTGCCGAACCGCCGTTGCTTGACGCCCCTGGTCGGACTCCCTAGGATCGAAGCGCTATGCCGCGCGATGACCGGGGAGTCCGGGCCCGCCGGTAAAAACGCCTGAAAATTGAGGGATCGGTCCCTGCCCCCGCAGTGCCGTGGGCCATCCCTGAGAGGGTTAACGATTCGGGAAGCCAAGGCGATGAAAGAAGTTTCCGACAGCGCGTTCGAAGAAGAAGTGCTCAAGTCCTCCACCCCGGTCCTGGTGGACTTCTGGGCTGAATGGTGCGGACCGTGCAAGCAGATCGCCCCGGCCCTGGAACAGATTGCCTCGGAAATGGGGGATCGCCTGTCAGTGGTGAAGCTCAATATTGACGAGCATCCCAGCACGCCGTCCCGTTTCGGCGTGCGTGGCATTCCCACCCTGATGGTGTTCAAGGACGGGCAAGTGGCGGCCACCAAAATCGGGGCCATGCCCAAAAACAAGCTGATGGAGTGGGTGGAATCCGCCATCTCCTGACCCGGTGACACTCGGGAGCACGAGAATGGGCACAGGCGCCGGTGACGTGACGCCGCCGCGCGTCTGGTCTTGCCTGGGCAGGCGCCGCCATGGCATGACGGCGCCGCACCACCCGCAGTAGCGAAGGGTGGGGGCAGCATGGGGTGTAGGTCAGGAGCGTGATTGTTGAGAAAAAGTCTGGTTCTGACGGTGTGCATGGTGGCCCTGGGGGCAGGGTGCGCGCCGAAAATTGAGTACGCCCAGATTCCGGCGCCGGAAGAGATTCCCGAGGCCGTCCCCCGTCAGGCCATGCCGGCCAAGCTGCCGGTGAAGCGGTACACGGGGAAGGAGAGGTTCATCTGGTGCGTGCCCTACGCCCGGGAAATTTCCGGCATCCCCATCCGTGGCGACGCCTGGACCTGGTGGGGCAAGGCCAAGGGCAAGTACGAGCGCGGCAATACCCCCAAACCCTATGCCGTCCTGGTGCTGCGCAAGACCAAGCGTAACAAGTATGGCCACATCGGTGTGGTCACCGGGTATTTGGGGGATCGGGAAATCCTGGTCAGCCATGCCAATTGGGGCTGGAACCGGGCCACCCGCGGGCGGGTCTATCGCCACATGCGGGCCAAGGATGTGTCGCCGAACAACGATTGGACCCAGGTGCGTTTCATGCACCCACAGGTGGGCGCCTATGGGCGGGTCTATCCGGCCTATGGCTTCATCTATCCGCCGGAAACCGCTTCGGATAACCCCGTGGCGGCGGCCTTCGGTGACACGCGCCAGCCGGCCCGGCAGGCGGTGAGCATCGAACCGCTGGAAGGCAGCGACCTGCCCTGATCCTGGCGTCGGGTCCCGGTAACCGCGTGAGTCGGCTCTATCTATTTGTTTTAGAGCGGAGTCACGCACCCAATCCGGTTCACAGCGTGAACCCGATTGGGGGCGATCCGCTCTAGCGTCGGCGCCGCCGGCCGTGCCGTCCCGGTTGTTCCGGCCAGTCCACGTAGTCCGGGGGCTGGCGCTGAATCCAACGCAGGAACGATGCCAGTTCCGGCCGGGCCCGCAACGTTTCGGGGTCGGCGGCTTCCCGGGCCAGGGTGCGTTCATCGAACAGCCGGTGAATCATGCGGTGGCAAACCACGTGAATCCAGTCGGCCCGGGTCGCCAGATCACGGCGACGGGCTTCGCGCAATGGAATCCAGTGGTGCTGGTTGACGGACGGCCCGGCAATCAACGGCCGCCCACACAACGGGCAGGGCCCCAGGGTTTGCGCGGCGGTGCCTGAGGTTGCGTGACGCTTTTGGGGCACGGCATGCCTCCTTTGGGTGGACGGCGGGCCGTCAACAGTGTAACGCTGTCGCTGACTGTCTCCCATCCCCGTTTGCCGCCACTCGGGAAGTGCCGTTCCATGGTCGAGATCCCTGCTGCTGCTTCCCCGTCCGTGCCGCCGCGCCAGCGTTCGTGGGGACGAGTGGGGTTAGGTGTGCTCGCAGTCGTGGTGCTGGTGACGGTGGTGGTGGGGGCGTGGTTGGCGACCTCCCGCGAAAGCCGCCTTGACCGGGAGACCGTGCGGCTGCACGGGCGGGCGGAAGCCGGTGCGGCCTTCGTGCGCGGCATGGTCTCGGGGTATGATGCCCTGCTGCGTCAGCTTCAGATGATGATGGAAAATGCGGCGGAAGACCCGGAAACGGTGGAACGCTTCCTGGGCACCGCCATGCAGGCCCATCCCTATCTGATGGATCTGGTGATCCTGGATCATGCGGCCACCGTGCGTCACTGGACGGCTCAGGGGACGCCGCCCCCGCTGCATGATCGGCCTTACTTTACCGTGCACCGGGACCAGGCCGATGCCGGGCTGTTTATCGACGAAAGCCGGCCTTCCCGCGTGCACGAAGGCGCGTGGTTCTTCAGTCTCAGTCGCCGCATCACCGGTGCCGACGGGCGTTTGGCCGGGGTGGTGGTGGCCATCATCGACCTTGCCCTGTTCACCGACGCCATGACCACCCTGCACGAACCGGGGGGCGAGGCCGTCGCCCTGATGAACGATCAGGGGACGGTGATGCTGCGCCTGCCGGTGCTGGCTCAGGCGGTGGGCACCCGCCTGCCGAATCTGGCCGAGATGCTGCGGGGTCGG
>CAZHRQ010000161.1:0-5929 GCA_964535075.1 uncultured Rhodobacterales bacterium | reverse complement strand
CGTGAACCCGATTGGGTGCGATCCGCTCTAGAGCCTATCGCGGTCAATGGGACCCTTTTTTGGGGGTCCCAACGCGCTCTGGGGGGCGGACGGCACAAGGGCTATCACGGTTGCGCCACCAGGCAAAGCCCTGCCGCTTGAGCCCGCCCGCGCCCCGGCGTACAAGGGGGCTGATCGTGATCGGCTCACGGTCCACGGCCCCGGGGGACGCGCCATGGCATTCCAGGACACACCGCACACCTGTACCACGCCGGAACAGGCCCTGGCGGCGGTGCGCACCCTGCACCACCAGAGCATGACCCGGCTGCGGGAGGCGTTCCGCACCTTCGCCGCCGGCGGATCCCTGCCCGGGCGGGTCTCCGCCCCCTATCCGGAGGTTCGGCTCACCGTCAGCCACCGCCCGCGCCAGGATTCCCGCCTGTCCTACGGATTCGTAGACCGCCCCGGCACCTATGCCACCACCCTTACCCGTCCCGACCTTTTTCACCGCTACTACCTGGAGCAGTTCCGACTGCTGATGGAAAACCACCAGCAGCCCCTTCAGGTGGGGCCCGGTGACCAGCCCATGCCGCTGCATTTCGCCCTGGGCGAGGAATTCCACCTGGAGGGCGACCTGGGGCCGGCACAGATGGCGTCCCTGCCGGCGTGGTTCGACCAGCCCGACCTGGACGCCCTGGACGACAGCATCGCCAATGGCGACGTCACGCCCGGGCCCGATGGCGCGATGCCCCTGGCCCTGTTCAGCGCCCCCCGGGTGGATATCAGCCTGCAACGGCTGAAGCACTACACCGGCACCCGGCCCGAGCACTTTCAGAACTATGTGATCTTCACCAACTACCAGTTCTATATCGACGAATTCGTGAAGATCGCCCACGGCCTGATGCAGGCCAGCCCCACCCCCGCGCAAGGGATGCGGGACCAGCACTACGATGCCTTCGTGGAACCCGGCGATCGGGTGACGGTGAACGCCACCGACCCGGGGCCCTTTGCCGCCGAGGCCGGGCGCCCCCTGGCCCGGCTGCCGCAGATGCCGGCCTATCACCTGAAACGGGCCGATGGCGCCGGCCTGACCATGATCAACATCGGCGTGGGCCCCTCCAACGCCAAGACCATCACCGATCACCTGGCGGTGCTGCGCCCCCATGCCTGGCTGATGCTGGGGCACTGTGCCGGCCTGCGCTCCTCCCAGCATCTGGGCGACTATGTGTTGGCCCACGGCTACCTGCGGGAGGATCACATCCTGGATCAGGACCTGCCGCCCACCATTCCCCTTCCGGCGCTGGCGGAAATCCAGGTGGCGTTGGAACAGGCGGTGGGCGAGATCACCGGCCTCACGGGCTATGAACTGAAGCACATCATGCGCACCGGCACCGTGGCCACCATCGACGACCGCAACTGGGAATTCCAGCCCGCCATCCGCCAGAACCGCCGCCTGAGCCAAAGCCGCGCCACGGCCCTGGACATGGAATCGGGCACCATCGCCGCCAACGGCTTCCGCTTCCGCGTGCCCTACGGCACCTTGCTGTGCGTGTCCGACAAACCCCTGCACGGTCAGCTCAAGCTGCCGGGCATGGCCGACCGCTTCTATCGCGAGCGGGTGGACCAGCACCTGCACATCGGCCTGCTGGCCATGGCCCTGCTGCGGGAGATCGGGCCGGAAAAACTGCACAGCCGAAAACTGCGCAGTTTCAACGAGGTGGCCTTTCAGTAATATTTGCCAAAAACTGTCCTTGACAAGGATCGTTCCCCGGAGAATAGTCCCGCCTTTCCATACCGCGCGGGGGGTCTCCCCAGCGCGGCGTTCGTGCTTTTTTCTCGCCCCCCTGGCGCCCCCCGTGAGATCGCCGGGGCGCGGGCGAGAGGCAACGGAGACCGCCGTGACCGCATCCGTCATGCCCACCTACGCGCGGGCCGAGCTGGCCTTCACCCGGGGTGAGGGCGTGTGGCTGGAAACCGCCACCGGCGACCGCTACCTGGATTTCGCCAGCGGCGTGGCCACCGCCGCCGTGGGTCATGCCCACCCCCATCTGGTGCAGGCGCTGGAAACCCAGGCCCGTACCCTGTGGCATGTGTCCAACCTGTTCACCATCCCCGGCCAGGACCGGTTGGCCGCACGCCTGACGGCCGCCTGCTTCGCCGACCGGGTGTTTTTCTGCAACTCGGGCGCCGAGGCCATGGAAGCGGCGCTGAAGCTGGCGCGCCGTTGGCATTGGGCCCAGGGGCGGCCCGAACGCTGGCGCTGCGTGACCTTCGCGGGCGCCTTCCACGGTCGCACCCTGGCCACCCTGGCCGCCGGCAACAATCCCAAGCACCTGGAGGGCTTCGGCCCGGTGGTGGACGGCTTCGATCAGGTGCCGTGGGAAGACGCCCCGGCGCTGGAGGCCGCCCTCACCCCCGAAACCGCCGCCATTGTCATCGAGCCGGTGCAGGGCGAGGGCGGCATCCGTCCCGCCAGCGCCGACTGGCTGCGCCACCTGCGGGCGGTGTGCGATCAGCACGGCCTGCTGTTGGTGTTCGACGAAGTCCAATCGGGCATGGGGCGCACCGGCCATCTGTTCGCCCACCAGCCCAGCGGCATCACGCCGGACATTCTCGCCACGGCCAAGGGCCTGGGCGCCGGGTTCCCCCTGGGCGCCTGTCTGGCCACGGAAGCCGTGGGCGCGACCCTGACCGCCGGCAGCCACGGCACCACCCTGGGCGGGAATCCCCTGGCCATGGCCGTGGGCCATGCGCTGCTGGATGTGTTGCTGGCGCCCGGGTTCCTGGATCAGGTGCAGGCCCGGGGGGCGTCGCTGCGCAGCGCGTTGGAGACCCGGGTGTCGCCAGAGGGCGCGTTGCGCGGTGTGCACGGCGCCGGGTTGATGCTGGGTCTGGAGGTGGCCGCGCCCAACGTGGAGGTGGTGGCGGCTCTGCGGGCGGAAAAGCTGCTCAGCGTGCCGGCGGGCCGCAATCAGGTGCGGCTGCTGCCGCCGCTGGTGGTGGAGAACGCCCATCTCGACCACGCCCTGGCCGCCCTGGACCGCGTGCTGGCGGGAGGGACCTCATGAGCGCGTGGCAGTTTCATCCGCCGGCCGACGCGGGCACGGGCCTGCGCCACTTCCTGGACATCGCGCCCCTGCCCACCTCGGTGCTGCGGGAAATCCTGGATCTGGCGGTCCGGTTCAAGGCTGCGGGGCCCCATGCCCCGGCGGTGGTGCCCGGCCGCACCTTGGCCATGATTTTCGAAAAACCCTCCACCCGCACCCGGGTGTCCTTCCAGGTGGCCATGCAGCAACTGGGCGGGCAGGTGGTGACGCTGGGCGGCGGCGACAGTCAGATCAGCCGGGGGGAAACCCTGGCGGACACGGCCCGGGTGTTGTCCCGGTACGTGGATGCCATCATGATCCGCACCGGCGCCCCCCGCAACCTGGAGGAATTGGTGGCGGCGGCGTCGGTGCCGGTGATCAACGGCCTCACCGATGCCTCTCACCCCTGCCAGATCATGGCCGATATTCTCACCGTGGAGGAACATCGGGGCGCCATCGAGGAACGAAAGGTGGCGTGGCTGGGGGACGGCAACAACGTGGCCGCCAGTTGGATGGAGGCGTCGTCCCGTTTTGGCTTTGAGCTGCGCATCGCCACGCCGCCCTCCCTGGCGCCCTCGGCGGCCATGCGGGAACGGGCCCGGGGCGCCCGCCTCACCCTCACCGAGGATCCGGTGGCGGCGGTGCGCGGGGCCGACGTGGTGGTGACCGATACCTGGGTGTCCATGGGCCAGGCCGACGCCGACGCCCGGCATGCCCTGTGCCTGCCGTATCAGGTGAACGAGGCGCTGATGGCGCAGGCGGCCGCGGACGCGATCTTCCTGCACTGTCTGCCCGCTCACCGGGGCGAGGAGGTCACCGCCGAGGTCCTGGACGGCCCCCGGTCGGTGGTGTTCGACGAGGCGGAAAACCGCCTGCACGTGCAAAAGGCCATTCTCGCCTGGTGCTTGGAAGCCGCGCATGCCTGACCGAGTCTTAGCCTGACCGAGACTTGGCTTGGCCGAGACTTGAGCTTGGTCGAGTCTGGGGACGAGGGAGCGCCCGGACGGGCTGCCGGGAAACGGGACACTGGGAACAGGGAATAAGGAGAGCCGGATGATCGTTGACGACCGCATCCAGCCCTTTGTCCTGCCCCACGTGCGGGGGCGCATGGTGCGGCTGGGCCCGGCCCTGGATTGGATCCTCGGCCGTCATCCCTATCCCCCTCCGGTGGCGCGCCTGCTGGCGGAAACGGTGGTGCACACCGTGCTGTTGGCCTCGGGATTGAAGTTCGACGGCGTGTTCGGCACTCAGATCCGGGGCGATGGCCCGGTGCGGTTGCTGGCGGCCGATCTCACCCCCGACGGCACCCTGCGCGGCTATGCCGATTTCGATGCCGCGGCGGTGGACCGCGCCCACGCCCTGGATCGCGCCCCCGTGCCGGGGCTGGTGGGCGACGGCACCCTGGCCTTCACCGTGGACCAGGGCCCCCACACCGACCGATATCAAAGCCTGGTGGCGCTGGACGGCCCCACCCTCACCGATTGCCTGCACCGCTACTTCCACGAATCGGATCAGGTGGCCACCGCCCTGCGCGCCGCCGTGGATCAGGACGGGGACGGTCACTGGCACGGCGCGGCCCTGACCGTGCAGCGTCTGCCGGCCGAGCAGGATCCGGGCGTCACCGAGGACGAACGGGACGAGGCATGGCGCACGGCGGCGGTGCTCATGAGCAGTGTGCAGCCGGCGGAGCTGGCCCGGCTGGCGCCCGAGACCCTGGTGCAGCGCCTGTTCGCCACCGAGGGCGTGCGGCTGCCGGCCCCGCGCGGCCTGCGCGGCGGTTGCCGTTGCGAAGCGGAACGGTTGCTGCGCACCCTGCGGGCCTTTCCCGCCGACCAGGTGGCGGCCATGATCACCGACGACGGCACCCTGCACGCCACCTGCCAGTTCTGCAACACCACCTATCGCTTCACGCCGGACGCGGTCAGCACCGAGGCCGCCGCCCTGGCGGGCGCCCCGGAATCATTCCAGGAGGATTGAATGCTGCGTCGTCGTCTGTTCCTGGCCGCCGTGCCGGCGGTGCTGGCCACCGCCTGCACCGGCACCCTGCCCGTCTACCGCCAGCCGGCGCTGCGTTTTGGCGATGGCGGCCCGCTGGCCCTGCGGGTGAGCCGGTTGGTGGTGGAGAATCGCTTCCAAAGCCCCGGACAGCCGCCCCATGTGGAATCGCGGGTGAGTCTGCCGCCCGATCAGGCGCTGAAGGACTGGGCCCGGGCCCGGTTGCAGCCGGTGGGCGGTCCCGGCCAGGCGGTGTTCCGCATCGACGATGCCTCCCTGCTGGAGGAACGCCTGCCCGGCAGCGGCGGCGGCCTGCTGGGCATGATGACCGAGGAAGCCACCGACCGCTATGTCACGCTGATGCGCGGCCGGGTGATGCTGCTGGACGACACCGGCGCCCTGCGCGCGGAAACGGAAGCCAGCGTGGAACGGGCCGTGACCGTGAAGGAAAGCGCCTCCTTCAACGAGCGGGACCAGGCGTGGTTCGCCCTGGTGCAGGGGGCGTTGCTGGACTTCAACGGCGAAATGGAACGCCAGATGCGCCAGTACATGGGCCCCTGGCTGGCCTAATCCTAAAAGCGGTTTTTGGGAAAGCGAGCCTGTACGTCCACCTGAGCAAGGACTTCGCGTGGCACGGCGTGGTTCGCCACAACACGGGCGAATACGGCCGGGGCGAGATCCACACCAACACGATTGAAGGCGACTTCAGCATTTTGATGCGGGATATGACGGGCGTGTACCAGCACTGCGCCAAGCGCCACCTGCACCGCTATCTCACAGAATTTGATTTCCGTTACAACGAGCGTAAGATCACCGATAGAGCGGATCGCACCCAATCGGGTTCACGCTGTGAACCGGATTGGGTGCGT
>CAZHRQ010000160.1:0-5956 GCA_964535075.1 uncultured Rhodobacterales bacterium | reverse complement strand
GGAAGCCCACGGCCGAGGACCGGATCATTCTCAATCTGCCGGCCACGGTGGAAATGGCCACCCCCAACGTCTACGCCGACCAGATCGAATGGTTCTGCCGCCATCTGCCCAACCGCGCGCACGCCATCATTTCCGTGCACCCCCACAACGATCGGGGCACGGCGGTGGCGGCAGCGGAACTGGCGGTGATGGCCGGCGCCCAGCGGGTGGAAGGCACCCTGTTCGGCAACGGGGAGCGCACTGGCAACGTGGACCTCATCACTCTGGGGTTGAACCTGTTCACCCAGGGGGTGGATCCGGGCCTGCGTTTCACCGACATGCCGCGCATCGTGGAAACGGCGGAAGACTGCACCCGCATGGCGGTGCCGCCCCGGCATCCCTATGCCGGCGAGCTGGTGTTCACCGCCTTCTCCGGCAGCCACCAGGACGCCATCAACAAGGGCCTGAAGGCGGTGCGGGCCTCCAACGCCGGCATCTGGCAAGTGCCCTATCTGCCCATCGACCCCATGGACGTGGGTCGGTCGTACGAGGCGGTGATCCGGGTCAACAGCCAGTCGGGCAAGGGCGGCGTGGCCCACGTGCTGGAACGGGACTATGGCCTGCAACTGCCGCGCTCGCTGCAAATCCACGTCGCCCGGGTGGTGCAGAAAGTGACCGACCAGCGGGAAACGGAGCTTTCGGCGGCGGAAATCTATGACCTGTTCCGCGCCACCTACGAGGACGGCCCGGCCGGAGTCGCCGGTTGGCATCTGGTGGAATACCGCACCGAACCCGAAAGCGGCGAGAACACCCGTCACCTCACCGCCCTGCTGGCCCGGGACGGCGAGGAGATCCAGGTGGCGGCCAAGGGCAACGGCCCCATCGACGCCTTCACCCACGCGGTGCGGGACCACTTCGGCCTGGACTTCGAATTTGCCAATTACCACGAGCACGCGGTGGGCGCCGGGGCCGATGCCCATGCGGTGAGCTATATCGAGGTGCACGACGCCGAGGGCCAGCCCCACTTCGGGGTGGGGCGTCATTCCAACATCGTGCAGGCTTCGCTCAACGGGGTGCTGGCGGCGGTGAACACCCTGCTGGCCCGGCGCGACGGCTGACACCGCCCAAACAACAGGGGAGCGGGACCACCGCTCCCTTATTTTAGTCAAAACACTTTTGCGGTCACAACACAGGGGGAAAGGCCATGCGGGGCTGGCATCGAGTGGCGATCATGGTGTTGGCGGGGGTTGTGGCCCTGGCGGCGGCGCCGGCGGAGGCCCGGGCGCCTTCCCAGGCCATGCGGGCGGCGGCACAGCAACTGCCCAACATGGAACTGGCCGACGAGTCGGTCACAGCGCCGGCGGTGGCCTTCACCGGACCCGGTGGGGTGCCGGCCCGGCTGAAGGATTTCCGGGGCCGGGTGGTGCTGCTGAACCTGTGGGCCACGTGGTGCCCGCCTTGCGTGACGGAAATGCCGTCGCTCAACACCCTTCAGGGCCGCATGCGCAACCGATTGGTGGTGGTGGCGGCCAGCCAGAACCGGGAGGGGGAAGAGGCGGTCAAGCCCTTCCTGCGCAAGCACCGGCTCAACAACCTGACCCTGTATACCGATCCCGGCGGCAGCCTGATGGAGGCCATGGGGGCGCGGGTGCTGCCCACCTCCTATCTGATCGCGCCGGACGGGCAGGTGGTGGCCCGGCTGCAAGGGGATCTGGACTGGACCCTGCCGGCGGTGCACTCCCTGATCGAGGCCGTGGCCGCCGCCGCGCCATAACCTGATCCCGGCCCCGCGCCCGGCCGAAACGACCGGGCGCAGGGGGATGTGAATCGGCTCTATCTATTTGATTTAGAGCGGATCCGCGGGTGTTGTGCGGACGGGAAGGGCCTCCAGGTGATGGCGCAGGGTGGCCAGGGCGCGCTCTGCGTCCACCACTTCCTCCCGCACCCGGCGGCGGTCGTGGTGACACAGCCGTTCGTCCTGCAGGCTTTCGTCCACGGCGCGCAGGATGGCGGCGGCCTCGGTCACCGCCCGGGCCGCGTCCAGCAGCAGCGTCTCCCCGCTGTCTTTGCCCGCGGGGTCATCCCGGGGGATGGCAATATAGGGGGTGCTGGCCAGCAGGTGATCCACCAACGCCTGGGCCGGAAACACACCGAGCAGGCGTTGGACTTCCGCAACGGTAAAGCCCGCCCGACCACAGAGACGGTTGTAGAATTGGTGACAGTCCATGCCCATGGCCTCGGCCACACTGCCGATGCTGGGCGTGGAGTCCCTTAGAGGGCGCCTCGAAAAACTCCTGTTCGGTCGGAACGGTATCCATGTTTTTCAACGGGTTGCGGTTGATGGGAAGGGTCGATTTCGCGGTTTTTCGAGGTGCCCTAGAGCCTATCGCGGTCAATGGGACCTGGGAATTGGGGCCCATTGACGGCGATCGGCTCTAAGGCGCGCATGGATCAGCAGACGCTGGACGGGCCGGTGGATCACCTGGTGGCGGCCCGGTGCGGGGCCTGTGCCGAGGGCCGGCCCGTGGCGGCGGCCCGGGCCCACTGTGCCCTGAAACGCAGCCTGTTCCAGGCGGCGCTGGGCCCGTTGACCCCGGCCGCGCATCACGCCGTGGCCGTCTGTCCGCAGGACTTCGTTTACTGCTTTGGGTGCGAGAACGCGAGCCGCTGCGAGGGCATGGGGTAACCGCCCCGTTTGCCCCTTATACGCATGGTTTTCGGCGCCTGCCTGCGGTAAGGTGCTTCCGCCCCTATGGTCGCCTCGGGAGTTTTCGCCATGACCGACGCCCTGTCCGTGGTTCTGTCCCTCAATGATCTTGAGGCCCTGGAAATTTACCGGCTGGTGGCGGAGTACAACCGCCCGGATGTGACCTGTACGGTGCTGAAAGCCCCTTGGGGGCAGGTGCCGGAGCTGACCGATGAGGTCTTGCACGGCCTGGAGAACCAGGTGTTGCTGGTGGAGATTCCCAGCCCGGAAATCAGGGCGCGGATCGAAGCCACGAACCGGCAGGTGACGGTCATCGACCACCACATGTACCTGCGCGCCGCTGGCACCGAAGAAAATCAACCGTCGCCCCTGTCCTCCCTGGAACAGGTGGCGCAACGGTTGGCCGGGCCGACGCCAACGCCAGTGCGCGAGTCCTGGTCCCGTGCGCGCACCCTGGCCGCCATCGGTGATCGGGCCTTTATCGCGGGCATGGAAGCCTTTGACATGCCGCAGGCCAAGGATAAGGGGGCGATAGAAGAGCGCCGGGACCTGATTCGCTCCTTGCGTGAACAGGATCTGACCCTGGCCCGGCTGGCCCTGGATGAACCGAAACGCGATCTCTCTGCCTTTGATCCCGAGCAGGCGCCGTGGCGGGAGGACATGGACACCACCCGCAAACTGATGAAGGACGCGCACGAGGTCCTGAACGACGCCCTGACGCGGAAAAAGGAGACAGACCAAAAAGAAGCACCGTTCCTCCGGGCGGTGTTGGTGGATAGCCGCGTGGGAGGCCAGAAGACGCGGCACAAGATTTTGTTCGCCATCTTGCCCGAAAAGTATCGTTTGGTGGCGGCCGACGTGGTGACCGAGTGGATGCTGGATCAGGAGTACCGGGCGTTTGGAGAACCGGCGGAATTTCTGCTGCTGTTCTACAAGGACAACCAGACCGAGACCTTTACCCGCCTGGAGTGGTCCGGCCGGGGAGAGCGTTGGTCGCAGTTCGTGACCTGGTTCGCCCCTGAGTTCCGTGTCGCGGCGCCGGAACTGACCTTCTTTGCCGGCGGGGCCGGTGTGGGTGCTTATTGTGGGGCCGAAGACATCCTGGGCAACGGCGCACAGAAGCTGCGGGACCTGGCCAACCGCATCCTGAATGATACGGTCAGTGGCGCTCGGCCCGTTCACGCTTGGCGCACCTCTTTCAGCCAGGCGCTGTTCATCGGCGATCCCCTGCCCGCGAAGGCAGAAGCGTCCGCTGAGGCAAAAAAAACGTGCTGTAGCCTCAAAACCCGCATCCTGGGGTATCTGGACAACTGGCGAAAAAATCCCCAGCAGATACAGACCCCGGACAAGTCGAAAGAAAGCCCACCGTTGCCCGCCGCCGGTCGGCCGGGGCTGTGGCCCGATCAGGAGGGCGTGGACCGGCCAACCCCCCTCTACATCGACGATCAGGAGCAACACTACTTCAGCCCCCATGTCAGGGACTTGTTCGCGTGGTGCCCGCAGGTGGACAACCCCGCCGGCACGGCGCCCGACGAAGGCCAGTGGCAGAAAACGCGGGAGGAGATCGAACGGGGGTATCGGCTGGCGAGCGTGAACCTGCCCTGCGCCGATCTCACCCTGCGCTTGAGCCACGGGCCCGTCACGGACGAGGAATCGAGAAATAAGGCCAAAACATATCCGCTTGAATCTTTAAGGCTGCATTTTTTCTATCATGATACCGTGATCGTGGAATGGACCCTGGCCCAGGGATGGGATCGTAAGGGGCCGAACGCCGCGGACCTGGTGACCCGTCTTACCCATCCCACCACCCCGCCGGAGGCCACGCTGGCGGAAGTGATTCAGGCCAATGCCAAGCTGCGGTATACCCATTCCAATTGGGTGGGCGACCCCAGCCAAGACCTGCCGCACCATATCACGCTGATGGAAAATGACTGTGAATTGGCCACCCTCGTGCACGCGGGAGAGGTTTCTCCCACCCCCATCGTGCACTGGTACAAGGCGCTGATCCAGCGGGCCACGGGCTTGGGCGATGAGGATCTGGCAAAACGTCTTGGTCCGGACAACGTGCGCGCCGATCACCTGTTCGACGACCGCGCCCGCGTGGTGAGCACCGTTCTCTGTGATGGGGCCTCGCCGCTCAGCCCCCCCGGTCAGCAGGCCATGGATTACCTGCTGGCCCAGTTGACCACCGTGGATCCTTACCGGGAGGGTCCGACTTACGATAAAAACTATACACTGGAGGAATATAAAAGCGGGCGCTACGACCGGTATTTGTCCATGGGCACCACCTATGCGGCCACCGCGCACAGCTTGGTCATGCAGGCCTATACCGACAGGTTCCCGGTGGATGTGCTGGGCGGGCACATGGCCACCCTGTATCGCCGCATGTTCCTGATCGGCGAAGGCTACAATGCCGTGCTCAGTTCCTTTTCGCTCCAGGTAACGGAGGCCCTGAAGGCCACCATGACGGCGGAAAGGGCGGCACAACGCCAGAAACTCAATAAATGGTATGACCACCTGCATGTGGCGCAACTTCAGTTCACAAACCATATCTGGTACCAGCAGATCAGTACCCAGGTGCAGGGGGTGGACCTGTTCGACATTATCCGCAAGCAGCAGGGACTGGACAAAGAATACGATTTGGTGCGCGATGAAATCGCCCAGATGCAGGCCTGGCTGGGGGCGAAAAAGGAGCAGGAACACAACGAGGCCATCCTTGGCGAGGAGCGCATGGAGCGCAACATCGCCCTGGTGGCGGTTCCTTTTGGCCTGTTCACCGCCTTGCTGGCCACCAAGGAAGTCAAGGACAGCTTTTTCCTGTGGCATCTGGTGAGCCTGCCCGGCAAGGGCTGGGAATGGATGGGGGCGGCCATTGGCGCCACGATTATCAGCCTGCTGCTGTTCGCGTGGCTGAAGCCCGACGCCCTGCGCACCTTCAAGCTCACCCGGGGGCTGGTGTCTCTCTTTCCCGGGTTTCGGGGCGCCCAAGGGCTGAGGCGGTTGCGGAAAACCGGGGAATGGGGGTTCGGCCTGCTGCTGGCGGGGTTGTTCCTGATCGGCCTCTATCTCAGCGCCTGTCCGCCAGCAGCGGAGAGCAGCAGCCCCGCCACGAAAACCAGCGCCGAACACACGCCCGGCGGCAAGCGGTCATAGGGGATACAGGCGGTAGGCGCCCAAGCCCATGGCGGTGTGGCTGCCGGCACCGAAGCGCTGGCCTAGAGCGGATCGCACCCAATCGGGTTCACGCTGTGAACCGGATTGGGCGCGTGA
>CAZHRQ010000159.1:0-6027 GCA_964535075.1 uncultured Rhodobacterales bacterium | reverse complement strand
ATCACATCCTGAGTCCGACGCAAAGCCCCTTTTTGCTAAAATGAGATCTGCTGGAAAGCCCCCGCCGGTCATGCGAGAGTAACGGCCCCCTCCCCGCAAACGCCCTGCAACAAGAACCTTGCCTTTGCCGGCGGGGTGTGGTCCACTCCTGGCCATGGGATCGAGCGTGGGCGGCGGGTCCGGATGGCCCGCCACGAAAGAACAACGATCCCGAAACCGCGTGATCCAGGCCGAAGGGGCCGGCGGCGGCTTCATCCCACCGGCGGCTTTCCTGCGCAGGCTTCCTTTTGCGATTTACCGGTTTGGACGTGGACCATCACGCGCCATCGGCCCTATTGAAAGTGTCTACTTGACCGACTTCCAATCGCTCGGCCTGTCCGAGTCTCTCCTTCGCGCCGTAGCGGCCGAAGGTTACACCCAGCCGACTCCGATTCAGGCGTCGGTCATCCCCAACATGCTGGACGGTCGCGACGTTCTGGGCATCGCCCAGACCGGCACGGGCAAGACCGCCGCCTTCGTGCTGCCGCTGCTGCACCGTCTGGGCGCGGCCCGTGGGCGGCCGGCGCCGCGCACGGCCCGGGCCCTGGTGCTGGCGCCCACCCGCGAACTGGCCTCCCAGATCGCCGAGGCGGTGCGCACTTATGGCCGTGGCCAGCGCACCTCGGTGGCGGTGGTGGTGGGCGGCGCCCGCCCGGGACCCCAGATCCGCGCCCTATCGCACGGCGTGGACATCCTGGTGGCCACCCCGGGGCGCCTGCTGGACCACCTGTCCACCGGCCACGTGAGCCTGGGCAGCACCGACACCTTGGTGCTGGACGAGGCCGACCAGATGCTGGACCTGGGCTTCCTGCCCGCCATCCGCAAGGTGGTGGCGGCCCTGCCGGCCGAGCGCCAGACGCTGCTGCTGTCGGCCACCATGCCCGCCGCCATTCGCGGCCTGGCCGCCGACCTGCTCAGCAACCCGGCGGAAGTCTCGGTGGCCCCGGCGTCCCGGCCCATTGAACGCATCCATCAGCGGGTGCTGCACGTGGACGCCCCGGCCAAACGCAACGTGCTGCTGGACCTGCTGAAGGGCGAACCGATCCAGCGGGCGGTGGTGTTCACCCGTACCAAACGCGGCGCCGACCGTCTGCACGAGCACCTGGAAAAGGCCGGTCTGAAGACGGCCGCCCTGCACGGCAACAAGAGCCAGGGCCAGCGGGAGCGTGCCCTGGGCGCCTTCCGGCGCGGCCACATCCACATCCTGGTGGCGACGGACATCGCCGCCCGGGGGATCGACGTGGAGGCGGTGTCGCACGTGTTTAACTTCGACCTGCCCAACGTGCCGGAAGCCTACGTGCACCGCATTGGCCGCACCGGCCGGGCGGGTCGGGAAGGCGCCGCCGTGTCCCTGTGTGCCGCCGACGAGCGGGGCCTGCTGCGGGACATCGAGCGCCTGATCGGTCAGCCCCTGGAGCGCGCCAACGAGGCGCCGGCCCACTGGATCGCCGACACCCCACTCAAGAGCGGCAACCGTCCCGGCGGCGGCCGGCCCGAGGGCGGACGCCCCCGTCAGGGCCGTCCCCAGGGCGGAGCGCCCAGCGGCGGCAACCGTCGGCGGCGCGCGCCGGCCCGGGCGGCCAGCGCCTGATTCCCTTTTTCCTTTTCCGGTGGGCGGGTCCGCGTGGCGGAGTCCCGCACCGCCCTCCGGTTTACCCCCGTCGTCTCTCCCAGTGGGAGACGATATCCTTACTTGACTGAAAAGACCGGAGACGACCCCATGAAAGGTTCCGTGAAGTGGTTCAATGAAACCAAAGGTTACGGCTTCATTTGCCCGGAAGAAGGCGGTAACGACGTGTTCGTGCACATCAGCGCCGTGGAACGGTCTGGGATGCAACGCCTGACCGAAGGTCAGGTGGTGTCCTTTGACGTGGAAGTGGACCCCCGCCGGGGCAAGTCCGCCGCCGTGAACCTGCGCGCGGAATAAACCGGCCTTCCTCCTAGAGCGGATCGCGCCCAATCGGGTTCACGCTGTGAACCCGGTTGGGTGTGGTCCGCTACAGCGAGGAATTCCAAAAGGGGCGGGGTCCTACGGGGCGCCGCCCTTTTTTTGGGCCGGGCCCACGGGGTGAGCGCACGGGAAGAACGGGCCCCACCCGGGCGGCGTCACGCCATCAACGGGGCCCGAGGCGCTTGACCCCGGGGGGGCAACCGGCCATTGTGCCGTCAACCAACAGGACGGCGGGGGAAACGGGCCTTCGCCGCCATCGTTTCCGGCCCATGCCGGCCGTTTTCGGGACCAACAGGGAGGACCCCGCCATGACCCGCACCATCGTGCCCGACATTGTCCAGGAAACCCAGGTGCACAGTGTGACCGAGGCCACCACCGTCAAGGAAGCCGCGGAAGTCATGAACCGGCACCATGTGGCGGCGCTGGTGGTGCTGGAGGGCGACCGCCTGGTGGGCATCTTCACCGAGCGGGACGTCACCGACCGGGTGGTGGCCGTGGGCGCCGATCCCAACACCACCACCGTGGGCGCCACCATGACCCGCGATCCTGATACGGTGGCCCCCGATGCCGCGCCCACCGTGGTGCTGGACGCCATGGTGGCCCACGACTACCGCCACATGCCGGTGGTGAAGGATGGCAAGGTGATGGCCATGGTCTCCGTGCGCGACCTGTTCCGCGCCGTGCGCGAGCAACTGGAGCGCGACATCCGCCAACGGGATCAATACATCTTCGGCGAAGCCTACGGCCAGCAAGACGACTGAGCCTTCTGCAAGACCCCTAGAGCGGATCGCCCCCAATCGGGTTCACGATGTGAACCGGATTGGGGGCGTGACTCCGCTCTAAAACAAATAGATAGAGCCGATTCACGCGGTCAATGGGACCCGAGAATGGGTTCCCATTGACCGCGATAGGCTCTAGAGCGGATCGCCCCCAATCGGGTTCATGCTGTGAACCGGATTGGGGGCGTGCTGTTTCGGGGTTAGGAGTCGGCGGACGACAGCCCCGGCCCGGTGTTGAACTGACGCCCGGCGGCCAGCCCCTTCAGGTGTGCCTCCTGTTGCACGGGCGCCGTCTGGCGGATGGTGCTGCGGAGCCGTAATCCCATGCGCATCATGTCTTCGTGGATTCGTTCCTCCTTCATCGGCACCAGGGACCGCCCCCCTTGGGCGGCCGCGGCCTGCTCCCGGGCGTCCCGCACCTGACGCAGGCGTTCGTTGATGCCATGGGACATCCCCACCTTGAAGGAACGGGTGGCCCGAGCCCGCTGCGCGCTGGGCGTGGCCTGATAGGTGTCCGTTTTCTTGAAAGCCGCCACTTCCGACTGAAAGGCTTTCTCCACGGCCTCGCACAAGGCCGCCGCCGCCGCCACATCCGCCGGCAACCCAAACAGGTGCAGCGTCAAAGGACTATCGGGCGGGATGCTGAACCAGTAGGCGCAATCGCAGAACTCGGCCACCGCCTGCAGGGTCTCGTCGATCTCGGCCGTACGCCGGCGGGACGTGACATGCTGCTTATGCTGGCAGGAGGAGGTCTCTCCCGCCGTCTCCAGGTCCAGATCCAGATCGTAGCGGGACAGCAGCTCCGAGATTTTTTCCGCCGCCGCCAGGGCCTCCGCCTCGGTGCAGCCCTGGGCCACCGTCTTTTCCTGAAGGGCCTGGATCCGGGCGCGCACCCGGGCCAGGTCGGAATCGCCGTCGGACACGCCCTCCCGGATCAGGGGGGCCATCTCCCGTTGCAGGTCTTGGAACAGCGCCATCACCGACGCACGCTCCGACACGGCCAGGTCGTCGCGCAATATCTGGGCCATCACCTCCAGCCGGTCTTCGCTGTGCAAGACGTAGCCGTGACGCTCCCGCAGGGCCAGGGTCTCCCCCTGAAGGCGGGCCATGAGCCACAGTTGTTCGGCCACCGCCTGCCGCTGGGGCTCGGGTCCCACGCCGCGCCGCGGCATGCTCGCGGACAGCACCAGTAGATTGATCAGCGTGGCGCCGCTCGCCAGTTCCCGCACAAGGGTCTCATCCTGGGGGCCGCGTTGCCCCGTGCGGGCCCACGCCTCGGCCAGGTCCAGCAACTGATACAGGATGGGATGGGGGAGCAGAATACCGGGCAACAGGGGATGCCGTTCCTCATCCTCCTCCTCCTCGTCCTCTTCTTCCCCCGGGTTCATGAACTGGGCCAGCAGATCGGACATGGCCAGCGCCTCGCCCGCCGCCGCCGCATAAAAGGACGTAAGGGCCCGTTCCTGTTGCGCCGAAGAGGCGTCGCGTGAAACAGCCAGTGCCCGCGGTAGAATTCCCTGCCAGTCGTCGGGAAAGGGCAGCAACGGCCCGATGTTCAGCAGCACACCCTCCGCCAGGGGGATCACCCGGCCGCCGAATCGGGCCCCAGGCATGGCCGTGGGCGAGGGCATTGTCAGCAACCGTTCCTCCGCCTGCGTCACCAGGTCGCGCACCACCAGACCGCCCCGGGGGTGGGGCTTCAGCCCCTCCAGGAACACCGTGCGGCGGCCGGCCAGGTGGTCGTACGCCTGCTGTTCCTCGGCGGTCAGCGTCTCCTGCCGGGCGAGGCGGTCCATGGGCGTGGAGCGCCCGCCCACGGCGGTGGCAAACAACGCCAGATCCATGATCAACCCGCCGATGGCTGCCCGGGCCAGGGGATTGTCGGGCGGCCCCTCCCGGCCCATGACCTTCCGGGCCAATTTCTCCAACTGCGGCTCGGAGATATAGGGCTTTACCCGCTGGTACAGGCCCTGGATCTGGTCGTCCAGGGCCCGGCCGGCCTGAAAAATTTCGTCTTCCGCCATGTCAGCCTCTCTCTAATTGGTTCGCTATCTGTAACATGATCCGATGCGCCCCTCAGCCGCCGCCGCTCACCCCGGCTTCGGCAAAGGTGGCCATGCCCGTGTGACAGGCCAGCGCCGCCCGGCATAGGGCCACCGCCAACACCGCCCCAGACGCCTCACCCAGGCGCATGTCCAGGTGCAACAGGGCCCGCTGGCCCAAGGCCGTGACCAGGGCGCGGTGCCCGGGTTCCGCCGATTCGTGGGCGATGTGGCAATGGTCCAGCGCGCCCGGGGTCAGGGCGTGCCACACCAGCGCCGCCGCCGAGGCCACGTACCCATCCACCAACACCGGCACCCGCTGGTGGCGGGCGGCGAGGATGGCCCCGGCCATGGCCGCCAGTTCCCGTCCCCCCACGGCCCCCAGCATCGCCAGGGGGTCGGCCCGTCGTTCCCGATGCCGGGCCAGGGCGGCATCCACCACCGCCGCCTTGGCGGTCAGCGCCGCCCCCTGCACCCCCGTGCCCGGCCCCACCCAGTCGGCCCCCGTGCCGCCCAGCAGGCCGGCGGCCAGGGCGGCGGCGCTGGTGGTGTTGCCGATGCCCATCTCGCCCACGCACAGCAGGTCCGTGTCTGCCGGCACCGACTCCCACCCCCGATCGAGCGCCGCCACCAGGGCGGCCTCGTCCAGGGCCGGACCCTCGGTCATGTCGGCGGTGGGGTGGTCCAGGTCCAGGGCCGTCACGGTAAGCGCCACATCGTTGGCGGCGCAGAGTTGATTCACGGCCGCGCCCCCGGCCTGGAAATTGGCCACCATCTGCGCCGTCACCACCGGGGGAAAGGCGGAGACGCCCCGGGCCGCCACCCCGTGGTTACCGGCGAACACCACCGCCCGCACCGTCTCCAGCCGGGGCGGATGCCGGCCTTGCCACGCCGCCAGCCATGCCGCCAGCGCCTCCAGCCGGCCCAAACTGCCGGGCGGCTTGGTGAGGATGGGTTCGCGGGCCACGGCGGCCGCGCGGGCGTCGGCATCGGCCTCGGGCAGGGCCCGGGCCCGGGCGCGATAGCCTTCCAGGGTTGCGGGCGCGGGCAAAGAGGCGGACAATTCAGTCATGATCAAGGGGGCTCCCGGATACACGAACGGCGAGGATCCCTCCTTTGTAAATGGTGGACAGGGGAACGCAACCATCGTCCGCCAGGGCCACTAGAGCGGATCGCACCCAATCGGGTTCACGCTGTGAACCGGATTGGGTGCGTG
>CAZHRQ010000158.1:0-6055 GCA_964535075.1 uncultured Rhodobacterales bacterium | reverse complement strand
CCTTGGAGGCGGAGCTGGGCACACGCACACGCGGCTTCGGAGTCGCCATGGGTAACGTTCCTCTTCATTCAATCCTGGGGGGCGTGGGGGGCGGATCCGCCGGGGATCATACCCTCGGGCGAGGCCGACCTCAGCCGCCGCAACCGCCGATGGTCACCTTCACCTGCTGGGCCGCCTCGTACACGTCGCCGTTGTTCATCACGGCCAGCGCCTTGACGTCCTGGGTTTTGGCCAAACGCACGCGGGTGGAAACCTCGGCCTTGCCACTCATGGGCGTAAAGTGGAAGCTGGCCACCCCGGGACCCGGGTTGCCCATGGCCATCACGTGCACTTCCTTCACATAGTCGTCGTCGCTCATGGGGCTTTCGACGGCTACGGTCATGGGCACGGTGTTACCGTTTTCGGCGATTTCCGGCAGCTTCAGCGACACCTTGCCTTGCTTCGGGGCCTTGTCGCCGATCAGCTTTTTCTGATATTTCATCGCCTCGGATTCGTCGGCCTGGGCGGCCGAGGGCAGCACCGCCGCACCGGCCACCGCCAGCGCACCCATGCCCGTTCCAACCAGCACCTGGCGCCGGCTCACCGCCGCGTTGGTCCTGTCACACTGATACATGATGAATACCTCCCTGGAGTTTGCTCGCGGAGAGCGCCCTGCCCTGCCCTGCGGGCCCACGGGCAGCGCGTGAATAGCGCCTTACTTCAGGCTGGCGAGATACGCCACGATGTCTTCAATCTGCTGCGCCGTCAGCATGGTCTGGCCGGCGAACTGCTTCTTGATCTGCGTAAAGCCCTCGCCTTCCTCGTTCTGGGCGCTGTCCAGAACGTAGAAACCGGGCATGCTGGTATCGGGATTTATAGCCTTGGAGTCCACCAAGCGCAGCCGCATTTGCGGGACCGGCATGATGGAGCCGATGTGGGAAAGGTCGGTGCCCACCTCGCCATGGAACTGGGCCTCGGGGATCGGAATCTTGTGACACGCGAGGCAGTTACCCATCTTGCGGTCGATCACCAGCTTCTTACCACGCTCGGGATCACCCGGCTCATCGGTCAGCGGCTCGGGAATACCCAGGTCCACCACCTCGTATTCCACCACGTCCTTGTCGCCGGCATGGGCGGCAGCGGTGGTGGCGAAGGCCCCAGCCAGGGCCAGGCCGACGACGCTCAGCATGCGGGAATCCGTCATTGTTCCTCCCCGTGTGACTTTTTCATTTGGTTACGTCTTTTGGTGCTATGGCCCAATGGCCGGATCGGCGACAGCTTATGTTTTTTCTACCCGCCAACCCGTCACATCCACACCCGCGAAATTTCGCGGAACCGACCCGGCAGCGGGTCTGGTTCAGGCCCGACCCCTGGGCACAACCGTGGGTCACACCATGTGTAAACTTGGGAAAGTCTAATGGATCACCTGAAACCACGCAAGGGATAATTTAGAACCGCTGGCAATTCCCGCGCATATTAGCATAAACGAATATGATGAATACTGGGACTCGCCAGGCAGAGCGCGTGTGGGGACTGATGGAAACAGACACGGGGACGCCCAATGGCGCCCCCGTCCTCGTGCTGCGGTTTGCGACAGAGCGGACCAGCCCTTGCCGCTCTTTGCGGTTACTGGAAGGTAATGGCCGCGCGCACACCGCCCCAGAAGGAGCCTTCCTCGTAAGTCTTCATGCCCACGTAGCCCCCAGCCACGATGGACAACCACGCGAGGTAGGATCCCAGCGACAGGGTGGTCACGCCGGTCATACCCTGGCCCACCGTGCAACCCAGGGCGAGGACACCGCCCACGCCCATCAGCGCCGCGCCGTATAGGTGCGGCCACATGTCGGCGGTACCGTTGAAGGATTCGATATGGAAGCTGCGGGTGACGATGCTTACCAGGAAGGAGCCCACGATCACGCCACCCACGGTGCCGATGCCGAAGTTGATGGTGGAGCCGGTGAAGGTCATCAGATACATGATCGATTCGCCGGTGGGATTGACGAAGGTGAAGGAGCTGGGCTGGGTGGGATCGAAGGGATCACCGCCCAGGATGCCGGTGGCCCACCAACCCGCCGGGACCAGCAGGCCGAGAATGATGCCGGCCGCGATGTCCCGGGGGGAGCTGCGGAAATCGGCATCCTTGAAGCACCACAGAATGAAGGGAATGGCGATCAGGGCGGTGATCACCCAGCGCAGCAAGGCGACATCCAGGCCGATGAAGGCGGCAATGATGTCGGGAATGCCCTGGTTGCTTACTTCAAGGGTGGTGCTCAGATCCACGTTGGTGTGGTTCTCCATCCACACCCGGGCCAGACCGATCAGGCCCCGCACGGTCATGTAGGCGAAAACGCCCAGCACCAGCGCCACCACCACGGACTTGAGATTACCGCCGCCGATGCGCACCAGGGTCTTGTTGGCGCAGCCTCCGGCCCGAGTCATGCCGAATCCGAACATCAGGCCGCCCAGGATCGCCCCCAACCAGCCGAAATTAGAGGTGAGATAAATGGAGGCGTAGATGTCCAGGGGCTCGACCTCACCCACCACGGCCCAAGAGGCGCCGTTCAGCAGTTGCGTGCCCAGCAGCCCCACGGCAATGGCGAGAATCCAAGCCCGGAACCGTCGCTTATCGCCCATGAGCACCATATCGGAGATGGACCCCATGGTGCAGAAGTTGGTTTTTTGCGCCACGCCCCCAAACACGATGCCGAGAATGAACCCGGCCCATCCCATCAGGGCGCTAACAGACATGTCCGCCACGAACTTTCCTCCCAACGTTGTTGCATGATCGGGGAGACGACAATTCGCATTGTCCCCCTCTCCGTCATCGGCTTATTCGCCACTTTAGCCTTGTTCGCTTTTAGCGCAACCCAGCGGTCCGGGCAACGGGCGCGAACGGGCCCGGCACGCCCTCATGAGGGTTTTCGTATATTAGCAACCGCGCAACCGTGCTACACTACCTTCCGGAACGCGTTGGGAAGGCCAGAAGCATGGGAACAAAAACCCGGCCGGCCTTTCCACTGTCACCCCCCGGCTAGAGCGGATCCACCCAATCGGGTTCACGCTGTGAACCCGATTGGGGGCGTGAATCCGCTCTAAAACAAATAGATAGAGCGGATTCACGCGGTCAATGAGACCCGAGAATTGGGTCCCATTGACCGCGATAGGCTCTAGAACACGCAGGAGATTCGGCCATGAGCGAGACCGAAACCCAGACTGGCGGCACCAACGCCAAAACCATGTCCATCATTGTCACCAAGGGCACGCTGGACTGGGCTTATCCCCCCTTCATCCTGGCCACCACCGCCGCCAGCATGGGGGTCGAGTCCACCCTGTTCTTCACTTTTTATGGCTTGCCGCTTCTGAAGAAGAAGCTGAACCTGTCGCTCACCACCCTGGGCAACGCCGCCATGGAAATGCCCATGGCCGGCATGCACATCAAAATGCCCAACATGGTGGGCATGCTGCCGGGCATGGATGGCATGGCCACCACCATGATGAAAAACTTGCTCAAAAAAAAGGGTGTGGCCTCCATCGAGGAGCTGCGCGAAATGGCCGTGGAGGCCGATGTGCGCATGATCGCCTGCCAGATGACCATGGACCTGTTCGAATATAAGCAACAGGACATGATGGAGGGGCTGGAGTACGCCGGCGCCGCCACCTACATTGAAACGGCCACCAAGAGCGATATCAATCTGTACATCTGAGCGCATTTGGCGGACCGGAACACGGCACGGCCAGCCCAAGCTCTTCGGAGCCGGGGCCCCCACGCCAGCCCGGAACAACACGGAACATTGTCCCATGGCCTGTAATGGGATAATTCTTCTGGGTTCCGGTCGGCCGGTGTGCGTTGCCAGCAATTCCGGGCCGCCAACGCAGAGAGGGCGGCACCGCCAACAAGGCGGTGTCGGGCCTCGCACAGGTAAAACAAACCGTCAGTGCACGCAACTCTGAAGGGAGAAATGCACCATGGAACTGGACGTAAAAGGTCTCAACTGCCCCCTGCCCATTCTGCGGGCGAAAAAGGCCATCAAGGATCTGGCCGCCGGTGATACCCTCACGGTTCTGGCCACCGATCCCGGCTCTGTGAAGGACTTCGATGCCTTCTGCCGTCAGACCGGCAACGAACTGGTGGAACAGTCCGAAGCTGACGGTGTGTACACCTTCCTGATCAAAAAGAACTGAATCCTCTCGGGGGCACCGACATCCCGGTGCCCCCGGTCGTTGGTACGGGAACACCGATCTGCCACCCGTCATGAGGGTTAACGCATGCCCAACTTCCGTGTTCTGTCTCTCGGTTTCGCCACGCTTTGTGCCCTGGGTCTCGCCCTGGCTTCTTCGCCGCCAGGCGCCCGGGCAGCAGACACCTCCGCCCAGTCCGAGCGTCCCCAAACCCAACTGATCATGATCTCCGGCAATCGCTGCCACTATTGCGAGACCTGGAAGCGTGAGGTAGGCGATGCCTACCCCCTTACCGAGGAAGGCCGCAAGGCACCGCTGCGCAGTGTGGATGCCAACAAAAAAATGCCGGCGGATATTGCCCACCTGAGCAGCCGGGGCTTCACCCCCACCTTCATCGTCACCCACTGCAACCAGGAAGTGGGGCGGATCGTGGGCTATCCTGGCGAGAGTTTTTTCTGGCAGATACTCAAAAACATCCTGGAAAAGGTGCCCGAGGACGCCTGCTGAGGCTGCACGCCATCCCCTCATCACACCCCCCTTAATCACGCGACAAGGGTGAGGCCGGTTAGACGAGTGGCGATGACGCGGGCACGGGCCAGGCTGTCGGCCATGGTCTCGGCGGTGGCGAAGGGGCCGTGCAGTTCCAGGGTCATGCGGGTGCCGGGACGGAGGCCCAACCCGCCCATGGCCTGTTCCCAGTCGATCCCGCCCCAGCCCAGGGGCAGGTGAGTATCGCCCTGGCCAAAGGTGACGTAGTCGGCATAGCCGGCCAGGCTGCCCAGGGTGGGCGACACCCCGAAGCTGTCGTGCACATGCAGGTGGCCGGTCACCGGCGCCATGGCCTCCAGAGCCGAGCGGAAATCCCAGCCGTAGTGGCCACAGGCCACGGCCGCGTGGCTCACGTCCATGGTGGCACAGAGGTTGGGGTGATTCACCGCCTCGATCTGCATGCGCAGCAACCCGGTGTCACTGGCGTAGCACGCCGCCTCCCCCTTCAGGGTTTCCGGCACCACCGGCATGTTTTCCAGGGCCAGGGTGACTCCCTGGGCAGCGGCCACCTCCGCCATGCGCGACAGGGCGTCCCGCTCCACCGCCAACAGCCGTTGCAGGTCGGGACGCAAGCGGGCTTCCGGGAACCAGCCCGGGTGAATCACCAGCAGAGGCGCGCCCACGGCGGCGCAGAAGGCAATGGCGGCCTCGCCCACCGCCCGGTGCATGGGCGCGTGGACCTCATCCATGAAATTGAGCGCCAGGGGCGCGTGGACCACGCGCGGCAGGTCGTCGTGCCGAACCAGCACCCGCTCGATCTGACGCATGCGTTCGGGCACCAAACGACCGCCGATGATGGCGAACAACCGATACAGCGGCAATTCCGCGTGCTCGCCCCCCACGTCCTTGATCAGGGAGAGGCACCGGTCCAGGCCATCAGGCAAGCCGGCGTCGCTGGCGGTGAAACCGATGCTGCTCACGGGACTCGTGGCGGACCCCATCTCCATCCCTCTCTTCCCTTTGCCTGTCCGATCCTAGAGCGGATCGCACCCAATCGGGTTCACGCTGTGAACCGGATTGGGGGCGTGAATCCGCTCTAAATCAAATAGATAGAGCCGATTCACGCGGTCAATGGGACCCAAAAATGGGTTCCCATTGACCGCGATAGGCTCTAGAGCCTCTAGCGCTCGGTGGTGGTCGCCCCGGGCAAGGGCGGCAACCGCACGGGCTGAACGGCGGTCCACCCTTCCTGACAACCGCGTCGTTGCGGCGCCAGAGTCAGGCAGCGTTCAAAAGCCCACCGGGCGCGCGCCGGCGCCGTCTCCTGCAATGCGGCGCCAAGATACTCCAGAAGCCTTGTCACGGGTCAGTTTTCAGCGGGAAGAGGCTTGACGGAATCGGTGAGGTG
>CAZHRQ010000157.1:0-6079 GCA_964535075.1 uncultured Rhodobacterales bacterium | reverse complement strand
AATCAGCCCCCGCCCATGACACCTCCGCCCGGACCCATACTGAGAACTGCTGGCACTTTGCACCTGACAAGGCCGCCTCACTCGGGCCATGATGAAGTGGCCATGACCCACGATTCTGCCCCCTCTCCCGATCCTCACCTGCCCTGGCCCCGCCGGCTGGCGGCGCTGGTGGCGGAACTGCGGGCGCTGCTGCCGGCCGACGCGGTGATCACCGATCCCGACGGCTGTCGGGTCTATGATCGGGACGGCCTCACGGCCCACGGCACCCTGCCGCCGGTGGTGGCCCTGCCCGGGAACGAGGCCGAGGTGGCGGCGGTGCTGCGGTTGTGCCACCGCCTGGGCGTGCCCGTGGTCCCCCGGGGCGCCGGCACCTCCCTTTCCGGCGGCGCCCATCCCCATCACGAGGGCCTGCTGCTGGGCCTGGGGCGCCTGGACCAACTGCTGGCCCTGGACCCGGTGGCCCGCATCGCCCGCGCCCAGACGGGGCTCACCAACGCCGCCCTGGATGCCGCCGCCCGGCCGCACGGCCTGTTCTACGCTCCCGACCCCTCCAGCCAGATCGCCTGCACCCTGGGCGGCAATGTGGCCGAGAACGCCGGCGGCGTGCACTGTCTCAAGTACGGGCTCACCACCCACAACGTGCTGGGGGTGCGGTTGGTGCTGGCCGACGGCACCCCGGTGACCCTGGGCGGCCCGGCGTTGGAGGACGGCGGCTATGACCTGCTGGCCCTGGTGACGGGCTCGGAGGGACTGCTGGGGGTGGTGACGGAGGTCACCGTGCGCCTGCGCCCCCGGCCGGAGGCGCTGGCGGTGATGCTGCTGGGGTTCGACGACGCCGGGGCCGCCGCCGATCTGGTGGCGACGGTGATCGACCACGGCATCCTGCCCGCGGGCATGGAAATGATGGACAACCCCGCCCTGTGTGCCGCCGAGGATTTCGTGCAGGCCGGCTATCCACGGGACGCGGCGGCGGTGCTGATCGTGGAGCTGGACGGCACCCCGGAAGAGGTGGCGGTGCAGGTGGGCCGGGTGCGGGCCCTGGCCAGCGACCACCGGGTGCTGACCTGCGAGGTGGCCCACGAAGCCGAGTCCCAGGCGCGGCTATGGGCGGGACGCAAGGCGGCCTTTCCCGCCATGGGGCAGGTTTCGCCCGACTACTACGTGATGGACGGCACCATACCCCGGCACCGCCTGCCGGAGGTGCTGCGCCGCATCGCCGCCCTGTCCGCCGATTACGGCCTGGCGGTGGCCAACGTCTTTCACGCCGGCGACGGCAACCTTCATCCCCTTATTCTCTACGACGGGGCGGTGCCCGGGGCGGTGGAGAAGGCGGAAGCCTTTGGCGCCGATATCCTGCGCCTGTGTGTGGCGGTGGGGGGTGTGCTCACCGGCGAACACGGGGTGGGCCTGGAAAAACGCCACCTCATGCCCGAGATGTTCTCGGCGGTGGATCTGGCGCATCAGGAGCGCATCAAATGCGCCTTCGATCCCGACCAGCGGCTTAACCCCGGCAAGGTGTTCCCCCAACTGCACCGCTGTGCCGAACTGGGGCGCCTGCACGTCCACGGGGGCGCCCTGCCCTTTCCCCATCTGCCCCGGTTCTGAGCCATGGAAACCTTCCACCCTGCCCACGAAGCCGAGGTGGCCACCCTGGTGACCCAGGCCCTCGCCGACGGCACCCCCCTGTGGCTCACCGGCAGCGACACCAAGGCCGGCTGGGGCGGCCTGCCCCCGGCCTCGGCCCGGCGCCTGTCCCTGACCCTGGTGCGGGGCATCGAAAACCACGACCCGGGGGAACTGGTGCTCACCGCCCGGGCCGGCACGCCGCTGTCGGAAATCCGGGCCGTGCTGGCGGCCCGCAACCAGCGTCTGCCCTTTGATCCGCCCCATCCCGGGCCCCTGTATGGCGACGAGGCCGATGGCACCCTGGGCGGCGCCGTGGCCACCGCCTGGGCGGGATCACGGCGGCTGGGCGGCGGCAGTGTCCGTGATCATGTGTTGGGGGTACGCGCGGTATCCGGCCGGGGGGAGGTGTTCCAGGCCGGCGGCCGGGTGGTGAAGAACGTCACCGGGTTCGATCTGGCCCGAGGTCTGACGGGCTCCTTCGGCACCCTGGCCGCGCTCACCGCCGTCACCGTGCGGGTGCTGCCGGCGCCGGAAACCGCGCGCACCCTGATCCTGCCCGGGGTGAGCCCCGTCGAGGCCTTGCGCCTGATGGCCGAGGCCCAGCGTCGGCCCTGGCCGCTGATGGCGGCGGCATGGGTTTCCCAGGCGGCGGCGCGGCCATTGGGCCGGGATGACGCCTTCCTGGCGCTGCTGCTGGAGGGCCCGGCCGCCGCCCTGGACGCCCACGTCCCGCAACTGGCCGCCCTTCTGCCCGCGCCGTGCGAGGACGCCGGCCCGGCGGAGGCCCTGTGGGCGGCCCTGGGCTGTGGCCTGCCCCTGGCCCGCCGCACCGACCGGCCCGTGTGGCGGCTGTGCAGCGCGGCCATGCCGGCGGTGCTGGCCCATTTGCAGCGGGACGAACACACGCCCGGGCCTTGGGTGCTGGACTGGGGCGGCGGTCTGGCGTGGCTGCCGGGCGACGACGGCCCCGATGGCGGCGCGGCGGCGCTGCGGGGGGCGCTGGCGGCGGCGGGCGGCGGGGGTCATGCCACCCTCATGCGGGGGCCGGACCCGCTGCGCCGGCGCACGGCGGTGTTCCAGCCCGCCGACCCGGCGGTGGCCCGGCTGGAGGAACGGTTGCATCAAGGCTTCAATCCGGCGGGGGTGCTCAACCCCGGCCGCCGGTGGGGTCGTCTGCCCGAGGAAGGGCCGGAGAAAGCCTCATGAGCGAACAGGACACCCGGGCGCGGGCGGAGGCACTGCTGCGGCGGTGTGTGCATTGCGGCTTCTGCAACGCCACCTGTCCCACCTATCGGGCTACCGGCGACGAGCGGGACAGTCCGCGTGGCCGGCTGGTGCTGATCCGCGACCTGTTGCACCACGGCGGCCCGGCCTCGGTGGAGACCACCCGCCACCTGGACCGCTGCACCCAGTGCTATGCCTGCATGAGCACCTGCCCCTCGGGGGTGAATTATGCGGCGCTGCTGGCGCGGGCGCGGCAACGGCTGGTGGTGGACGGGCGGCGGCCGTGGCCTCGGCGGCTGGCCCATCACGCCCTGGGCTGGACGTTGCCGTGGCCCCGGCGGCTGCGGGTGCTGCTGCCGCTGGCGGGAGTGGTGGCGCCGGCGCTGCGGCGACTGCCGGGCCCGGTGGGCGCGGCGGCGCAGGCCCTGCCCCGGGCCCGTGCCCGGGCGCCGGGCAATCGCGGCGACGTGTTCACGCCGCGCCACCAGCGGGGCCTCCGGCGGGTGCTGCTGGTGCCGGGGTGTGTGCAACGGGTGACCCATCCGGAAATCAACGCCGCCACGGTGCGCCTGCTGACCCGGCTGGGCTGCACGGTGGTGGTGCCGGAGGAGGTCCCTTGCTGCGGGGCGCTGGATGCCCACCTGGACCGGGCCCCCGCCGCCCGCCGTCACGCCCGGGCGCTGGTGGCGGCCTATGCCGAGGCCCGGGCCGGCGGCGACATTGACGCGGTGGTGTTCAACGCCTCCGGCTGCGGCCGTCATGCCCGGGACCTGGGGGCGGTGCTGTCGGACGATCCCGTGTGGCGGCAGGAAGCCGCCCGACTGGCCGCACGGGTGCGGGACGTGCACGAGGTGCTGGCGGATCTGGATCTGGGCCCGGCAGAGGATGCGCCGCACCTGAAGGTGGTGCTGCATGTGCCCTGCACGCTGCAATACGGGGTGCCCCGGCATCTGGCGGCGTTGCCGTGGACGTTGCTGCGTCGGGCGGGGTTTCCGGTGGAAGAAGCGCCGGAGAACGGCCAGTGTTGCGGCTCGGCGGGGGTTTATTCGGTCCTGGAGCCGACGCTGGCCGGACGGCTGGCCGCGCGCAAGGCGGAACGGGTGGGGTCGGTTCCGGGTCAGGTGGTGGCGACGGCCAACGTGGGCTGTCTGCACCAGTTGGCGCAGCGGGAGACGCGGGCGGTGGTGCATGTGGTGGAACTGCTGGACTGGGCCACCGGCGGCCCCCTGCCCGCCGCCGTGGTCACCACCGACCCCACCGGGCGGGGGTAGAGCGGAGTCACGCCGTCAATGGCCGCAGCCAACGGGGTCGGCTCCAGAATGTCTTCTTTGATCGCCACTACCCGTCCTCACCGAGAAAGATGTTCTGATACAGCCCTTCGAACGTGGCGGCTTCCTCATCACTCAGCGCTTGGAACTCCCGCGCGCGTGCCCGCTTGGACAGGGTGCCGGGCAGGTTGTTGCGCACGCGATGTCGGGGGGAGGCTCCGCCTTTGACGGCCCATTGCCGCGTGGGATCGACGACAGCGGCATAGGTGCCGGCTTTGGCGTCCGGCACGTCGAGAGTCTCGCCGAGCAGCCACTCATACAAAAACCAGAGCCGGCGCATGTAGGCGCTGGCAGGTTTGGCGCGCACCATGGCGGCCAGCGTGTGGGCCTCCACGGCCTCGAACAATCGCTTCAAGACACAGAGATCGAGGCCCTCATATTTGAGGGCAAAGACAAGATGACCTTCGAGCGTGGCCTTGGGCTCATGGCGCGGCGTGTAGAGACGCCAGCCGCCCTGTTCATAGACCTTGTGCCGCGCCCCGATGGCGCAGAGCACGCGCGGTCGCGGCACCTCAAGATCATAGGCATCGATCAAGGCGGCATAGCCCACCGGCAAAGCCGGCTCGGGAAGCCGGCTCTCCTGAAAAACACGGACACGCTCTGAAAATGGCCGACCCGGCATGCGCCTCCTGAAAAACGCTTACGCTCCGTGAATATCACTCACACCATGCATCATCGCATGAAATTCGGGTACGATCACTGAATTTTGAGTAGAATTAAGCTAGAGCCTATCGCGGGAAATGTCACACCCAAAGAGGGGCGGGGCCCCCGCGTGCTGACGTCGCCCGGGTGATACCGGGCCCGGGGCCCCTCTTTGAGCCCCCTACACATGGTTGCGCAGCATCAGTTCCTTGGGATGGGGACAGAGGTAGGTTTGGCGGGCCAGATAGCCCTCGTCATACAGCCGCACGTAGTGGCGCAGCAGCGTCACCGGCACAATCAACGGCACCAAGCCGGCATGGAAATCCGCGATCACCTGATGCAGTTCCTCGCGACCGTGGCCGTCCAGCCGTTTCTTGAAATACCCCGCCAGATGCTGCAACACATTGGTGTGCTTGCGCGGCGTGGCAATGCGCGCCATGGCGGTCATGAATTCTCGCGTATAAGCCTCCTCCGTCGCCGCCGGGCCCAGCCGGTGGGCCTCCGCCACGATCTGGCCCAGGGTCTGCAAGCCTCGGGGATCGTGCGCCATCAGCAGCATCTTTTCCGCCGCGTGAAAGTGTTGGAGATCGGCATTGCTCCATGCCGCCGCGAACAGGCGCTGTAAGCGGCGATAGGCAAACACCTGCTCCACAAAATTCTCCCGCAGGCGAGGGTCGTGCAGGCGGCCTTCCTCCTCTACAGGCAGGAGGGGCATGGCCTCCGTGAGGGCGTGGGCATAGAGCCCCCGGCCGTTCCGTTGCGGCATGCCGCCGGGCCCGTACACCCGCACCCGGTGCAGGCCGCAACTGGGGCTGTCCTTCTTGAAAATATAGCCGCAGAGCCCCAGCCCGCGTAACCCCGCCACCCGCTGCTGGGCATAGGCGGTCATGGCCTCGGTCACCTCTTGACCGCTGCGGGTGCCCACCAAGTGCACGGCCGCGTCCTCGTCCTGCTCCAGGCGGATGGACTCCCGCGGGATTCCCAGCCCCAGTTCCACCTCCGGACACACCGGCACAAACGACACGTAGCGCCCCAACTGGGTGGTGATGAACACATCGCGCTTGTGGCCGCCGTCGTAGCGCACCTCCTGCCCCAGCAGACACGTGGAGATGCCCACCCGCAATTCGTCGTCGTGAAAACAGGGACAGGGGTCGTTCATGGGGCCTCCCGGCAGGAATAGAACCTAGAGCCTATCGCGGTTAATGGAACCCATTCTTGGTCCCATTGACCGCGTGAATCGGCTCTATCTATTTGATTTA
>CAZHRQ010000156.1:0-6104 GCA_964535075.1 uncultured Rhodobacterales bacterium | reverse complement strand
GGCGACCAGCCCTCCGCCCCTCTGGTCTGCATGGCAAACTGACTCATGCTGAGCCTTGTTGATGCTTGAAGTCTGGCTGGAGAGTGTGGGACAATAGCGGTAATGTAAAAAAAGCATCTGTTATTCCGTTGACAAGTCAACTGCTTCCGCTCGCCGGAGGCCGATTGGGCGCGTGAATCGGCTCTTAAATGTCACCACAGCCTGGTTGCAGGCACACGGGGCGGTGGGGCTTTCTGTCAGGATACCGTGCCGGCGCCGTAGACCAGCCACAGCAGGAACCCGCCCAGCAGCAGGCGATAGATGACGAAGGGCGTGAAGCTGGCCCGGCGCAGCCACGCCATCATGGCCCAGATGGCCACTAGGGCCGACAGGAACGCCAAGCCCGCCGCCACCACCGCATCGTGGGTGAGCTGCACATCGCCCCGTTCCGCCAGGTCCATGCCCGCCAGCACGCCCGCGCCCAGGATGGTGGGAATGGACAGAAGCATGGAGAACCGCGCCGCCTCCGTGCGTTCCATGCCCAGGAGACGGCCGGCGGTCATGGTAATGCCGGAGCGGCTGGTGCCCGGAATCAACGCCAGAACTTGCGCCAGACCAATAAACAGCGCGTCCAGCCATGTCAGGTGTTCGGTGCGGCGCACGGTCATCCCCACCCGGTCCGCCACGAACAGCGCAATGCCAAAGCCCAGGGTGGTCCAGCCGATCACCGTCACCGAGCGGAACACCGTCTCCACGTGTTCCTTCAGCAGGACCCCGGCCGCGATCACCGGAAGGGTGGCCAGAATCACCAGCAGCCCCACCTTGCCCCACGGATCCAGCCGGCCGGTGAACAGCAACAACAGACCGCCGATCATGCGGAACACATCCCGCCAGAAATACAGGATCACCGCGCCCAGAGTTCCCATGTGGACGGCAATGTCCATCAACAGACCCTGGTCACTCCAGCCGGTGAAAAAGGGAACCAGCACCAGGTGACCCGAGGAACTGATGGGCAGGAACTCGGTGATGCCCTGCACCACCGACAGAACAAAAATCTGAAGCAGGGTCACGGCGGGTTACATCCTTTCACGGAATCCATCCGCCGGGTTATAACCGCACATCCGCAAGGGGTCCAGTTGAGTATCCGGTCAAGGCGCTATCTTTCTGGTAACAAAGCGTAAGGTTCGCCCTCAGACCAGCAGATCCACCACATGACTGCTGGCGGCGGCGCTGTTGCTGGCCGCGGCCGCCTGGGTGGCCTGGGTGACCACTTGTAGAATCTGCTGTTGTTGCTGCGCCTGCATCTTCAGGGCCAGCAGCGAGCGCTCCTGCGCCATCTGCATGCTCAAGGCCGCTTCCGCCAGACTCGCCAAACCCGATGCCATGCGTTTCTCTCCGTTCCAATGGGGGCAGATCCCTCCGCGTTCGTTTCATCCTGACCCGTGGGGAGAGCAAAGGCACGTGACAAGCCGGTCAGGTGGGAAAGAATTTAGGTCAATACACGCGACCTATTTTAGCGGTTCGATGGGTGTAGCCCCGCGATTGAAGCGCTGTAGGCCCGAAAACAGGTCAGTAACTTTGTCCCATGCGTGTTTTTTTCCTGGACCCCGCCCGTTCGGGGGGCTTATAAGGGAGCGGTGATTCCCGGGGGACGAGGACCGTCCGCCCGCTTTTTCCCTGTCCGTCGCGCCTGTTGCGCCGCGCCCTCACACGATGGGGCGGGGATGGGTCTGTCCCCCCATTTGCCAAGGAAGGCTGTCGCTCATGGCTGGCAAGATGCTGCAATTCACCAAGATCGACCCGGCACCCCCGGAAAAGCGTGCCCCCAGCGAGCGCCGCACCGATTTTGCCGAAATCGCCCGCCCCTTCACCCCGGAACAGGGCGCCACCCAGGCCTCCCGCTGCGAGCAGTGCGGCATTCCCTTCTGCCAGAGCGGCTGTCCGGTGCAGAACAACATTCCCGACTGGCTGATGCTGTGCGCCACCGGCCGCATGGAGGAAGCCTACGCCGTTTCCCAGGCCACCAACAATTTCCCGGAAATCTGTGGCCGCATCTGTCCCCAGGATCGCCTGTGCGAGGGCATTTGCGTGTTGCAACAGTCGGGGCACGGCTGCGTGACCATCGGCGCCGTGGAAAAGCACATCACCGATACCGCCTGGGCCAACGGCTGGGTGCAGCCGGCCACCCCTGAACGGGAAACGGGAATTTCCATCGGCGTGGTGGGCGCGGGGCCCGGCGGCCTGGCGGCGGCGGAGGAGTTGCGCCGCGCCGGCCACGCGGTCACCGTTTATGATCGCCACGACCGGGCCGGCGGCCTGCTGATCTATGGCATTCCCGGCTTCAAGCTGGAAAAGGACGTGGTAACCCGCCGCGTGGAGCTGTTGGCCCAGGCCGGCGTGACCTTCCGCCTTGGCTTTGCCGTGGGGCGGGACGCCACCCTGGAACAGCTGCGTCAGCAACACCAAGCCATGGTGCTGGCCACCGGCGTCTACAAGGCCCGCGACCTCACCGTTCCCGGCGCCGAGCAGCAGGGGGTGGTGCACGCCCTGGACTATCTCACCGCCAGCAACCGCGCCGACCTGGGCGAGACGGTGCCGGCCCACGAGGACGGCTCCCTGTTTGCCAAGGGCAAGGCGGTGGTGGTGATCGGCGGCGGCGACACGGCCATGGACTGCGTACGTACCGCCATCCGTCAGGGCGCCACCCGCGTCACCTGTCTCTATCGCCGTGACCGCGCCAACATGCCCGGCTCCCAGCGGGAGGTGGCCCACGCCGAGGAGGAAGGCGTCACCTTCGAATGGCTGGCGGCGCCGGAAGCGGTGCTGGGCGAGGGGCACGCCACCGGGGTGCGCGCCGTGCGCATGCAATTGGGCATGGCCGACGAATCGGGGCGCCGCACGCCGGTGCCGGTGCCGGGCTCCGAGTTCGTGCTCGAAGCCGATCTGGTGATCAAGGCCCTGGGCTTCGAGCCCGAGGACATGCCCGCCACCCTGGGGGCGGAAAGCCTGGGGGTGAGCCGGCGCGGCACCATCCTCATCGACCCCCGCACCCGCATGACCAACCTGGACGGCGTGTTCGCCGTGGGGGACGTGGTGCGCGGCGCCTCCCTGGTGGTGTGGGCCATTCGCGACGGCCGCGATACCGCCCGGGCCGTGGAAACCTGGCTCGCCCAGCGGTCCACTGCCCGTTCCGCGTAACCACCCCACAGCAGGCAATCAGGAGTTCAGTCCTTATGGAACAGCATGAATCCGGCGCCCTGTGGGTGCAGCGCTATCGCCAGCAAGCTCAGGCCCTGGAGGCCGCCCACGCCTACCGTCCCGCCGACGAACACGACGCCTGTGGCGTGGGGCTGGTGGCCTCCGTGAACGGCAAGCCCCGCCGCGCCGTGGTGGAAGCGGGCATCAACGCCCTGAAGGCCGTGTGGCACCGGGGCGCCGTGGACGCCGATGGCAAGACCGGCGACGGCGCCGGCATCCACGTGGAGATTCCCCAGGACTACTTCAAGGAACACGTGCGGCTCACCGGCCACACCCCCCACGACGGCCGGCTGGCGGTGGGCATGGTGTTCCTGCCCAAGACCGACCTGGATGCCCAGGAGCGCTGCCGCTGCATCGTGGAGGCGGAAATCCTCAAGAAGGGCTACGCCATTTACGGGTGGCGGCAGGTGCCGGTGAATGTCTCGGTGATCGGCGAAAAGGCCAACGCCACCCGGCCCGAGATCGAGCAGATCATGATCGCCAACGCCCCCGGCGGCGATGACGATGCCTTCGAGCGCGATCTGTACGTGATCCGTCGGCGCATCGAAAAGCAGGCTCTGGCCGAGAACATCACCGAACTTTACATCTGTAGCCTGTCCTGCCGCTCGGTGATCTATAAGGGCATGTTCCTGGCGGAGCAACTGGACACCTTCTATCCCGATCTGGCCGATCCCCGGTTCGTGTCGGCCTTTGCCATCTACCACCAGCGCTATTCCACCAACACCTTCCCCACGTGGCGGCTGGCCCAGCCCTTCCGCATGTTGGCCCACAACGGCGAGATCAACACCGTCACCGGCAACATCAACTGGATGGTCGCCCACGAAACCCGCATCGGCAGCCCCCTGTTCAGCGACAACGCCATTGAGGACCTGAAGCCGGTGATCCAGCCGGGCAGCTCCGACTCGGCGGCGCTGGACGCGGCGTTTGAACTGGTGGTACGCGCCGGTCGCGACGCCCCCATGACCAAGGCGTTGCTGATCCCCGAATCCATCGGCCAGAACACCACCATGCCGGCCCATCACCGCGACCTGTTCGCCTATACCAACTGCGTGATGGAGCCCTGGGACGGGCCGGCGGCGGTGTGCGCTTACGATGGCCGCTGGGTGGTGGCCGGCATGGATCGCAACGGGCTGCGGCCCATGCGCTATACCATCACCGATGACGGCCTGCTGGTGGTGGGGTCCGAGGCCGGCATGGTGCCCCTGGCCGAGAACACGGTGCGGGAAAAGGGCCGCGTGGGCCCGGGCCAGAGCCTGGCCGTGGATCTGGCCAATGGCCGCTTCTACCACGACGGCGAAGTGAAAGACATGCTGGCCGCCCGTCAGCCCTTCGGCGAGTGGGTGACCCATATCACCGAACTGGACAGCCTGATCCAGGGCGACAGCGTGGCCCCCACCGCCTTCGCCACCGAGGAACTGCGCCGTCGTCAGACCCTCTATGGCCTCACCCTGGAGGATATGGAACTCATCCTTCACCCCATGGTGGCCGACGCCAAGGAACCCCTGGGCTCCATGGGCGACGACACCCCGCTGGCGGTGCTGTCCGACCACTATCGCGGCTTGCACCACTTCTTCCGGCAAGCCTTCAGTCAGGTGACCAACCCGCCCATCGACTCCCTGCGGGAACGGCGAGTGATGAGCCTCAACACCCGCCTGGGCAACCTGGGCAACATCCTGGAAGAGAGCGTGGGCCAGTGCGAGCTGTTGCAGCTCGACAGCCCCGTGCTCACCACCGCCGAGTTCGAGGCCATGGGCCGTCACCTGGGCGACACGGCGGCCGAGGTGGACTGCACCTTCGATCCCTCGGAAGGCCAGGGCGCCCTGCGCGCCGCCCTGAGCCGCATCGAGGCCGAGGCCGATCGGGCGGTACGCGGTGGCTGCACCCATCTGATCCTGACCGATCGCAACGTGGGGCCCGGCCGGGCGCCGGTGCCCATGATCCTGGCCGCCGGGGGCGTGCACACCCATCTGGTGCGCCAGCGCCTGCGCACCTACACCTCGCTCAATGTTCAGAGCGGCGAGTGCCTGGACGTGCAATGCTTCGCCGTGCTCATCGGCGTGGGCGCCACCACCATCAACGCCTATCTGGCCGAGGAAGCCATCGCCGACCGCCACGCCCGGGGGCTGTTCGGCGATCTTGCCCTGGGGGACTGCCTGCAACGCTACAAAAAGGCGGTGGGCGACGGCCTGTTGAAGGTCATGTCCAAGATGGGGATCTCGGTCATTTCCAGCTATCGCGGCGGTTATTGTTTCGAGGCGGTGGGCCTGTCCCGCACCCTGGTCAGCGCCTTCTTCCCCGGCATGATCTCCCGCATCAGCGGCATCGGCCTGGGCGGGATCCAGCAGAAGGTGGCCGAGAACCACCTTAAGGCCTATGGCCAGGACAAGGTGGCGCCGCTCCCCGTGGGGGGGCTGTACCGGGTGCGCCAAAGCGGCGAGGTGCACGGCTATGACGCCAACCTCACCCATACCCTGCAAACGGCGCTGGAAAAGAACAGCTACGAAACCTATCGCGCCTATAGCGAGGGCCTGAAGGCCCTGCCGCCCATCAACCTGCGCAACCTGCTGGACTTCCGTTCCTCTCCGGCGCCGGTGAAGATCGACGCGGTGGAATCCATCACCGCCATCCGCAAGCGCTTCGTTACCCCGGGCATGTCCCTGGGCGCGCTGTCGCCGGAGGCCCACGGCCACCTGAACGTGGCCATGAACCGCATCGGCGCCAAGTCCGTGTCCGGCGAGGGCGGCGAGGATCCCCACCGCTTCCGCCCCACGCCCGAGGGCGACAACGCCAACTCGGCCATCAAGCAGGTGGCCTCCGGCCGCTTCGGCGTCACCGCCGAATACCTGAACCAGTGCGAGGAAATCGAG